>CALBSG010000045.1 GCA_937927675.1 uncultured Paracoccaceae bacterium | reverse complement strand
AAGATGCGAGAAATCCTGCGTCGCCTGATATTTCTCATACTGGCCGGGCGCGCAAATCGACACGTTCACATCGGCCCGCAGGTTGCCATTCTGCATATTGCCGTCGCAGGTGCCAAGATAACGCAGGATCTGCCGCAGTTTCGCGACATAGGCCGCCGCTTCTTCCGGCCCGCGAATGTCCGGGCGGCTGACGATCTCCATCAGCGCAACACCGGTGCGGTTGAAATCCACAAAGGACATCGTCGGGTCCATGTCATGGATCGACTTGCCCGCATCCTGTTCAAGGTGGATGCGTTCGATCCGCACCAGACGCGCCACGCCGGGCGACAATTCCACCAGCACTTCGCCCTCGCCCACGATGGGGTGGTAAAGCTGGCTGATCTGATAGCCTTGCGGCAAATCGGGGTAGAAATAGTTCTTGCGGTCAAAAGCGGACCGCAGGTTGATCGCGGCCTTCAGGCCAAGACCCGACCGCACGGCCTGTTCGACACAGTATTCATTGATGACCGGCAGCATGCCCGGCATCGCGGCATCCACAAAAGCCACGTTAGAGTTCGGCTCTGCCCCCACCTGCGTCGAGGCGCCAGAAAACAGCTTGGCGTTCGAGGCGACCTGCGCATGGATTTCCATGCCGATCACCAATTCCCAATCCTGCTTGGCCCCGGCAATAACCTTGGGTTTCGGCGCGGTATAGGTCAGGTCGAGCATGGCAAACCCCTTCTTGCTTTGGCCCCTGCGAGCCTTGGCTTGTCTTAGGCAAACTGGCCCGCAACGGCAAGAGTGCAGAGGCGGGACAGCAGGGCATCACAATGCCAGCCCTTTGCGCGGGATTTCGCCGATATCGCGTCCGGCGCAACAGAAGACTCGACAAAACCCTTGCCAGGCGGGCATCGCCGTCGGGTCTGAAACAACTTCGAGCCCCTCTTGTCCCGTCTTCTCCTTGTCTTTGTGTTGGTCCTTTCGGCCTGTGTGCCTGTCAAGATCGCGGATCTGAAAGCCGTTCTTCCCAAGGGCGCCCTGCCGGCGACCCGCTGGGATCATCGGCCAGAAGCCGCAGAATGGACGACGCGCAGCCTTGTGGCCGTTGCAGCCAAAGACGAGGTGCTGGCCTCGCGCGTGCCCGCCGACATCAAATCATGGTGCCCCGGTTACGAAGACAACAGCCTTGCCGCGCGGCGCGCCTTCTGGGTGGGCTTGCTGTCGGCAGTCGCGAAATATGAAAGCAGCTGGAATCCGGCCGCCTCGGGCGGCGGCGGGCAATATATCGGGGTGATGCAAATCTCGCCCAAATCAGCACGCCATTATGACTGTGCGGCCAGCAATGCCGCCGCGCTGAAAGACGGTGCGGCGAATCTGGAATGTTCGATCGAGATGCTGGCCGAAAATGTTGGCCGCGATGGTGTGGTCGCAGGGAAGGGCAACCGCGGCATGGGCCGCGATTGGATGCCGTTCCGCAAGGCCAGCAAGCGGGCAGAAATGGCAGCCTGGACTGCCGCGCAAAGCTATTGCCAATAAGGGGGCTTTCTGCCCCCTCGGTCTGACGCCCTCACCCCCGAGAGTATTTCAACAGGCGCAAATCACGTGCCCCGCATCCGGCCTGCCATTTCCGACAGGTCGCGGCTGAGGCCGGGGGTGGCAAGGATACGGTCAAGTTCACCGCAGATCATGGCCTGACGGTCGGCGTCATAGCGCGGGCGCGTCTCGAAGGCTGTCGACATGCGCGCCGCCGTCTGGGGGTTGATCGGGTCAAGGCGGATCAACCAATCGGCAAGCGTGCGATAGCCCGCGCCGCTGTCGTGATGGAACCCGGCATGGTTGGCCGTAAGCGCCCCGATCACCGCGCGGAAGCGGTTCGGATTTTTCATGTCGAAGTCGGCCCGCGCCGTCAGGCGGGCAACGACAGCCGCGGCCTGATCTGGCGGTGCCATCGCGACCTGCACAGCGAACCATTTGTCCATCACCAGACGGTCCCCTGCCCATTTTGAAGAAAACGCCGCAAGCTCTTGATCACCATATCCATTTTCCAAAAGGATAGAGAGGGCGCCAAAGCTTTCAGTCATATTGTACGATTGTACAAATGCGGCTTTTGCGGCCTTGCCCTCGTCCAGCCGCGTCTGGAAAGATAGGGCGGCCAGCCGCAGGGCGCGTTTTCCGGCCGGGATCGCTTCGGCCGAAAACGCCCCCTCCACCCGGCAGGATTGCTCCAACTTTTCCAGCCCCGGCGCGAGGGTTTCGGCCAAGGCAAGACCCAAGCTGCGCCGCGCCTTATGAATACGCATGGGGTCCGGCACATGGCCTGCGGCGTGAAGGGTTGCGGCCATGTCGTCGTCAGACGGCAGGCGCAGCGCAAGCGCCCGGAACGCGGGATCCAGACTGTCATCAAAGGCAAGCCGGGCCATGCCATCCAAGAGATCGGCTGTCGGTTTTGCCCCCGTCGCCACCATCCGCGCCAGCACGTCCTTGGCCAGCGTCCGCCCCGCTTCCCAGCGGTTGAAGGGATCGGTGTCATGGGCCAAAAGGAAGGCGCGTTCTGATTGCGGCACATCGCGTTCCAGCACCACAGGCGCAGAAAATCCGCGCAGGATGGACGGGATAGGGCGCGAAGATAAGCCTTCAAAAGCAAAGCTTTGCGCGGGCTTGTTCATCTCAAGCACGGTCGTCGGCACCACCTCGTCTCCGTTGGGGTTCAACAGACCCACCGCAATCGGAATGACCTTGGCCCCCTTGTCGACCTGCCCCGGTGTGGGGGGATTGGTCTGGGTGAACGTCAGCGTATAGGTTCCGCCCGAGGGCGCGGCTGCCCAAGCCTCATGCACCTGAAGCCGGGGCGTTCCGGCCTCGGCGTACCAGCGTTTGAACTGGGTCAGATCACGGCCAGTGGTATCTTCGAATACCTTCAACCAATCCTCGATGGTCGCCGCATCCCCGTCATGGCGCTGGAAATACAGATCCAGCGCCTGCGCATAGGCCGCATCCCCCACCAACCGTTTCAGCATCCCGATGATCTCGGCGCCCTTTTCATAGATGGTCGCGGTGTAGAAGTTGTTGATCTCGACAAAACTTTCGGGCCGCACGGCATGGGCCAGCGGACCTTGATCTTCGCGGAACTGGCGGGCGCGCAGCGTCAACACATCTTCGATGCGCTTCACCGCGTGGCTGCGCATATCGCCGGAAAACTGCTGATCGCGGAACACCGTCAGCCCTTCTTTCAGGCAGAGCTGGAACCAATCCCGGCAGGTGATGCGATTGCCGGTCCAGTTGTGGAAATACTCATGCGCGATGATCGCCTCGATGCGGGCAAAGTCGTCATCGGTTGCAGTGTCAGGGCTGGCCAAAACCACCTTGGAGTTGAAAATGTTCAACCCTTTGTTCTCCATCGCGCCCATATTGAAGTCATCAACGGCCACAATGTTGAAAATGTTCAAGTCGTATTCGCGACCGTAAACCTCTTCATCCCATGTCATCGACTTTTTCAGCGCCTGCATCCCCCAAGCGCAGCGGTCCTCGTCGCCGGGACGCACCCAGATATTCAGTTCCACCTCGCGGCCCGATTTGGTGGTGAACCTGTCCGGGTGCGCGATCAGATCCCCTGCGACCAGCGCAAAGAGATAGGCCGGTTTCGGCCATGGATCATCCCATTCGGCCCACCCTTTGCCCGTGGCAACCGGATTGCCGTTTGACAACAAAACCGGCAGGTCGCTTTCGATACGCACCTTGAACCGGGCCATCACATCGGGGCGGTCGGGGTAATAGGTGATCTTGCGAAAGCCCTCGGCCTCGCATTGGGTGCAATACATGCCCTTTGACATGTAAAGCCCCTCCAACGCGGTGTTGGTTTCCGGGCTGATCTCGACCTCGGTTTCCAGCGTAAAGCCGCCGTCAGGCAGATCGGCGGCCGCGATGGTCAGCCCTTCGGCATCCAGCGAAGGCGTCACAGCTTGCCCGTTCACCTTTGCCGAGAGGAGCGCGAGGTTTTCACCGTTCAGCCGCAGATCCTGCCGACCGGGCCGCGCGGGGTTGGGCGCAAAGTCCAGACGGGCCAGAACCCGCGTGGCGCGGGGTGCCAGCCGAAAGGTCAGCGCCACCCGGTCAAGCTGATAGGGTAAGGGCTGGTAATCGGCCAGATAGATGGTGCGCGGATCGGTGGGCTGGGCGGTCATGGGGACACTCCTTGATGTCCCAAGCTTGCGCGCTTGCCCGGCGGGCGCAAGGGGTCACAAAAGGGCGGTCACCAGATCGGCCGGACGGCAGAGTGCTGTGCCTTTGGGCGAAACCACAAAGGGGCGCTGCACAAGACCGGGGTGCTGCACCATGGCGTCAAGAATTTGATCTTGCGTGACATTTTCGCTCGTCAGCCCCAGCGCGGCAGCGGGTGAATTGGCCAGCCGGAGCGCCTGCCCGGCATGAAGACCCGCGGCGGCAAACAGATCCTGAAGCTGTGGCTTGGTCCAGCCGGTCTTGAGATACTCGACAATGACAGGCTCGTACCCCGCGGCGCAGATCGCGGCCAAGGCATTGCGCGAGGTGCTGCAGGCGGGGTTGTGATAGATGGTGATCGTCATGCTCTGCACCCATTTGCGCCCCTTCCTGCCATGGCCCACACGGCGGGGAAAGAGCTTTCACCCTTTACGAATCTTCGTCGCGGGCTAGATCGGCGGTCGGTGACTGTCCCATCGCAACGGCAACACGGTCTGCGCCTGCGTGACCGCATTGAGGTTTGACCCTGTGAAGATGCGCAAGAAATCCGATCTGCCGGTCAAGATCTGTGCCGCCTGTGGCCGCCCGATGGTCTGGCGCAAGGCCTGGGAAAAAGTCTGGGACGAGGTCAAATATTGCTCGGACGCCTGCCGAAAGAAAAAATGGGGGGCCATTGCCCCCCACAAGGATATTTGATCCGAGATTGAAGGCCAAAGGCCCCTATTCCGTCCCGATGAAGCGGGCGAGTTTGCCCAGCGTTTGCAGGCCCAGCGCCTCGGCACCAAAGCCCTTGGCTTCCGCCCACTCTTTGGCGGTGGCCATGGCCATGCCCAAGGTCACCTCGGTGCCCGCCGCCGCTGGGGTGAACTCGATCCACGCGTCGGCATGTTTCGGGCCATTTTCTCCCCATAGAAGGCGATAGTCGATGCGGGACTGCGGGTCGATCCGGTCATAGAGGTGATGGTTCGGAAAGACCGTACCATCGGGGCCGATCATGTCGAACACCCATTCGCCGCCTGTGCGCAGATCAATCCGACGGGTCTTGCAGGAAAACCCATCCGGCCCCCACCATTGCGGCAGGGTCTCGGCGTTCACCCATGCGCCCCAGACGGTGACGACAGGGGCCTTGATCACGCGTTTGAGCAGCATCGCGCGGGCGGCCATGTCGGCGAGGTTCGCCAACCCGCCGCCAAAGCCATGGCGATAGCCGTCAGCCATGTCCTGCGCCAGCGAGGACAGTTGCACCGTCACGCTGATGCGGCTCCCCTCGCCCTCTGCGGCGAAATCGGCTGTCACCAGTGCCGCTGAAAGGGTCTGCCCTTGGCAGCAGACCACCTCAGAGTTGACCGAGCGCTTGCCGGGGTCCAAGGCGAGCCAGATGGCTTCGACCTCGACATCCGGCGCGCCCGCGACCTTACACAAGGATCTTTCGCGCCCGCCGACGCCGCGCTCGGCTTGCAGATATTCGACCGTCACCTCGGGCGAGGGCGCAGACCACAGGGCGCGGGCGGCGGGCGCGGTCCAGACCTCCCACAGGGTGGCGAGCGGAGCGGCGACCTGGCGCTCGAAATGCAGGGTCGCGAAGGGGGCAGCTACGGGATCTGGCATCTCAGCCCCCTGCCTTCATCAGACCTTGGGCGTATTCTTCCAACTGCGTCACCACAGTTCCCCAGCCGTCGTGAAAGCCCATCGACTCATGCTGCTTTGCCGTCTCGGCATTGCGGTGGCGGGCGACGGCGCGATAGCGGGTGCGGCCGGGGCCGGCATCTTCAAAGGTCAGGATGGCGGTCATGAACGGTTCGGGTGCGGGTTTCCATCCAGCGGTGTAAGCATCCGTAAAGACGAGCTTTTCATTGGGGATCACCTCAAGATAGACGCCGTTGTTCTGCATCTCTTGCCCGTCCACATTGAAGGTTGTGTTGCAGGCCCCGCCGACGCGCACATCCAGATGGCAGGCCGTCACCTTATGCGGCTTTGGCACGAACCAATGCACCAGATGTTCGGGCGTGGTCCAGCAGGTGTAGATCAACGCGCGCGGGGCGGCGATTTCGCGCTCCAGCACCAGATCAAGGGTCGGGTCAAGGTCATCACTCATCGCGCGTCTCCTGTATCAAACTGTGAACATAGGCTTCAAATCTGTCGAGCCTGCCCTCCCAAAGCGCCCGCTGTTCAGACAGCCAGTCGGTGGCAAGGGTCAGTGTCTCGGGTCGGGCATGGCACAGCCGCGCCCGGCCGGATTTTTCGGTGGCGATCAACCCCGCCCCTTCCAGCACGCCAAGGTGTTTCAGCACCGTCGGCAGGGCAAGGCCCGTGGGTCGGGCCAGTTCGCTGACCGGGGCAGCGCCCTGCCCCAAGCGTGCCAGCATGGCGCGGCGGGTGGGGTCAGAGAGCGCCTGAAAGATCAGGTCAAGGGTGGGGTCATGCTTAGCCATATGGATAAGTAACATGAGCGCGCCGAGTCGCCAAAGCGAAAACTTAGCCATTTGGCAAAGTTTGGCCTAGGCCGTCCGATTTTCGCCGCCTGCCTGAAAGTGCTTTTCGGCATCGGGCAAGAATACCGGCCCGCTTTTCGTTGTCCCGCGCCCGCGACGCGCCTAACGTGGTTGCGACACCAAAAGGGGGAAAGCCATGGCCGCGCGCATCAGGATTGAAGGGCTTCAGGTTGACAGCGGCTTGGCCGACTTCCTGAACACCCGCGCGCTGCCCGGCACGGGCGTTGATCCAGCCAGCTTCTGGAAGGGCTTTGCCGCCCTTTTGACCGATCTGGCCCCGAAAAACCGCGCGCTTCTGGCCAAGCGCGAGGATTTGCAGGCCCGGATCGACAGTTGGCACCGCGCCCGGCGCGGGCAGATCCATGATCCGCAAGCCTATAAGGATTTTCTGACCGAAATCGGTTACCTGCTGCCCGAAGGCGGGGATTTTCAAATCGACACCGCCCATGTCGACCCCGAGATTGCCGAGGTGCCGGGCCCGCAGCTGGTGGTGCCGATCACCAACGCCCGTTATGCGCTGAACGCCGCCAATGCCCGCTGGGGCAGCCTGTACGATTGCCTGTATGGCACCGATGCCATGGGGTCGCTGCCTCCGTCTGGCGGTTATGAACGCGGCCGCGGCGCGCGGGTGGTGGCGCGGGCGCGAGTGTTTCTGGATGAAGCCTTTCCGATTGAAGGCACCAGCCACGCCGACGCCCGGCGCTATATCGTCAAAGATGGCGCGCTTTTGGTCGATGATCTGCCTTTGGTGCAGCCTGCCAAGTTCGTGGGCTACAAAGGCAACCCCAAGGCGCCCGATGCAATCCTTTTGAAAAACAACGGGCTGCATGTCGAGTTGATCTTTGACCGCGCGCATTTCATCGGGGGGCGGGATCAGGCGCTTTTGGCAGATGTACAGCTGGAAAGTACAATGTCCGCGATCATGGATTGCGAGGATTCGGTGGCTTGTGTCGACGCGGCCGACAAGGTGCAGGCCTATGGCAACTGGCTTGGCCTGATGCGGGGCGATCTGGCGGAAAGCTTTGACAAGGGCGGCAGGCGGATGGAGCGGCGGCTGAACCCCGACCGCACCTATACCGCCCCCGATGGTAGCCCCCTGACGATCAAGGGCCGCGCGCTTTTGTGGGTGCGCAACGTGGGCCATCTGATGACCAACCCGGCCATCCTGTTGCCCGATGGCTCCGAGGTGCCCGAAGGCTTGATGGACGCGATGGTGACCACGCTGATCGCCTGCCATGATCTGCAGAAATCCGCTGGCCTGCGCAATTCACACCACGGGTCTGTCTATGTGGTGAAGCCCAAGATGCATGGGCCTGAGGAGGTGGCCTTTGCCGCCGAAACCTTCACCCGGGTCGAGACTGTCTTGGGCCTGGCCCCGAACACCGTCAAACTTGGCATCATGGACGAGGAACGCCGCACCTCGGTCAACCTCAAGGAATGTATCCGCGCCGCCAAATCCCGCGTGGCCTTCATCAACACCGGATTTTTGGACCGCACCGGAGACGAGATCCACACCTCGATGGAGGCAGGCCCCTTTAGCCGCAAGGATTTCATCAAACGCAAAGGCTGGATCGGCGCCTATGAGGTGTTGAACGTCGATATCGGCCTTGAATGTGGGCTGATGGGCCGGGCGCAGATCGGCAAGGGCATGTGGGCCATGCCAGATCTGATGGCGGCGATGCTGGAACAGAAGATTGACCACCCAAAGGCCGGGGCGAATTGCGCTTGGGTGCCCTCGCCCACGGCCGCCACCTTGCACGCGCTGCATTATCACAAGATCGACGTCAAAGCGGTGCAGCGCAAAATCGCCGCCGGGGGCCGCCGCGCCCATGTCGATGCGGTTTTGGACATTCCCTTGGCCACATGGCGGCGCTGGCCCGAAGATCAGGTGATCCGCGAGGTCGAGAACAACGCCCAAGGCATTCTTGGCTATGTGGTGCGCTGGATTGACCAAGGGGTCGGCTGTTCCAAGGTGCCGGACCTGAACGATATCGGCCTGATGGAAGACCGCGCCACCTGCCGGATCTCCGCCCAGCATATCGCCAACTGGATGCATCACGGTGTGGTGTCAGAGGCCCGCGTGATGGAGGCGATGCAGAAGATGGCTGCCTTGGTGGATCGGCAAAATGCAGATGATCCGGCCTATGAGCCGATGGCACCGGGCTTTCAGGGCATCGCGTTTCAAGCGGCCTGTGATCTGGTGTTCAAGGGGCGCGCGCAGCCCTCGGGCTATACCGAGCCTTTGCTGCACCACTACCGGCTCTTGGCAAAGGCCTGACAGGCGGCGGTTTTCCGCCCCCGTCCGCCCGCCTCCATCAGCCCGCGTCGATCGCCAAGGCATGAACGCGGGTTGTCACATCGCCCAGCGCCCGATGCACCGCCCGATGCCGCGCCACACGGCCAAGTGCGGCCAAGGCCTCGGCCCGAATGGTCACAGCAAAATGGCTTTCGCCTGACCCGTCATCTCCTGTATGGCCTGCGTGCCGATGGCTTTCATTCACCACCTCTAGCCGGCTGGGCTGAAACGCCGCCTCAAGCCGCTGACGAATTTCGTTTTCAAGCTGCATGAGCCCCCCTTCACCTTGCCGCGTAAATCCCTAAACTTACGGCCCCGAGTCGGAAAGGCCAAACGATGTCCAAATCCCCCTTCGAGTTCGATCTGCGCGTGTCGTCGGACAAAGCCAAGCGCAAGACCACCCGCAGGGGCGGCATGTCGGGCGCATTCGAAACCTCGCAGCGCGCCTGCGATTTTCCTGACTGCAAGGAAAAAGGCGCCTACCGCGCCCCGAAGTCGCCCGACCACTTGGATGATTTCTTCTGGTTCTGCCGCGATCACATCCGCGAATACAACCTGAAGTGGAACTTTTTCGGCACCGCCACCGATGAGGAATTCCAGAAACTTCTGGAAAAAGATCGCCTGTGGGAGCGCGAAACCCGGCCCTTCTCGAAAAAGGATGACGGGCGGGCTTGGCAACGGCTGGGCGTCAATGACCCGATGGCGCTTTTGGGCGAAAAAGCCACGCAGAACCCCGGCCGCGTGGTGTCGACCGCCACCCGCAAACTGCCGCCAACCGAACGCAAGGCTGTTGAAATCCTTGAAGCCCGCGACACTTGGACCAAGGCTGAGATCCGCAAAGCCTACAAAGGCCTCATCAAAGTGCTACACCCCGACATGAACGGCGGCGACCGGCGTGACGAAGAACGCCTGCAAGAGGTGGTCTGGGCTTGGGATCAGATCAAGGACAGCCGCTACTTCAAAGACTGACCGCAAGGATCAGATAAATTTAATAAAATTTGCCTTTATCTTGGCAAAAATATCCCACGGGGGAAGCGGGATTTGGCACAAATCCCGCGCGGGGGCGTGAAGCCCCCGATCCCCACAGGCAGGCCTTTAGACCCGGCGGATGAAATCGTATTTCAAAAGCCACATCGCGATCCGCTCGATGATGTGCTGCGGCAGGTTCAGCGCGCGGGCTAGGGCCGCAACCTCGGCCCCCGGCGCGCCTGCGGCCTCGATGGCCTGCATCAGGGCCAAGACCTGCGCTTTCGGCGCGAAGGCCCGCTTCACCCCCGCGTAATCGCGCAGATCCAGTGTTTCGGACAAATCAAGCCGGTCGCCAAGATCCCGCGCCACCAGACGCAAGCCGCCAAAGCGGGCCTGTTCGGTCGGATAGGCGCTGAACAACGCGGTGGGCGATGGCGACATCGGCAGGGCATCGGCGCCATAGCGCACTGCCCGCGCCGCCCCCGCTGCGCGGCGCGCCGCCTGTTCACCCCAAAGTGCCTGCATCTGCGGCACGACCTCGGCCCAGTCATAGGTGCTGCGCGCCCGCGCCTGCCCCGCAGCGCCCATCTTTTTGCGCAGACCGGGGTTCTGCGCCAGGTCCAGAATACGCGCCGTCAACTCGCCCATGTCGATCTCGGTCATCGCCGAGGTCAGTGAACAATATTGTACATAGCTGTCATAGCCGCCCTGATAGCGCAGCGCCTCTTGCGCCAGATGCGCCCCGGACAGCGCCCGCGAGGTGACGCGAAAGCCGACATCGGGCGTCACGGTATCCTTCATCCCGTCCCAATCCGAAACCAGCAAGGGCAGCCCCGCGGCCATGCCCTCAATCGGGGCAAGGCCAAAGGTTTCCTGAATATTGTCGATCAGGAACATGAAGACATCCGCCCCCGACAAGACCGCTTTGCGCTCCTGCGGGTCCGCCCCATCCAAAAGCGCAAATCCAACATCCGGCATCAGCCGGGCCGCGCCTTCGCTAAAGACCTTGCGCGAATACTCTTCGCGAAACACCCCGCAAAAGGCGATGTGCAGCTTTTGCCCGGCAGGCATTTTCTTTTGCGCCGCCTGCATGGCCAGATAGATCGGCAGGGGATCGAATTTCTCATGCGGGGTCAGGCGGGCGATGGTTGTGAACACCACATCCTGCTCCGCAGCCCCCAGCCGCGCGCGCAAGGCCCGCCCCGCGGCCGGATCGGGGGTAAAATCATCGCAATGGATCCCCAAGGGGATCACCGGCAGCATGGGCCGGGTGCGCAATTTAGCCTCCAGTTGCCGGGCCAGATGCGCGTCGATCAGATCCAGTTGAAAGCTGACGCTGGCCTGCACCGCCCGCGAGGTGCAGATCACCGCATCCCACTCTTCGACCGGCGAAATCCGCAGGTTCATCCAGCCTTCCATGACGGCGGCGGTCGATGTGGTATGGGTGATCCCCGACAGCGTATAGGCGCCGGTGCCATAAGGCACCCGCCGCCACGCCTCGGTTGCGTAATTCGGGCTGGGATAGAATACGGTTCCAAGCGGCGCGATCGAGGTCGGGCGCATCAGACTGGCCCCGCGCACCGGAACCCCGGGGCGCAAGGTTTCGGCAAGCGCGCGCACCGGCTCCATATCTTCGGGCATCTTGGTCAGAAGCACGAATTCCTCAACATCGGCGTGGCGCAGATAGCCTTTGAGAAAACTTTCGCCCGCCACCCGACGCCCATTGATGCCCTTGGCGGTCGGGTCAAACCCGTCTTGCGCATACCAGATCGCAGCGTTTTGCGGGCGGTCCCCGATCTTCGTCATCGTTTTTCCATCCAGAGCCAAGGAGTCGGGCCGCTGCGCCATTCCCAAAGGGCGATCAATCGGTCCAGATCGGACAGCTCCTCCATCCACGCCGGAAAGCCACTGTCATCAATATGACGGCCGATTTCGGTGATGTGATGGGTCGGGCCGAACCGCGTCTTCAGCGTGTCCACCACACCGGGCACGATGCCGGGATGACATTCGACCAGAATATCGGCCTGCAACAGCCCCGGCCCGGCAGAGGGGTCCAAAAGCGCCACCTCGGCCCCTTCGATATCGCAGATCACGACGGCGCGGGCGCCCTCACAAAGCGCAAAATCTGCCGGGGTAAATACGCCGCCGATCTCGACCTGCTCCGCCACGCCATTGGCCAGAGCGAGCGCACGGCAAAGGTCTTGGGCGGCCTCATTGGCGTCGTGCGCCAGCACCCGCGCCCCCGGCAGGCACCGCGCAAGACCGACGGCATAATAGCCTTCTGCCGAGCCGATATCGATCACCAGATCAGGAGATTTGGCGATGATCGCGGCGATTACCGGATGCAAGGACGCCTCATAAACCCCCAAAAGCCGCGCGACCCGTGTGCCTTCTGCGGCGCGGACGCCATAGGACATACCTTTGAACGGACCCGAGGCAACCACGGCCCCCTGACGGTTTTCGACGGTATTGGCGACAAGTTCAGCCCGCCATTTCGCCAGATAGCGCAAGGCGCGGGCCAGATTTTCCGCACTGGGGGGGCCGGCAAGCAACTCTTGCAGGGTCTGCGTGACACCGCGGGTCAACGATGAAGGCTTAATAGATTTGGTCACGCGACACTCTGCACCGGTCTAATAGGCCGGACCCTAGCCAAGCCCGCGCGCCCTGTCCACTGATGGCGACGCGGGCAGCCCTGTCAGGCCGGCTTGAACACCATTGCGACCCCATTCATGCAATAGCGCTTGCCCGTGGGTTGCGGGCCGTCGTCAAAGACATGGCCCAAATGCCCACCGCAGCGACGGCAATGCACTTCGGTTCGGCTGCCGAACAGGCCGGGGTCTTCCTTGGTTCCCACCGCCTTGTCCAAGGGTTGCCAGAACGAGGGCCAGCCGGTGCCGCTGTCATACTTCGTCTCGGACGAAAAAAGCGGCAGCTCGCAGCCCGCGCAGTGAAACACGCCCGCGCGGGTTTCGTGATCCAGCGGGCTGGAGCCGGATCGTTCGGTCGCCTCATGGCGCAAAACCTGATAGGCCTCGGGCGAAAGCCGGGCCTGCCATTCCGCATCCGAAAGCGTGAATTCAAAACTTTCCGCGCGGGCGGTGCGACCAAAGGTCAGCGCGGCAAGCGAGGCGGACAGAAACAGGCGGCGTTGCATGGGGGAAACTCCTTGTTGCTGGACCAAAGCTAGCACGATCGACCACCCGGACGAGCCAAGGTTACAGCGCCTCACCAAGTTGCGAAAAACCGTTAAGTCCAGCCCTTGCGGCCCCTGCCGATATGTTCCACAACTTCACCGATTGCGGGCTTTTGCCCGGCGCTTTGATATGGACGATGACGATGGCCGAGAACATGCTGAAACCTACCGAAGAAATCTCGGTCCGCGATGTGTTCGGCATCGATACCGACATGAAAGTCAAAGGCTTTGCCGAAGGCACCGACCGCGTGCCGGCAATTGACCCGACCTATAAATTCGACCCTGACACCACCTTGGCCATTCTGGCGGGCTTTGCCTATAACCGCCGGGTGATGATCCAAGGCTATCACGGCACGGGCAAATCGACCCATATCGAACAGGTCGCGGCGCGGCTGAACTGGCCTGCAGTGCGGGTGAACCTTGACAGCCACATCAGCCGGATCGACCTGATCGGCAAGGATGCGATCAAGCTGCGCGATGGCAAGCAAGTCACCGAATTCCACGAGGGCATCCTGCCTTGGGCGCTGCGCAACCCTGTGGCCATCGTGTTCGACGAATATGATGCCGGTCGCGCCGATGTGATGTTCGTGATCCAGCGCGTGCTGGAAACCGACGGCAAGCTGACGCTATTGGACCAAAACGAAATCATCACCCCCCACCCCTATTTCCGTCTGTTTGCCACCGCAAACACCGTGGGTCTGGGCGACACGACCGGGCTTTATCACGGCACCCAGCAGATCAACCAAGCCCAGATGGACCGTTGGTCGCTGGTGGCAACGTTGAACTATCTGAGCCATGACGCCGAAGCCGCCATCGTTCTGGCCAAATCGCCGCATTACAACACCGACAAGGGCCGCAAGACCATCAGCCAGATGGTCACCGTGGCCGATCTGACCCGCACGGCGTTCATGAACGGCGATCTTTCCACCGTTATGAGCCCGCGCACCGTGCTGAACTGGGCGCAAAACGCCGAGATTTTCCGCAACGTCGGTTATGCCTTCCGCCTCTCGTTCCTGAACAAATGCGACGAGCTGGAACGCCAGACCGTGGCGGAATTCTACCAGCGCTGCTTCGGCGAGGAATTGCCGGAATCGGCAGCCTCGATGGCGATGAAGTGATGTAGGGTGGGGGTCTCCCCCACCGCTTCGACATGGTGGGGTGCGCCCCACCCTATGCGGACGGACCATGACCAAACCGACTGACAACCCTGCCGATCCGTTCAAAAAGGCCTTGGCTGAGGCCACGAAAGTCATGGCCGATGATCCCGAGATGACGGTCACCTATTCGGTTGACCCCTCGGGCATGACCAAGGAAGGCGTGCGGCTGCCGCAGGTGTCGCGCCGCATGACGCGGGACGAGGTGATGCTGGCGCGCGGCACGGCCGATGCTTTTGCCTTGCGCCGCAAGTATCACAATGATGCGACCAGCGCCCGCTATGCCCCCACCGGGCAGTTGGCGCGCGAAATCTATGATGCGATGGAAACCGCCCGCTGCGAAGCGGTCGGCGCGCGGGTGATGCCCGGCACGGCAACCAACATCGACGCCAAGATCGCGTTTGAGGCGGACCGCAAGGGCTATGGCAGCCTGACCTCGCCCGGCGAGGCACCGCTGTCGGTGGCCGCGGGCTATCTGGTGCGCCATCTGGCCACCGGAAACCCGCTGCCCAAGGCGGCTGAAAATGTCATGAACCTGTGGCGCGGGTTTATCGAAGAACAAGCGGGCGGCACGCTGGACAATCTAGACCATGTGTTGGCCGATCAGGCCGCGTTTGCGCGCCTTGCCCGGCAGGTGATTTCGGATCTCGGCTATGGCGACCAGCTGGGCGATGACCCCGATGCGCCGGATGAGGATGAGGCCGGCAACGAGGCCGAGGAAGATCAGGACAACCCCGAGAGCGAAGGCTCAGAGGAGCAGGAGAGCGACGAGAGCGAGGCCAGCCCCGAGCGCAGCCAAGATCAGGAAGAAGACCAGTCTCAGGCGCAAGTCACCATGGAAGACAGCGCCGACATGGAGGAAGGCGACGAGACGGAATTGCCGGAAGGCGAAGCGCCGCTCGATCCGCCGCCGCCCGCGCCCTATTCTGACGCTGACCCGAATTACACCGTCTACACCACGGATTTCGATGAAGAAATCCGCGCCGAAGAGCTGGCCGAACCTGCTGAGTTGGAACGCCTGCGCGCCTATCTGGATCAGCAGTTGGACCCCCTGAAAGGGGCCGTCAGCCGCTTGGCGAACAAGCTGCAACGCCGCCTTCAGGCCCAGCAAAGCCGGTCGTGGCTGTTTGACCTTGAGGAAGGCACGCTGGATGCGGGCCGCCTTGCCCGCGTGGTGGCGAACCCGACCACCCCGCTGTCTTTCAAGCAAGAAAAAGACACCGAATTCCGCGACACCGTGGTGACGTTGCTGATCGACAATTCCGGCTCGATGCGGGGGCGCCCGATTTCCATCGCGGCGATCTGCGCCGATGTTCTGGCCCGCACGTTGGAACGTTGCTCGGTCAAGGTCGAGATCTTGGGCTTTACCACGCGGGCGTGGAAGGGCGGGCAGGCCCGCGAACGGTGGCTGGCCCAAGGCCGCCCGCAAGCGCCGGGCCGCCTGAACGATCTGCGCCACATCATCTATAAATCCGCCGATGCGCCTTGGCGGCGGGTGCGGCCCAATCTGGGCCTGATGATGAAAGAAGGGCTGTTGAAGGAAAATATCGACGGCGAGGCGCTGGAATGGGCGCACCGCCGCGCCCTTGGCCGGCCCGAGGCGCGCAAGATCCTGATGGTGATCTCGGACGGGGCGCCTGTCGATGACAGCACCCTGTCGGTCAATGCGGCCAGTTTCCTTGAAAAGCACCTGCGTGATGTGATCGCCATGGTGGAAAAGCGCCGCGCGGTGGAATTGATCGCCATTGGCATCGGCCATGACGTGACCCGCTATTACCAACGCGCAGTGACGATCACCGATGTCGAACAACTGGCCGGCGCGATGACAGAGCAACTCGCCAGCCTGTTCGAGGTCGACCCCAAGAAGCGCGCACGGGCCTTTGGGATGCGGAAGACGGGGTAAAAGGGGGCATTTTGCCCCCTTTTGGCTGCCGCCAATTCCCCCCCTGAGGATATTTGCACCACATTGAAGGAGCCGACGATGTTCCAGACCTTTGAGTCCACCGCAAATCCGGCCCAAGGCCCGGCACGGCTGGCCGCCTTGCGGGGTGTTCTGGCGGCAGAGAGGCTGGCGGGCTTTGTGGTGCCGCGCGCCGATGCGCATCAGGGCGAATATGTGGCGGCGCGCGATGAGCGGTTGCAGTGGTTGACCGGGTTTACCGGCTCTGCCGGGTTCGCGATTGTCTTGGAGCGCGTGGCGGGGGTGTTCATTGACGGGCGCTACCGCACACAGGTGAAGGGGCAAGTCGATCTGAGCCACTTTACCCCGGTGCCTTGGCCCGAGGTGAAGCCGGCCGATTGGCTGCGCGAGACTTTGACGGCAGGCGTGGTGGGGTTTGACCCTTGGCTGCACACCGCCGACGAGATTGAAAAGCTGGAAGCCGGGCTTCAGGGCACGGGCATCACGTTGCGCCCGGTGGAAAATATGGTGGACCGCATCTGGCCCGACCAGCCCGAGCCGCCGATGGGCCGCGCCTTTGCCCATCCCGACGCCCTTGCGGGTGAGACCAGTGCAGCCAGACGCGCCCGGTTGGCCGAGGGACTGCGTCGGGCCGGACAGACGGCAGCGGTGATAAGCCTGCCGGACAGCCTGTGCTGGCTCTTGAACATTCGCGGCGCCGATGTGCCGCGCAATCCGATCCTGCATGGGCTTGCCATTTTGCACGACGACGCCCGTGTGACGCTGTTTGCGGAAAGCGCCAAGTTTGACGAGGCGACCCGGGCGCATCTGGGCGCGCATGTCACGCTGCGCCCTGCCGCCGCCTTTGTGCCGGCACTACACACGCTGCAAGGCCCGGTCCGGGTGGACAAAGGCACGGCCCCGTTGGCAGTCTCGCTGGAATTGCAGGACGCAGGCATCGCCGTGGCGTGGGGCGATGATCCCTGCCGCCTGCCCAAGGCCTGCAAGAACGCTGGCGAAATCAGCGGCATGCGGGAGGCGCATCTGCGCGATGGCGCGGCCATGGTCGAGTTCCTGTGCTGGCTGGATGCGCAGCTGCCCAAGGGCAGCTTGACCGAGATTGATGTGGTCAAAGGGTTGGAAGGATTCCGCCGCGCGACCAATGCCTTGCATGACATCAGCTTTGATACGATCTGCGGCGCCGGGCCAAACGGCGCAATCATGCATTACCGGGTGACCGAGCAATCCAACCGGACGGTCGAACAAAATTCGCTGCTGCTGGTGGATTCGGGCGCGCAATATCTGGATGGCACCACCGATATCACCCGCACGGTGGCGGTGGGCGATCCGGGCGATTATGCGCGGGCCTGCTATACGCGGGTGTTGCAAGGCACGATTGCCATCAGCCGCGTGCGCTGGCCGAAAGGCTTGGCGGGGCGCGATCTTGACCCCTTGGCGCGGGCGCCCTTGTGGCTGGCGGGCCAAGACTTCAACCATGGCACCGGGCATGGCGTCGGGGCCTTTCTGTCGGTCCATGAAGGCCCGCAGCGGTTGAGCCGCATTTCAGAAGTGCCGCTAGAATCTGGCATGATCCTGTCGAATGAACCGGGCTATTACCGCGAGGGCGAGTTCGGCATCCGGCTGGAAAACCTGATAGTGGTCGAGCCCGCGCCAAATCTGGCTGGCGGCGATGATGAGCGCGATCAGTTGCGGTTCGAGACGCTGACCTTCGTGCCGTTTGACCGCCGGCTGGTGGTGGCGGCGCTACTGGCCCCCGGCGAACGCGACTGGCTGAACGCCTATCACGCAGAGGTGCTGGCAAAACTGGCCCCGCGCCTGTCGCCCGCGGCGCTGGACTGGTGCAAGGCCGCCTGCGCGGCGATCTGAGCGGCTGACACGCGCGATTTTTCGACGAAAATCGGACTCAGGCCGCCTCGGCTGCGGTTTTGCGGATGCGCTCCACCATGGCGCGCAGGCCGTTTGACCGCTGCGAGGAGAGGTGTTCGTTCAACCCCAGCCGCCCCAGCTCTGCCGTGGCATCAACCGCCCCGACTTGCCCCAGCGGAACACCGGAATATAGCGCATGCAAGACCGCGATCAGCCCGCGGACGATCATGGCATCCGAATCGCCCTGAAAATCAAAAACCCCGCCCGCGACCACCGGGCGCAGCCAGACTTGGCTGGCGCAACCATCCACCTTGTAGCCCGGCACCTTGAAGCTGTCCTCCAAGGGCGGCATCGCCTTTCCCATGTCGATCACATGGCGATAGCGGTCTTCCCAATCGTCGAGGAATTCGAAGGTTTCGGCGATCTCTTCAAAGGCGGCGGTGGCCATGCTGCGGCTCCTTTAAGGTTGCCTTTCAGCTAATTCGCGCGCGGGCGTATGTCCAGTCTCAGCGGTCTTTTCAAAGCCCCCCCAATCGGCTACCCAATAAGGTAAGCTTGCAAGGACACCCCATTGATGCGCCTGCCCCCGAAACCAGCCTTGGCCCTCGCCCTCACTGCCGTGTTGACCGTGACCGCCTGCGGCGCGATGCGCGAGTCGCGGCTGAACCCGATGAACTGGTTTGGTCGTTCGCATGAGACGAAGACCGAAGAATTCGGGATCGCAAGCCCCGAGGATAAGCGCCCACTGGTGGCGCAGGTGCTGGGGATGACCATCGAACAGACGCCGACTGGCGCGATTGTGCGCGCCACCGGGATGTCGCCAATGCAGGGCTATTATGACGCCGAACTGGTGGCGCGCCCCGTCGATGACAAGGGCGTGCTGGTCTATGACTTTCGCCTGATGCCGCCGCCGGAGGCAAAGCCGGTGGGCGCGGCGCGCACGCGTGAAGTCACCGCAGGCGCGCACCTGTCGCATGTGAAACTTGCCGGTATTACGCAAATCGTGGTGCAGGGCGCGGAAAACGCCCGCTCGGCCCAACGTTAATCGCCGATCCGGGCGGCGATCGCCCGGCTGCCCTTGACTGACGGGTGGACTGACGGGTGGACCAGATCCATCGCGTGATAGCTGGTGTCGCCCTCTTTGGTCACCAGATCCGCCAGCGGCAAAAAGGTTACCCCCTCTGTCACCTCGGCCATCCGGGCAAGCCGTCGGTCCATCTCATCGCCCAAAGGGCCACAGGCCTCGACCGGAGAGGTCACGCCGGGCGTGCGCAGATAGCCGGTATAGATCACCTTTGCGCCGCTTGCGCGAATTTCGCTGACCAGATCCGCAATAGCCCCTGCCCTGCCATCCTCGCGGATCAGCCGGTTCAGCATCCGCTTGCAGGTGCCACAACCGCAGCCAAACAGCAGATCATTGCCGCCGCCGTTCATCACCACATAATCCCAAGGCCCACCGCGGAACTGCGCCCCGATCCGCAGGCCTGCGGCCCCGGTCAAGGGCAGACGGTAGAAATACCGTGCGCCGGCCACCGCATGATCCTTGACCTTCACGCCAAGCAGGTTGCCCAAGGCATCTGACACCGCGGCCCCGCGCGTGCCGTTCCACGCCATCAGGCTGTCGCCCATCACCAGAACACGGGGCTTTGCATCATCGGCCCGGGCCGCCAGACCAAGCGCCAGAACCATCAGCGCCGATAAAAGGATTTGGCGGAAAATCGCGCGCAAAACCACCTCCGAGCCGCAAACACCCCCGGCCTAATTGCCGGGGAACCACATGAAAACAACCTCGGATGGGGCGGCGTTACAGCCGCACCACCCGCACTTCGCTGCCCTTGGCCGAAAGCGCAATCTCGCCCCGGCACAGCATCATCGCGTCATTGCCAAAGGCCTCGGCACGCCAGCCCTTCAGGGTATCGACATTGCGCTCGCCGGCCGCGATGGCATCAAGATCCGCCGCCGACGCGATCAGCCGCGGGGCGACGCCAAGGCTTTCCGACTTGGCCTTCAGCAGCACCCGCAAAAGGTCGGCCAACGCAGGATTGACCTGCAATTGCTCGCGGCTGACATCGGGTTTCGGCATATCCTCGGGGCGCATTTCTTGCCCCGATTTGATCGCCGCCAAAATCCCTTCGGCAATCTCGGTCTTGCGGCCCTCGCGCTGCAGCAGGCGCGAACGGCCAAGCTCTTCCATGCTGGCGGGACGGGTCGAGGCCAGTTCCAACAGAGCATCATCCTTCATCACCCGGCTGCGCGGCACGTTGTTGCCTTGGGCATATTCCTCGCGGAAGCGGGCCAACTCCTTGACCACCGCCAAGAACCGCCCCGAGGTGGTGCGGGTTTTCACCCGCTGCCACGCCTCGTCAGGATGCACGGTATAGGTGGCAGGATCGCACAGAATGGAAAGTTCTTCCTCCACCCATTTTTGCCGGCCGTTCTTGTCCAATTGCTTGGCAAGCCATTCGTAGATCACGCGCAGATGGGTGACATCGGCCAGCGCATATTCGCTTTGGGCATCGGTCAGCGGGCGGCGCGACCAATCGGTAAAGCGGCTGGTCTTGTCCAGATTTTCCTTGGCGATCTTCTTGACCAGCGTTTCATAGCCGACCTGTTCGCCAAAGCCGCAGACCATGGCGGCGACCTGCGTGTCAAACAGCGGGTCGGGAAACACCTTGCCCTCAACGAAGAAGATTTCCAGATCCTGCCGGGCCGCATGGAACACCTTCACCGTCGCCTTGTGGCGAAACAGATCATAAAGCGGCTCCATCGACATCTGATGACCGAGGATCGGGTCAACCAGCACCGCATCGCCATCCTTGCCGGGCAACGCCATCTGGATCAGGCAAAGCTTTGACCAATAGGTGCGTTCGCGCAGGAATTCGGTGTCGATGGTGACGTAGGGGGCAGCTTTGGCAGCCTCGCAAAAGGTGGCGAGGTCTTCGGTCGTGGTGATGGTCCGCATGGGCGGCCTTTCGCAGCAAGGGGCGCGGGGGCATCCCGCAATTGCGTTTGCTATAGGGGCGAGGGGCGGAAAAGGAAAGAGCGACCGAAAACGACGCCATTTCCACAAGGATCACCCCTTTGCCATGCGTTCCCGCAAGGCATCGACCAGTAGCCTGTTGGCACGGTGGCGGTACTCTGCGCGATCCAGCACGCGCATCACGGCCTGCGCCCGCGCCGCCATTGCCGCACAGGCGTCTGGGTTTGCCCGCACCCAATCCAGCCGCGCCGCAAAATCGGAACAATCCTGAGCAAAGGGCAGGTAATGCTCCCAAGGTTTGAAATGGCAGGAGGCAAAACTTTGCCACTCATGCGCCATGACCAGACACAAGGACCCCGAGGCCATACTCCAAAAGAACGAGGTCGCAAGATCCGCCCCCGGCAGCACGACGATATAGCGGTTGGCGGCCATCTCGGCCTGACTGAGCCTTGGTCGCAAACAGGATTGAAGTGCAGGATTTTCGTGCTGCGTGGTCAGGCCGATGTCGGCAAGGGGATGGTGCTGAAACCCGTCAATGAAGCCAAAGCGTGGCACCAGCCGCAGCTTGTCCCACAACGCAGCCGCTTGGGCCGGATCACGCCGACG
>CALBSG010000044.1 GCA_937927675.1 uncultured Paracoccaceae bacterium | reverse complement strand
CTACACAGGCGAAGACACTCTTTCCCTACACGACGCTCTTCCGATCTGCTACCGGACGACGCACCTGGTTTGCGGAGTCAAAACCAGCTGCGATGACCGTGATGCGAATCTCGTCTCCGAGGCTGTCGTCGATGGTGCATCCGAAGATTACGTTTGCCTGTGGGCTGACGGCTTCTTGAACCAGACGGGCCGCCTCGTCGATCTCGTGGAGACCGATGTTTGACGCACCCTGGAACGAGAGCAGAACTCCGTGAGCGCCGTCGATGCTGGTTTCGAGCATCGGGCTAGAGATCGCGGCCTCGGCGGCGCGAACTGCTCGGTCCTCGCCCTTAGCGCTTCCGATACCCATGAGAGCCGAGCCAGCGCCCTGCATTACCGAGCGTACGTCGGCAAAGTCGACGTTAATCAGACCTGGAACAGCGATGAGGTCGGTGATTCCCTGAACACCCGAACGAAGCACGTCGTCGGCAATCATGAAGGCGTCAAGCGCGGCAATCTCCTCGGTCGTCATTTTCAACCCCAGTTTGGTGCGGCGCCAGACCACATCATCCGCCCGACGCGCCCATTCGTGGCGCATCTGCCAGCGCACCTCTGCCTCAAACAGGCCGCCGCCAAAGTCGTGTCCAAGATCCGCCCGACTTTGGGCCTGCCCCAGGACCGCCGCCGCCTCGGTGCCATAAGCGCGGATCAGACGCTGGGCCTCGGACGGGGTCAGGAACGGGTAGCGGGCGGCAAGATCGGCGACCAGCGTCGCGACGCCATCATGGGCAAAGTCACCGCCCGGCAACGGCACGCCCGCAGTCCAGTTCGGACCAATCTCTTGAAAAAACGGCGCGAGTCTGGCGAGCGCATTCTCTGCCAAGCGCCGATAGGTGGTGATCTTGCCGCCAAAGACGTTCAGAAGCGGGGCAACCTCCCCATCGATTTTCAGCACATAATCCCGCGTTGCCGCAGTCGCCGACGACGCGCCGTCGTTGTAAAGCGGCCGCACGCCGGAATAGGTCCAGACGATGTCTTTTGCCGACACGGATTTGGCGAAGTAGCCGTTGGCAAAAGATAAAAGATAATCCCGCTCCGCATCGGAACAGCGCGCATCTGCCGGGGTGCCGTCGTGATCCTGATCCGTGGTGCCGATCAGGGTAAAGTCCTGCTCATAGGGAATGGCAAAGATGATGCGCCCATCGCGACCTTGGAAAAAATAGGCGCGTCCATGGTCGTAAAGCTTTGGCACAACGATATGACTGCCGCGCACCAGTCGGATCCGATCACGCGTTTCGACCTTGGCCACATCGCGGATGATGTCGGCTACCCAAGGGCCGCCGGCGTTCACCAAGGCACGGGCGCGATAGGCCCTGCGCCCCGCCGCTCCCTCAACGGTCACCACCCAATGCCCATCCTCGCGCCGCGCCTCGATGACTTTTGACCGCACAAGGATCGTTGCCCCTCGTGCCGCCGCATCGCGGGCGTTCAAAACCACCAGCCGGGCGTCCTGTACCCAGACATCAGAATACTCAAACGCTTTCAAATAGTTGGATTTCAGGTAACGCCCCGCGGGATCCCCCCGCAGATCCAGCTTTCGTGTCGCGGGCAAAATCTTGCGGCCACCCAGAGTATCATACAGCAGCAACCCCAAACGGATCAGCCACTCCGGCCGCCGCCCCTTGGCCCAAGGCATGATCCAGCCCAAAAGGCGACTGGTGGGCGTGTCGCTGTCAAAACGCATCTCGGGGCTCAGCGGCAGCACAAAGCGCAACGGCCAAGCGATATGCGGCATCGCCCGCAGCAAGGTTTCGCGTTCAGCCAAAGCCTCGCGCACAAGGCGGAATTCAAAATATTCCAGATAGCGCAGCCCGCCATGGAAAAGCTTGGTCGAGGCCGATGAGGTACCCTGCGCCAGATCGCCCTGCTCGGCCAGAACCACCTTCAACCCGCGCCCAGCCGCGTCGCGCGCAATGCCGCAGCCATTAATGCCGCCACCAATGATGAAAATGTCTGCAATGGCCGTGTCAGTCATGTCGACCTCCCAATCAGGATAAATGTGTCAAAATCGCGCGCATGGGTCAATCGTAAATGTTCGCTTTACACTAAAGCGAGCTAAATCGCGCATTGCGGCTCTTGCCTCTGCGCGCCAATCTTCCTAACCTTCCTGAATGAGCTTGAACCCGCGCCAAATGGAAATTCTATCCCTTGCCCGTTCTATGGGGCGGGTGATGGTGGACGATCTTGCCAAGCATTTTGATGTTGCAGCCCAAACCATTCGCCGTGACCTTGGCGATCTGGCCGATCTTGGCCATCTTGACCGGGTGCATGGCGGCGCGGTGCCACGGCAGGGCATGGTCAATATCGCCTATGAACGTCGCCGCAAACTGAACGCCAGCGGAAAGCAGGCTATCGGTGCCGCCGTTGCGGCCGCCATTCCCGAAAATTCCTCAGTTATTCTGACGCTTGGCACCACGACCGAAGCCGTCGCGCAGGCGCTGCTGCATCACCGCAATCTGACAGTCATCACCAACAACATGAATGTCGCCAATATTCTTGGCGCCAATCCGGGCTGCGAGATTGTGGTGACCGGGGGCGCCTTGCGGCGGTCGGATGGCGGATTGGTCGGGGCTTTGACGGCGGAATTCTTTGGCCAGTTCAAGGTGGATATCGCCGTCTTGGGGGCCTCGGCCCTAGATCAGGACGGCGATCTTCTGGATTATGATCTGGCAGAGGTGCGGGTTTCGCGCGCCATTCTGGCCCAAGCGCGAACAACCTTCGTGGTGGCCGATCACATGAAGCTGACGCGCAGCGCCCCGGCGCGGATTGCTTCGCTTTCTCCGGTGGCAAAGCTTTTCACCGATCAGCCGCTGCCGCCAGAACTGACCCGCCGCTGCACTGAATGGGGGTGCGAGGTTGTGGTCGCACCGACGCTCGCCTAGTCTGACCGCATGGACTGGATCGAACTTGCCCTCGCCATGGGGCTTTTCATGGTATCGCACCGCCTGCCTGCGGCCTTGGGCCTAAAGGGAGCGATCGTTCATCGCTTGGGCGAGCGTGGCTATATCTTCGTTTTCTCGGCGCTTTCCATGGCCCTTCTGTGGTGGCTGATCTCTGCGGCGGGTCGGGCACCCTTTGTGCCGCTGTGGGATCAGGCAGGCTGGCACCGTTGGGTGGTCAACATCGTCATGCCAATGGCGATCGCCTTGGGCAGCTTTGGCATTGCCGCACCGAACCCCTTTGCCTTTGAGGGGCGGCAAACAGGATTTGACCCCGACCACCCCGGCATTGCAGGCGTGACGCGGCAACCCCTGCTTTGGGCGCTGGCGCTGTGGTCGGGCGCCCATCTTTTGCCCAACGGCGATTTGGCACATGTCATCTTGTTTGCGCCGTTCCTGCTGCTGGCGCTGATCGGGATGAAGGTGATGGAGGCGCGCCGCCGCCAGACCATGGGCGCTGCGGCATGGCAGCACCTGACCGCCCGCACGGGCCTTTTGCCATTTGCTGCGATGATCTCAGGCCGCTGGAAGCCGCTAACACGACCATCGCTGGGGCGCTTTGTGCTAGCGCTCCTGCTGTGGGTCGGCCTGTGGCATTTGCATGCCCCGATCATTGGCGTCTGGCCCGCGCCATAAGCGCGTAGCAGCGACCTAGGTTACTTCTGCTGAAGCCGCTTAAGGTATTCCGCCAATTCAACCAACCGGATCGGCGTGGGCGTTTCAATGCCGTCCCCGCCGTCATAGGGCACCATTTCCCCCTGCAACATCGGTCCGAAATCAGGCATCACACCGCGCCCCTTGGCCCCGGCATAGCCCCAGATCTGCGCCATAACCCGCGTGGTCGGGAACTTGCCGCCATTCTTGGCCGAAAGCCGCGTCAGGTTTGCAGGCTTGCGTGCCAAACCCGCTGCCGCATCGCCATCGCCCTTGCCGGTCGGCCCGTGGCAGGCCGCGCAATAGGTCGCGAAATCTTCGGCCCCAGTGTCGGCCGTGTCTTTGGTATCGACGCAAGCCGCCAGAGCGGGCAGACACAACAGCGCCAGAATTTTCGGAAAATGGGCCATCTGCCTCTCCTGTTTTTCTTATACCTGCGCCGATTTCGGCGCGTTTGCCTTGATCTCGCTCACACGGCCCTGATCCAGCCGCACCACCCGGTCCATCCGTGCAGCCAGTTCCAGATTATGCGTGGCAATCAGCGCTGCAAGCCCGGTTTCACGCACCAAGGCCATCAGAGCCGAAAACACCTGATCCGAGGTTTCAGGGTCAAGGTTCCCCGTCGGTTCATCGGCCAGCAACAGTTTTGGACCATTGGCGAGGGCGCGGCAAAAGGCCACCCGCTGCTGTTCGCCGCCCGACAAGGCCGCCGGGCGATGACTGGCGCGGTCAGCCACGCCCACACGCCCCAAAAGCGCCATGGCGCGGGCTTCGGCCTCGTGCTGGCTGGCCCCATTGGCCAGTTGCGGGATCACCACATTTTCTAGTGCGGTGAATTCCGGCAGAAGGTGGTGGAATTGATAGATGAAGCCCACATCGCCGCGCCGGGCCAAAGTGCGATCCCGATCCGAAAGCCCGACCATATTGCGCCCTGTCAGCGCAACAGACCCCGCATCCGGCGTATCCAAAAGCCCCGCGATATGCAGAAGCGTCGATTTGCCCGCCCCCGAGGGCGCGACCAAGGCCACCACCTCGCCGCGCTTCACCTCAAGCGTTGCGCCCCGCAGAACGGCAACCTCGCCGGGCAAGCCGCGTTTGTAGACCTTTTCGATGCCGGCAAGTTCCAGCGCATAATCATTCATAACGCAGCGCCTCTACCGGGTTCATCCGCGCCGCGCGGCGCGCGGGGAAAAACGTGACGATGAAGGAAAGCCCCAACGACAGGCCCACCGCCGACATCACATCGCCCCATTGCAGCTTGGCAGGCAGCGCATAGATTCCGCGGATGGACGGATCCCAGACCCCGCCACCCGCCATGTAATTGACGAAAGAGAATATCGGATCGATGTAGATCGCGAAAAGGCAGCCCAAGGCCACGCCCATCGCAGTGCCGACAAGCCCGGTAAACGCCCCACAGATGAAGAACACCCGCAGGATGGAGCCTTCTGTCAGCCCCATGGTGCGCAGGATGCCAATGTCGCGCCCCTTGTTTTTTACCAGCATGATAAGGCCAGAGACGATGTTCATCGCCGCGATCAGCACAAGGATCGACAAGATGATGAACATCACATTGTCCTCGATATCCAAGGCCCGCAGGAACGAACCGGCCGCGTCGCGCCACGTCCAGATCAAGGCGTCTTCGCCTGCTGCGGCGACGGCGGGCAACGTATAGGCGTCGATGTTTTCGGGGTCTTTCACCATGACCTCGAATTCATCCGCCAGCCCTTCGCGGTTGAAATAGGACTGCGCTTCGGCAAAGGGCATGTAAATGCGGGTGCGGTCGATATCCCAGCGGCCTGCGGTGAACACATAGGTCACCTGATAGGCATTGACGCGCGGGCTGGTGCCAAAGGCGGTCTTGACGCCCGACGGTGCGACAAGACGGATACGGTCGCCGACCGTCACGCCCAATTCCCGTGCGATGCCTGAACCGATGGCGATGCCTTTGTCGAAATCGTCGATATTGCCATAAGCGTCCGAGCCGGCACCGACCCGCGGGATGGATTTCAGGTCTGCCAGCCGGATGCCAAAAACCTCGGCCCCAAGGCTGGGGCCTTGGGCGGCGGTGACCATGACTTGGCCTTTGATCAAGGGCGCGGCCCGCGTCACACCGGGGATCTGACCCAGCCGTCCCGCCACCGCATCATAGTCTTCAAAGGCCTTGATCATGCGGCCATCGGCCGTCGGATGACCGGCGGAATAGACGGTGACATGCGCATTGGCGCCCAGAATGGTGTCAACAAACTCGGCCCGGAACCCTGCGCGGACGGCCAGCGTGGCAATCAGCGCAAACACGGCCAGCGTGATGCCGATCAGCGAAATCCATGTCATCACCGAGACCCCACCCTCGGCACGTTTGGCGCGCAAATAGCGCCAGGCAATCATGAACTCAAAACGGGAAAAGGGGGAGGTTTGGGCCAATGGACCTGCTCATTCTTGTTTTGCGGGCAGAGTGAGGCTTGGGGGGGGAAAGGTCAAGGCGGCGGCGGGGAATCCCGCCGCCGCCTCTCGAACTTGTCAGATAGGCATCCGCACGATCGCGCCAAGCGATCGGGTCTTAGATCCCCGCGTAGATTTCCGCGATCCGCGCCACGGCGGCTTCGGGCGACATCTCTTCGCTTGTTCCGGTGCGGCGCGAGGTGACCTCGACCACGCCATTCGCCAGCCCGCGCGGGCCGACGGTGATGCGCCACGGCAGGCCGATCAGGTCCATGGTGGCGAATTTGGCGCCCGCGCGTTCGTCGCGGTCGTCATACAGCGCCTCCAGCCCCTTGGCTGCCAGTGCCTTGTAAAGCCCTTCACAGGCCGCATCCGCCGCAGCGTCGCCCTGTTTCAGGTTCACGATGCCCACCGGGAAGGGGGTGACACCTTCGGGCCAGATGATGCCCTTGTCGTCATGGCTGGCTTCGATGATCGCGCCCAACAGGCGCGACACGCCAATGCCGTGCGAGCCCATTTCGACCGGCACCTTGGAGCCGTCGGCGGTCACAACGGTGGCGCCCATCGCCTCGGAATATTTGGTGCCGAAGTAGAAGATCTGGCCAACCTCGATGCCGCGGGCCACCTTGCGGCGCTCTTCGGGAATGGCGTTGAACAGCGCCTCGTCATGGGTTTCGTCGGTGCGGGCGTAAAGCGTGGTGAATTCCTTGCAGACCGCCGCCACTTCGTCGCGGTTGTCATAATCCACGTCGCGGTTGCCCAGTTTCAGCTCGGTCACCGCAGAATCGAAGAACACTTCGGATTCGCCAGTTGACGCCAGAACGAGGAATTCATGCGTGTCATCGCCGCCAATCGGGCCGGAATCGGCGCGCATCGGGATGGCGGTCAGGCCCATCCGCTCATAGGTCCGCAGGTAGCTGACCATGTGGCGGTTGTAGGCGTGCAGGGCCGATGCCTTGTCGACGTCAAAGTTATAGCCGTCTTTCATAAGGAATTCGCGACCGCGCATCACGCCAAAGCGCGGACGCATCTCGTCGCGGAACTTCCACTGGATATGGTACAGCGTCAGTGGCAGGTCTTTGTAGCTGTTGACGTGCGACCGGAAGATGTCGGTGATCATCTCCTCGTTCGTCGGACCATAAAGCATCTCGCGGTCCTGACGGTCCTTGATGCGCAGCATTTCCTGACCGTAGTCGTCATAACGCCCGCTTTCGCGCCACAGGTCTGCCGGTTGCAGCGTGGGCATCAGCAAGGGGATGTGGCCCGCGCGTTCCTGTTCTTCATGCACGATCTGCTGGATGCGGTTCAGCACCCGCAGACCCAGCGGCAGCCAAGAATAAATCCCTGCCGCCTGCTGTTTGATCATGCCCGCCCGCAGCATGTAGCGGTGCGAGACGATCTGCGCCTCGGCGGGATTTTCTTTCAACACGGGCAGGAAGTAGCGGGACAGACGCATCGGGCGGCCTCATCAATGGGTTTGGCTGTTCCTAGCGGGAAGGCGGGCCGTGAGCAAGCGTCACGCCTCGCTGTCCAAGCCCTCTCCCAGCAAATCCTCGACGAACCAAGCGGCAAATTGTGCGCGCCCAGAAACCCCCGCCTTGGCATAAATGCGGGTCAATTGCGCCCGCACCGTGCCCGCCGCGCGGCCGCGCAGCTCGGCGATTTCGGCGACATCAAGACCCTTGAGCGCCAGGAACGCCACGTCGCGCTCGGCCGGTGTCAGGCCCCAATCGGTGAATTGAGCCGCAATGACATCGCCCAAAGCCCCCCGCGCCGAGGCCAGGGCCACATCCTGCGCCTTCAGCTCTTCCAGCGTTTGGCGCAAGGCAAGCGCGCCCAGACCAACCCCCAACGCCAAGGCAATGGCGACCAAGAGTTCAAAGTAGATATGCGCCCCAACATTGCCTTCGACGATATCAGCGATGGCGTCACCTACGAAAAAAACGGCTGCCAGCGTCTGCACAAGAAGGAACAAGGCGAGGGCGATGGATCGCCTCCGCCCCGCCAAAACACCGGTTGAAACGGCGCTCACCGCCGTCTCCGTGCGGCAATCAGCATCGGACGCACAAGGTTGCGGCCCATCACGCGGCTTTCCACAACAACGCCCGCAACATGCAAGAAAGCCAGAAGCAGAATCAGATTGGCCGCCACTTCGTGCACCTCTTTTATCGCTTCACCGAAGGGAGACTCGTCATCCTCGGCCTCCTCTCCTTCTTCCACAAGAACAGACCAATCACCAGCGGCCACGGCGGCCTCCAGCTCGGCCTGTTTCATGGGCGTGGCCCCGGTCATCAACAGGCCCGTCCCGATCAAAACCGCAAGACAAGCCCAAAGCGCATAGGCCATCATTGCGCCAGCAGGATTGTGCGACGGGAAATGCGGCGCCTGCCCTTTGCTCAACCCGACCAGATGGCGCAGCGCCGCCATTGGGTTGGGCAAAAAGCTGGTAAACCGCGCCTCACGCGGGCCGACAAACCCCCAGATCAGCCGCAGCACCAAAAGACCAAGCCCCGCCCAGCCCAGCGCGATATGCACCGAGCCGCCCTCTTTGGTCAGCGCATAATTGCCCAAGACGACAGCCGCGATGCCCCAATGGGTAAGCCGCAGCAAAGGATCCCAGTTCGGCAGGGGCTTGGCCTGTCCCGCTTGGGACAGGCCTTTGGACCGACGGGAAGAAGACCCCGACGATGCCTCAGTCATCGGATTTCACCTGCGTCACGGCACCGGTTTTCGGGTCGATGTAGACTTCCATCATCTTCGACGTCGCGGTGTCGGTGCATTTGGCTTCGATCTGGCCATCTTCGGGTTCAAAGCTGGCCACTTTGCAACCAGCGGCTTCCAGTGCGGCGGTCGCGGTTTCCGGCGTGGTGCCGACCACATCACCAACGGCAGGCAGAGCGGCCGCCGCAAACGGCGCAAGGGTCAACGCAAAGGCGAGAGCAAAAAGCGATTTCATCGGATTTCCTTTCCAACAGGGGTAAGGCGCAGCCACCAAGGCCCGCCATGCCGCTGATCTGACGCCATTTTCCGCGCTGCTCCATTGCGGCGGGGCTTAAGTCGCGGCGCATAAGCCCTTGCTTAGGCCCCTTCATAGCCCCTTTGCCCCCCTGCGCGGTTTCCGCTATATCCCTGCGCATGAGCCAGAACCCCCCGAACCTCCGCCCCGATCTTGCCCCTAAGCCTGTCTTCGACACGCCCCGCCGCGAGGGCCAGCCGACCATCGGCATGGTCAGCCTTGGCTGCCCAAAGGCGCTGGTGGACAGTGAACGCATCCTGACGCGGCTCAGGGCCGAAGGCTACGCGATCAGCCCCGATTACAAGGGTGCCGATGCGGTGATCGTCAACACCTGCGGCTTTCTTGATTCGGCCAAGGCCGAAAGCCTTGAGGCGATCGGCGAAGCCCTGCGCGAAAACGGCAAGGTTCTGGTGACGGGCTGCCTTGGCGCGGAACCCGAATACATCACCGGCGCACACCCCAAGGTGATGGCGGTGACCGGCCCCCATCAATACGAGGCGGTGCTGGACGCCGTTCATAAGGCTGTCCCCCCTTCGCCAGATCCCTTCATTGATCTGCTGCCCGCAACCGGGGTGAAACTGACCCCGCGGCACTACAGCTATTTGAAGATCTCCGAAGGCTGCAACCACGCCTGCAAGTTCTGCATCATCCCCGACATGCGCGGCAAACTGGTCAGCCGCCCGGCGCATGCCGTGCTGCGCGAGGCCGAAAAGCTGGTGGATGCGGGCGTGCGCGAGCTGTTAGTGATCTCACAAGACACCTCGGCCTATGGCGTGGATCGCAAACATGACCTTTCCCCGTGGAAAGGCGGCGAGGTGCGCAGCCATATCACCGATCTGGCGCGCGAATTGGGTCGCCTGTCGCCAGACGTCTGGGTGCGCCTGCATTACGTCTACCCCTACCCGCATGTGCGCCAACTGGTGCCCTTGATGGCCGAGGGGCTGATCCTGCCTTATCTCGACATCCCCTTCCAGCATGCCAACCCCGAAACGCTGCGCCGGATGGCCCGGCCTGCCGCGGCGGCAAAGACGCTGGACGAAATCGCCGCTTGGCGCCGCGATTGCCCGGACATTGTGCTGCGCTCGACCTTCATCGTCGGCTACCCCGGCGAGACGGAAGCCGAATTCCAAACCCTGCTGGATTGGATGGACGAGGCGCAACTGGACCGTGTCGGCTGCTTCCAATACGAAAACGTCGCCGGGGCGCGGTCGAACGATCTGCCAGACCATGTGCCGGATGAGGTGAAACAGGACCGCTGGGATCGATTCATGGCCAAAGCCCAAGCGATTTCCGAGGCGAAGCTGGCCGCCAAAGTCGGCCAGACGATTCAGGTGATCGTGGATGAGATCGACGACGAAGGTGCCACCTGCCGCACCAAGGCCGACGCGCCCGAGATCGACGGAAACCTGTTCATCGACGAGGGTTTCGCAGAGCTTCAGGTCGGCGACATGGTGACGGTCACCGTGGAAGAAGCTGGCGAGTATGATTTGTGGGGCCGCCTCTAAGCCCCCTGTGACGCGCAATCGCCCCCCGCAAACCGGGGGGCGGCAGGAGGCGCTGCGTCACCAGTAATAGGGCAGCCCGTAATAGTCATAGCTGCGCTGGCGCCAGCTTTCATTGCTGGCCCAGTCCTGCGGGGCCTCGGGCGCGGCGCGCAGCTGTTCTGGCGTCAGATCTGTGACATAGCCGCCAACATCGGTATCATAGCGCAATGTCTTCCACGGCATTGGGACATGGTTTTCTCCAAGCCCAAGAAAGCCACCAAAGGCCAATACCGCATAGCCGATGGTGCCGCTGGTCTTGTCGATCATCACATGGTCGATATGGCCAAGATGTTCGCGCTGCGGGCTGTAAACCGCGGTGCCGTTCACATCATGGCTGGACGCCAGCGCGCCGCGCGTGCCGATGGTGCCGGGCGTCGTGTCGAGAGTTTGCATCGTTTCCTCCGTAAGCAGATGGGCTTGCGAAGGCAGAACCGCACAGCGGCTCGGATGTTCCCGAGGTTTAGCCCTTGGCTTCCAGAGCTGCGATGCGGGCTTCCAAGGCGGCGTTTTCTTCGCGGGCCTTTTGCGCCATGGCGCGCACCGCGTCGAACTCCTCACGGGTGACGAAATCGCGGTCCGCCATCCAACGGTCGATAAAGCCCTTCATCGCCGTCTCCGCCTCGGTCTTGGCGCCCTGCGCCACGCCCATGGCGTTGGTCATCAGCTTGGACATGTCATCAAAGAACTTGTTGCCGGGTTGCATGGGGGCCTCCATTCACGTTCCCGCCTATATGGTCCGCTCTGCCGTCCGGCACAAGTCCGGCCTGACGGCATCGGGGGGCCTCGGCCGAGATTGACATCCCGCCGCCCCTGCCGGACAAGATCCGAAACCATCAGCGCGGGCCCCATGTCATATATTCCGTTCCCCGATATTTCGCCCGAGATCTTTTCCATCGAGATCGGCCCGGTGACGTTGGCCCTGCGCTGGTATGCGCTGGCCTATCTTGTGGGGCTGATCGCTGGCTGGAAATTGATCGTCCGCATGCTGCGCAGCCCGCAGCTTTGGCCCGGGGCCGCCCCCGCGACGGCCGAACAGATTGAGCGGCTGCTGACATGGGTCACCTTGGGCGTCATCCTTGGCGGCCGCGCGGGCTATGTGCTGTTTTACGATCTTCCGGGCTTTGTGGCCGAACCGGGCCGCATCCTGCGGGTCTGGGAGGGCGGAATGTCCTTTCATGGCGGCTTTCTTGGCGTTGTCGTGGCGGGCCTTCTGTTCTGTCGCCGGGAAAAGCTGCCGCTTCTGTCCATGGCCGATCTGATGGCCGCAGTGGTGCCGATCGGGCTTTTCCTTGGCCGCATCGCCAATTTCATCAATGCCGAGCTTTGGGGCCGCCCGACCGCGATGCCCTGGGGCGTGGCGTTCCCCGGAGAGGCCGCACAGGCCTGCGCCAGTGTTGATCTTCCCTGCATCCGCCATCCAAGCCAGCTTTACGAGGCCGGTCTGGAAGGGCTGCTGCTGATGGTGGTGTTTACGGTGCTGATCTGGCGGCGCGGGTGGCTGCGCTGGCCGGGTGCAATTGCCGGGCTGTTCTTTGCAGGCTATGGCGCAGCCCGCTTTGCCGTGGAATTCTTTCGTCAGCCGGATGCGCAATTTGTCAGCCCTGACAATCCCTTGGGGCTTTATCTGCATATGGGCGGCTGGGGTCTGACGGCCGGGCAGCTCTTGTCCTTGCCCATGGTGGTGGCTGGCCTGTGGTTCCTGATCCGGGCCAAGCGGGCATGACACCCTTGGCTGTGCTATTGGCCGATCGCATCGGCCATGACGGGCCGATGACGGTTGCCAGCTACATGGCCGAATGTCTGATGCACCCGGCGCATGGCTATTACACCACAAGGCCGCCCTTTGGGGCCAAGGGCGATTTCGTCACCGCGCCTGAGATCAGCCAGATGTTCGGCGAACTCATCGGCCTCAGTCTGGCACAGGCTTGGCTGGACCAAGGCGCCCCCCCCCGCTTTAGTTTGGCCGAACTTGGCCCCGGTCGCGGCACCTTGATGGCCGATGTCTTGCGCGCGACCCGTGCGGTTCCGGGGTTTCATGCCGCCCTGCACGTGTTGCTGCACGAAGCATCGCCCGCGCTGCGGGCCGAGCAGGCCAAAGCCCTGTCCGGATATGCCCCCGCATGGATCGACACCATTGATGAGCTGCCGGAACAGCCGCTGTTTCTGATCGCGAACGAGTTTTTCGACGCCCTGCCGATCCACCAATATGTGAAACAAGCCGGACGCTGGCACGAGCGGGTCATCGGCCTTGCCGAGGGGAAACTCACCTTTGGGCTGGCGCCGGATGGCACCCGATTTGACAGCCGCTTTGCCCAAGACCCCGACGGCAGCGTGGTGGAAACCTGCCCTGCCGCGGCCCCCTATATGGCAACCATCAAAGATCGCCTGTCCCGCCATGGCGGGCTTGCGCTGATCGTGGATTATGGTGGCTGGCGGTCCAAGGGCGACACCTTGCAGGCGCTTAAGGACCATGCCTTCAGCGATCCCTTGGCCGAACCGGGCCGTGCCGATCTGACCGCCCATGTCGATTTCGAGGCGCTGGCCGCAGACTGGCCTGCGCACCGCTATACCACCCAAGGCGCCTTTCTGACCGCCCTTGGCATTGACGCCCGCGCCACCCGTTTGGCGCAAGGACTGTCGGGGCGGGCCTTGGAAATTCACCTTGCCGCGCATCGCCGCTTGACCGAGCCCGCAGAAATGGGAAGCTTGTTCAAAGTGCTGGCCCTGACGCGGCCAGATGCGCCACCACCTGCGGGATTTAGCTGATGCTGGAGATCATTACCTCCGACGCGCTGAGCGCGCGCCACGGGTTTTTCACCCGCAAGGGCGGGGCCTCGTCGGGCATTTTCGCCGGGCTGAATTGCGGCACAGGCAGTTCGGATCAGGCCGAAATCGTCGCGATCAACCGCGCCCGCGTGGCCGACGCGCTGGGGCTTGAACCCGAGGGGTTGGTCAGCGTGCATCAGGTCCATTCGCCCGATGTGGTAACGCTGCACGCGACCCTTGCAGACAAACCGCGCGCTGACGCCATGGTCACCGCGACGCCGGGCCTTGGCCTTGCCATCCTGACCGCAGATTGCCAGCCGGTTCTGTTTGCCGACGCCAAAGCCGGCGTCATTGGCGCGGCCCATGCCGGGTGGAAAGGTGCCCAAGCTGGCGTGTTGGAGGCAACCCTTGAGGCGATGGAGGCTTTGGGCGCACGGCGCGCCGATATTGCGGCGGTGATCGGCCCCTGCATCAGCCAAAGCGCCTATGAGGTCGGTCAGGAATTCTTTGAAACCTTCACCGATGATGCACCCGAGGCGCGTCGTTTCTTCATCAATGGCAAGGGCGACCGCTATTTGTTCGACCTGCCGGGCTATGGATTGTGGCGGCTGCGCGCGGCCGGTGTGGGCCATGCCGAATGGACCCACCATTGCACCTATGCCGACCCGGCCCGATTCTATTCCTACCGCCGTACCACCCACGCAGGCGAGGCCGATTACGGCCGGCTGGTTTCGGTGATCCGGCTCTGACTTTGGCAGGCTTTGGGCGGAACTGGCCCAAGGATTGCCATATTCGGCGCAACGGTCTTGGCCCGTTGTTTCCATATCGCTGACAACACGCTTGTTTTCTTGGTCCCGCGCGTCTGGTCCGCCTGCCACAATTTACCGGGCTTTCATCGCGAGGTTTCTGAAAATCTTGCCAGATGGGACAAATCCTTGCCGCAAAGCGCGGCGAAACTGATGTCGAGGGTCGGAATGACCGCAAGACATCGGACCAGAAGGACCAAGCCCATGAAGAAAGACCGTCGCTGGATGAAATCCATCATCGCCGCCTCGACCGAGGCGCAGGTCGCGCTGCCTTGGGCCCGCAGCACCCGCCGGCGCCCGGCCGCGCTGAAGGATCAGGCCAAGCCCGCGCCGCGCGCCATGGCCGCCCGCTAAGACCACGTGCAGATCACGACAGGGGCCGGGGGGAAATCTCCGGCCCTTTTCCCATTTTCGGCCCCTTTGGCCCGTCACGATGATTCGCGGCAGTCTTTCATGGCATTGTTCCAAGCCCCGCGAACAATCCCCGCGCCGTTACTAGGATCGGGGCGTAACCCTGCCCAATGTCGAAATAATTTTGACAATCCGCGCCGAACTGAAGATGGTCATCGCATCAGATGTCCCGTCTGCAAAACAGGCAGTGACGGCGTGGTCAGCCCCGCAAAGACCTCGCTGTGATCGCCCCAGATGGCCGACAGGCCATTTCGAAAACGCGCACGCTCAAGGCCGCCCCGGTTGCTCCTCTGGCAACCTTATGGGGCGGCCTGAACCGTTTCCTAGCTTATCATGTTCGACGAAATTTGAATCGGATCAGGCGTTCTTTGCCAGCCGCGCTTCCAGCACATCAAACGGCAAACCCGGCTCATCCTTGGCGCAGCGGATCACCAGACTGGTTTTGACATTGGCAACATTGTCGGCCTTGAGAAGTTCCTCGGTCAGGAAGTTCTGGAACGACGACAGATCGGGCGAGACACATTTCAGAATGAAATCAATCTCGCCGTTCAGCATGTGGCATTCACGAACCAAGGGCCAAGCGCGGCAGCGTGCCTCAAAGGCCGACAGATCCGCCTCGGCCTGAGAATTCAGCCGCACCATGGCAAACACCGCGACCTCAAAGCCAAGTTCGCGGGCGTTCACCTCGGCATGATAGCCTTTGATATAGCCCTCTTCCTCCAGCGTGCGCACCCGGCGCAGGCAGGGCGGCGCGGAAATTCCGACACGGCTGGCCAGCTCGACGTTCGTCATCCGCCCATCGGCCTGCAGTTCAGCCAAGATGTGACGGTCGATCGGATCGAGCTTTGAGGTGGCCATTCATAACTCCTGTTTTGACGCTTATTAGGCGCATGGCCGGGCGGGCGCAATAATATTTCGCGGACGCGCAATTATTCGTAATCCTGGGGCTTGAGGCGGGGCTTTCCCGTCTCTTCCCCCTTGCCTATATGAGACCAGACAACGAATCCCGGGGGATAGAATGGGCGAGACGCGGCACACCAAGGTTCTGATCATCGGCTCTGGCCCGGCAGGCTATACGGCGGCCGTCTATTCGGCCCGCGCCATGCTGAACCCCATTCTGGTGCAAGGTCTGCAACCCGGCGGACAATTGACCATCACGACCGAGGTGGAAAACTGGCCGGGCGAAAAACATATTCAGGGCCCCGACCTGATGGTGAACATGCAAGCCCATGCCGAGGCGATGGGGGCAGAGGTGATCTCGGATTATATCACCTCGCTGGACCTGCAGAACCGGCCCTTCACGGCACAGGCTGACAGCGGCACCACCTATACCGCCGACGCGGTTATTCTGGCGACCGGCGCCCAGGCCAAATGGCTGGGCCTGCCGTCGGAAGAAAAATTCAAGGGCTTTGGCGTGTCGGCCTGCGCCACCTGCGATGGGTTCTTCTATCGCGGCAAGGAAGTTGTGGTGATCGGCGGCGGCAATACCGCTGTCGAAGAGGCGCTGTTCCTGACCAATTTCGCCACCAAAGTGACGCTGATCCACCGCCGTGATTTCCTGCGCGCCGAAAAGATCATGCAGGACCGGTTGTTCAAGAACCCCAAGATCGAAATGCTGTGGAATTCGGAAGTGACCGAGGTTCTGGGCACCGATGCGCCGACGTCTGTCACGGCGGTGCGCACCCGTAACGTGCAGACCGGCGAAACGAAGGACGTTCCGTGCCATGGCTTCTTTGTGGCCATCGGCCATGCGCCCGCCTCGGAACTGGTCAAGGACCAGTTGGAACTGCATTCGGGCGGCTATGTGAAGGTGGAGCCGGGCACCACCCGTACCGCGATTCCCGGCGTGTTTGCCGCCGGCGACCTGACCGACCATGTCTATCGTCAGGCTGTGACCAGCGCCGGCATGGGCTGCATGGCGGCGCTCGACGCAGAGCGCTACCTCGCCGGGCACTGATCGGCGCCAAGCGTCAAGAACCTTGTCATCCCCCTGCTGCGTTCCGGGGGATGACGTCCCAAGGCCGGTGCAATTCGCGGCATTTCCGCCCTAATTGCGCAACAAAACCCCAAGTTTGCTTGAAATATGCCCGGTTCAGGGTCTAAAGCCGCGTCCAAATCTGCACTGGTCCGACACCCGGTGCAGCCAAGGTCAACAAAGCGAGCATTTACCAATGGCCCTGTCTAATCACGCCCCGATCCCTGAGCTGTATGTCTCTCACGAATCCGCGCTGAAACTGAAGCACGAGGCAGCCGCACTGCCGTCGTGGGATCTGACCCCGCGTCAGGTCTGCGATCTGGAGCTTTTGATGAACGGCGGGTTCTTCCCGCTGAAGGGCTTCAACTCCGAGGCCGATTACAACGGCATCGTTGATAACATGCGGCTCGCCGATGGCACGCTTTGGCCGATGCCGATCACGCTGGATGTGTCTGAAGCCTTTGCCGAAAAGGTTGCCCCCGGTCAGGATATCGCCCTGCGTGACGCCGAAGGCGTGATCCTTGCCATCCTGTCCATCAGCGACAAATGGGAGCCGAACAAGGCACATGAGGCCGAAAAGGTCTTTGGTGCCGATGATCTGGCGCACCCAGCCGTGAACTACCTGCACAATCAAGCGGGCAAGATCTATCTCGGCGGCCCGATCACCGGTATCCAGCAGCCCGTGCATTATGATTTCAAGGCCCGCCGCGACACGCCGAACGAATTGCGTGCGCTGTTCCGCAAGCTGGGCTGGCACAAGGTCGTGGCCTTCCAGACCCGCAACCCGCTGCACCGCGCGCACCAAGAGCTGACCTTCCGCGCCGCGCGCGAAGCACAGGCCAACCTGTTGATCCATCCGGTCGTCGGCATGACCAAACCGGGCGATGTGGATCACTTCACCCGCGTGCGCTGCTATGAGGCGGTGATCGACAAGTATCCGGCCTCGACCACCACCATGTCGCTGCTCAATCTGGCGATGCGTATGGCTGGCCCGCGTGAGGCGGTCTGGCACGGGCTGATCCGCCGCAACCACGGCGTGACCCATTTCATCGTCGGCCGCGACCATGCCGGCCCCGGCAAGAACAGCCAGGGTCAGGATTTCTACGGCCCCTATGACGCGCAAGAGCTGTTCAAGAAGTTTGAGGCCGAAATCGGCGTCACCATGGTCGACTTCAAGCACATGGTCTATGTGCAAGAAAAGGCACAGTATTTCCCGGCGAACGAAGTGCCGGAAGGCTGCACGGTCTTGGATATTTCTGGCACCGAACTGCGCCGCCGCCTGCGCGAAGGTCTGGACATCCCGGAATGGTTCTCGTTCCCCGAGGTTGTGACCCAGCTGCGGAAAACCTCGCCCGCGCGGGACAAGCAGGGCTTTACCGTGTTCTTCACGGGGCTGTCGGGTTCGGGCAAATCGACCATCGCCAACGCATTGATGGTCAAGCTGATGGAACAGGGCGGGCGCCCGGTGACGCTCTTGGATGGCGATGTGGTCCGCAAGCATCTCAGCTCGGAACTCGGCTTCTCGAAAGAGCACCGTGACATCAACATCCGCCGTATCGGCTATGTGGCGTCTGAGATCACCAAGAACGGTGGCATCGCGATCTGTGCGCCGATTGCGCCCTATACCGCGACCCGCCGTGCCGTGCGCGAGATGATCGAGGGCTTTGGCGCCTTTATCGAGGTTCACGTTTCGACCTCGGTCGAAGAATGTGAACGCCGCGACCGCAAGGGGCTTTATAAACTGGCCCGCGAAGGCAAGATCAAGGAATTCACCGGGATCTCTGACCCCTATGAAGCCCCGACCAAAGCGGAAATCGTGCTGGACACCGAAGGCACCGAGGTGGACGCTTGCGCCCATCAGGTGATCCTGAAGCTGGAATCGATGGGCCTGATCAAGGCTTGATACCAGCAAGACAGTAAAAAAGGGCCGCCCCTCTTGGGCGGCCCTTTTTCGTTGCGACAGATCGGGTCAGCGGGGGCGCGTCATGCGGCCCAAGAGGTCATCTTTCAAGACATACTGGTGATAAAGCGCCATCAGCGCATGTGCGCCTGCCAGAACCATCAGCACATTGGCCAAGAGCGCGTGGGGCTCCGCCGTGGCGTCGATGCCGCCGAACCACGAAATCGCACCCAGCGCAGGCACCGCCAGCATCAGCAGATACAGCGCACGGTGGCCCCAAGTGGCAGCAGCCCCCGCAAGGCCGCGTTCCGCCGCGGGCGCGCCTTGGGCCATGCGTACCAAGAGGCGGATGATCACCAGCGCCAGAACCGCCACCCCAACCCAGACATGCCCGCCCGGGACGCCAAAGCCCGCGGGTTCGGCCATGGCTTCGCCTTCGACGGCGGCGTCAAAGGCATCTTCCATACCTTCGCTGAAGATGTAGTTGAACAAAACGCCCAGCGCGACACCCCAGTGCAGCGCAATCTGAAGCGGGCTATACCCAGTCGTCGATGACATTTATCTCTCCTGTCGGGGCAGCATGCCCTTGGGCGCAGAATGTCACCCAGCACGCCAAATGCCATTGCACCCGAGTGCAATTTCAGCGGCCTATACCTTTGGTTGATGCAGATTGGGGCGTCGGCCAACCGGCAAATCAATGCACCGAGACCGGCACCATCTCGTGTTCGCGGGCCAAATTGAAGGCAAGCTTGCGGTCCGCGACCAAAGCGACCTGCTGGCCATCCGACCGGTGCAGCGCATAAACCGTCGCCAGATCGCCGATCTGTTCCTGCACTTCGGTCGGCAAATCCGCGACCAGCACCGGGCGGACATAGACAATGGCCCGCTCTGCGGCTGGCAATGCGTTGAATTTCATATCCATGACGATCCCCTTATTTGCGGCCGATCTTGATGGTCTGCACAATGGTTTCAGGAACCTGACGCCGCAGGTCGATGTTCAAAAGACCATGGTCCAGCCCGGCCCCTGCAACCTCCACCCCATCGGCCAATACAAAGCTGCGCTGGAAGGCACGGGCGGCGATGCCACGGTGCAGGAACACCCTGTCGGCGCCGTCATCGCCCTGCCGTCCGCGGACCACCAGTTGGCGATCCTCGACCGTAATGGCGAGATCTTCTTCGCGAAAACCTGCCACCGCAAGGGTGATGCGATAAGTGTTGTCCGAGGTCGCCTCGATGTTGAAGGGCGGATAGCCTTCCGAGGCGGTTTTGGCGGTGCGTTCCACCAGCCGTTCCAGCTGTTCGAACCCCAAAAGGAAGGGGTGCGCGCCGAAGCTGAGTTTCGTCATGTCAGGTGTCCTAAGATAAGCGACATCTTTGCTCCCGGCCCCATTCTGGCAACCGGTGCCCCCAATATGGGTCGATGGCCCGCGCGGCGCAAGAGTATGTCGGTTCACAAAAAATGATCATATCGGCCCCAGATTCTTCCCCATCGCCACCCCGAATCGCTGTAACCTTAGCCAAAGCCAAGAAGTGTGGACCCTGATCCTGCCATGAACATTTCCAGCGAGATGAATTTTGAGGACATGCTTCGGGTGAGGCTTGAAGTCCTGCGCCGCGAGCATCGCGATCTGGACGAGGCGATTGCCGCGTTGGAGGCCAGCGGTCGGCCCGATGCCCTGACCTTGCGGCGGCTGAAAAAGCAAAAGCTGGCGCTGAAAGATCAGATCGTGAAATTCGAAGATCAGCTGATCCCCGATATCATCGCGTGACGCTGTTGGTGGGGTGATAACCCACCCTACGGGTTGCCCCCTGCCCCGCCCCAGTATATTGCCGCCCTATCACCGATAGGGGGCAAGCATGGCCGTTGACGTTGGGATCATCATGGGAAGTCAGTCCGACTGGCCGACGATGAAAGAGGCCGCTTTGATCTTGGATCAGCTTGGCATTTCCTATGAGACGAAGATCGTCTCAGCCCACCGCACCCCGGATCGGCTTTGGACCTATGGCAAAGAGGCCGCCGGGCGGTTGAAGGTGATCATTGCAGGCGCAGGCGGTGCGGCGCATCTGCCGGGCATGATGGCGTCGAAAACCCGCGTGCCGGTCATCGGCGTGCCGGTCCTGACCAAGGCCCTGTCGGGCGTCGACAGCCTTTATTCGATCTTGCAGATGCCCAAGGGCTATCCGGTCGCCACCATGGCCATAGGGGCTGCGGGCGCGGCCAATGCCGGGTTGATGGCCGCTGGTATTCTGGCAATTTCTGACGCCGCTTTGGCCGTACGGCTGGATGCTTGGCGTGAGGCACTTTCCGCCTCGATCCCGGAGGAACCGAAGGATGAATGAGATGCTGAAACCCGGTTCCACCATTGGTATTCTGGGCGGCGGTCAGCTGGGCCGCATGCTGTCGGTTGCGGCAAGCCGCCTTGGCTACAAGACCCATATCTATGAGCCGGGCGCCAACCCGCCTGCCGCGGATGTGGCCCATGCCTGCACCACCGCAAGCTATGACGATCACGCCGCTCTGGCTGCGTTTGCGGCCGCGGTTGATGTCATCACCTATGAGTTTGAAAACGTCCCCACCGCCGCGCTGGACCTGCTTGAGGCGGCAAAACCGATCCGCCCGAACCGCCGGGCCTTGGCTGTCAGCCAAGAGCGCATGGCGGAAAAGGATTTTCTGACCGGGCTGGGCCTGACCTGCGCGCCCTATGCCGCAGTGAATACTCTGGCTGATCTTGAGGCCGCGCTGGAGCGGATCGGCACGCCCGCGATTTTGAAGACCACCCGGCTTGGCTATGACGGCAAGGGCCAAGCGCGGATCATGACCACCGCCGATGCGCCCGGCGCATTTGCCGCCATGGCGGGCGCGCCTGCGGTGCTGGAAGGGTTCGTCTCCTTCAGCCATGAGGTTTCGGTGATTGCGGCGCGCGGGCTGGATGGCTCGGTTGCCGCCTATGATCCGGGCGAGAATGTGCATAAGGATGGGATCTTGTCGACGACGACCATCCCGGCGCGGCTTACCCCCAGCCAGCGGTCGGATGCGGTGTTGCTGGCGGCGCGGATTCTGAACGCGCTCGACTATGTGGGCGTGATGGGGGTGGAACTGTTCGTCACGCCGCAGGGGCTATTGGTCAATGAAATCGCGCCGCGGGTGCATAACTCGGGCCACTGGACGCAAAACGGCTGCGCGGTGGACCAGTTTGAACAGCACATTCGCGCCGTGGTGGGGCTGCCCTTGGGCGATGGCGCACGCCATTCCGATGTGGTGATGGAAAACCTGATCGGCGACGATGTGGACCGCATCCCGGCAATCCTGAAGGAACGCCACGCCGCCCTGCACATGTATGGCAAGGCCGAGGCGCGGCCCGGC
>CALBSG010000043.1 GCA_937927675.1 uncultured Paracoccaceae bacterium | reverse complement strand
ATGAATGCGGTCGCCGCGATCCATCCCGCGCAACTGCCCGTCATAGCCGAGGTGCTTGCGCCCACCGCAGAAGAACTGGCTTGGGCCGGAAAGGTCGCGGCTGCCATGCAGCAGGAGGCCGGGGTTTCCGTGGTAGATGGCGCAATGGTCGACGCGCCGGTTCTTGCGCGGGCGCAACGGATACTTGGACGTGCGGCGGCTCTGGGCGGTATGACCTAGAACAACCTACAGGCTGGACAGGTTAGACAGGGGATGCTGTCACCGATTGGCTTCGGGAAGCTGCAAGACGACTCGCAAACAAGGGTCTTTTCAGGCTGCGGCCCGAACGCCTGGACCATTTGTCTGAGGCTGAATCTGCGAACTTTGGTCAGAAGGCCTAGCCAAACGTCGCAGGGATGAGGAAGCCCATGCGCCTTGAAAGCTCACTGGAGGTTTCGCGTAAAAGTTCCACGATCTTCGCCCGCACAGGCTCGGTCATCCGATAGATCGGCGCGGCAACCGCCAGCGCGCCCATGGCGGTTCCATCTGCCGCCCCGAATATGGGCACCGCAATGCCGAATGAGTCGTCGTCATAGGATTTGTCGGCAATGGCGAACCCCGAATGACGGACATCCTCTAAGACCTGTTTTATGCCTTCGGCCTCGGTGACGGTCCAGCGCGTGAACGACGGCAAGTTCTGCGCGAGGGCGCGGTCCCGCAATTCCTTTTTACAATAGGCCAGATAGGCAAGTCCCGAGGCCGTCGCGTGCATCGGAAGAACTTCCATCTTGTTCAGGGCGACATGATTTGGCCTGCTGCTGGTGCAGCTTGCGACCACGGTCAAAGCGTCCCCGGTGTAAAGCGAGAAGTGAGAGGTTTCGCCGGTCTCCTGTGTGATCTGGTCCAACAGGGGCTGAACGACCGACAGCAGAGGCGTGCTTTTTTCCCGCACCCGAGCCAAGCGTAAGACGGCAGGCCCGATCCGGTAAAGTTTCGTGTGCGGATCTTGCTCGACCAACTCGGCCTCTCGCAGGGTGCCCAGCAGCCGATGGACGGTCGCCTTGTCATGGCCTGACAAGCGCGCGGCGTCGGATAGGCCGATCTCGGAGGCTGATTCCGTGAAGAGTTCCAGAAGCGAAAGGGCCCGTTTGACCGCTATGGCCATGCAATTCCTCACATTCTTCATAGGTTAAGTATTTGGTGTCGGCCCGTTGACACAGTAGGGGAGACGCCACATAGTATTTGAACCATCGGTTCACACTATAAACCATACAGCAGGGAGAAGGAAATGGCAAAAATCATCCGTCGGGCCGTTCTGGGAGGGGTCGCTGTTGCCGCTGTGCTTGGGTCGTCCTTTGCCGCATGGGCGGAAGGCAGCAAGCTCCGGGTTGCATACTTCCTTGCGGATTCGATGCTGCCGGCGCTTTACGCGCAAGACAAAGGCTATTTCGCCGACGCTGGGCTGGAGCCTGAATTTATTGCCGTGCAGGGTGGCCCTGCAGTGGTGTCCGCGGTCGCTGCGGGTGAGGCCGATATCGGCTATGCCGCCCCGGTGCCGCCGATCAACGGCCGGCTGAATGGCGTGCCGGTCAAGATGTTCCTTCAACTTGCGCAGGAAGTGGCACCGGACAAGACCTATACTTGGCTTGTCGCCTCGGGCGCTTCGGGGATCACGGATCTGGCTGGCGTGAAGGGCAAGAAGATCGGGTTCAATGCCAATGGCGGCCTGTGCGAATTGATGTGGCGCGACCATCTGGCGACGGTTGGCTTGACCATCGACGATGTGGAACCGGTCGTGCTGCCCTTCCCAGAGCAGGAAGCGGCGCTGGAGCAGGGCAATCTGGACGCAACCTGCACGATCAATCCATTCTATGCCTCGATGGGGGGCAATACCAATCTGGCGCCGGCAACCATCGCCACGGGTACGCTGGCCGATCTGTCGACCCCGCTTATCAATGATGCGCTTTTCGCCTCTGAAGACTGGCTGGCGGCAAATGGAGAGACGGCCACCAAAGTGGCGCAGGTAATGGATAAGGCGCGCAAAGAGTTGCTGGCAGACCGCACGGCGCTGGAAGGTGCTGCGGTGCAATACATGGAACTGACGCCAGAGGCGGCCAAGAGCTTCAGCTTGCCGATCGTCAATGAAAGCATGGCGATCACCGGTGCCGATGTGCAACGTATTCTGGATGCCATGGTGAAGACCGGTATGCAGCCCGGCCCCTTGGATGGCGCTGAATTCGTGTCTGAGGTCAAATACTGAAACGACGGGGCGGGCCATCGGCCCGTCCACTTTTTCGGAGGGGTTGATGACCGGTATTCTGACCGCAAGTGACGTTGGCAAAAGCTATGGCAATGGTGTTGCCCGCATGGCGATTATCGAGGGGTTGAACCTTTCGATTGCCAAGGGGGAGTTCGTCTCGCTGGTCGGCCCGTCGGGCTGCGGCAAGACCACCTTGCTGATGTGCCTGTCGGGCCTTCTGGCGCCGAATGTGGGTATGGTGGGTTTCAAAGGCCAAACGGTCACCGCGCCGCCCATCGGGCTTTCCGTGGTGTTTCAGGATTACTCTCGCTCGCTTTTGCCGTGGAAGACCAACCTCGATAACGTGCTTTTCGGTATGCGCCGCGTCACGGGCATGGATGCGCCGCAAAAAAAGGCGCGCGCGCTGGAAATTCTTGAGGCGGTCGGCCTGACAGGGTTTGCCGGGCATTACCCTTGGCAGGTTTCTGGGGGGATGCAGCAGCGTGTGGCCATTGCCCGCGGCATCGCTTCGCAATCTGAACTTTTGTTGCTGGATGAGCCTTTGGCGGCCGTCGATGCGCAGACCCGCGCCGATATGCAGGATCTGCTGCTTGATCTTGCCAAACGCTTTGACCAGACCTGCGTTCTGGTGACCCATGATGTCGAGGAAGCGGTCTATATGGCCGACCGCGTCTTGGTGCTTGGCCCCCGCCCGACGCGTGTGGTGCGTGAGATTGTCGTCGACTTGCCAAAGCCGCGCGACCAGATTTCCACCCGCGAAGCGCCTGCCTTTCTGCGTGCGCGCCACGAGGTGATGGAGTTGATCCGCTCAATGCGGCAAGGCAAGGCGCTGTCATGACCATTGGGCTTTTGGCGGAAAAATTCCGGGTCCCTATCTGCATC
>CALBSG010000042.1 GCA_937927675.1 uncultured Paracoccaceae bacterium | reverse complement strand
TTTTTCCATGATGCTCGGGGCCTTTGGCATGGGCACTTGGATTGGCACGCACATGGCCGACCCCTTGATGGCCATGGCACAAGGCATCATGCTGGCCGCCAACAAGGTCAAGGGCATCCGTTGCGGCGTGTGCAGCGATACCTTCTCGGCCAAGATGCTGCGCCAACACAATGACGCCAACATGCTGTCCATCGGCGCACGCGTGGTGGGCGAAGGTCTGGCACTGGAGATCGTGACAGAGTTTCTCGCCGCGCAATTCGAAGGCGGGCGCCATGCCACCCGCGTGGATATGATCACCGCAATCGAGGGCTGAAGGCCGCAAGCGCGGCACCATCGCAACCCCTGTCATCAGGATGCGGTGCTGTCGCCTCTCCCCCCGTGACAGCGCCGCGTGAATCGGCTAAAGGCGATGGAAACGCGACAGGAAGGAACTGCGACATGGCCGAACACAAGCAAGGCTCGATGGATATCCGCGCCCAGGAAAAGACCTTTGAAGGCTTTATCAAGCTGAGCACTTGGGGCGCTGTGATTTCGATCTGCGTCCTGATCATCATGGCGCTTGCAAACGCCTGATCTTTTTCTTCTCGTAACCAGTCACCAACGGATCCAGTCCATGCTGCGCAAATCGCTTGTTCGCAACGTTTTTGCCAGTTTGGCGCTGGTGGTTTTGACGGCGTGCGGCGGCGGGCCGGCCTCGGCCCCCTTCGCCCCCGATGCCGCCGTGCAAAGCGCGCGCTATGTGCATGAGGGCCCTTCGGCGATTACCCTGTTCACCGTCGTCAACAACAAGACCGGTGCAGGTGCCCATTCGGGGCTGCTCATCAACGCCTCGGAGCGGGTGCTGTTTGACCCGGCGGGCAGTTTTTACCACCCCCGCCTGCCGGAACGGAACGACCTGCATTATGGCATGTCGGATCGCATGGTGGCCTTTTACATCGACTATCACGCCCGCGAGACCTATCGCGTGATCGAACAGACGGTGATCGTCTCGCCTCAGGTGGCCGAACTGGTCAAGGCGCGGGCCATTGCGCGCGGCGCCGTGGCGAAATCCTTCTGCGCCAATTCGATTTCGGGCATCCTGTCAGATGTGCCGGGCTTTGAAAGCATCGGGTCGTCGATGTTCCCGAACAAACTGTCCGCCACCTTTGGCAAGTTGCCGGGGGTCACCACCCGGACCATCACAGACGATGATGCCGATGACAATCACGGCGTCTTGCTGATTGATCCGGTGAAAGTGGCGCCAACGATCAAGATCACAGACCACTAAGAATCTGCGGCGCGAGGTAAAACGTCAGCCCGCCCGCAGTGATGGCCGCAATCATGTTGCGGCTGAAAATCCCTGCCAACACCGTCACGGCGACCGTCGCCAGCCGCACCGGATCAGGTTCGCCTCCGGTGGCAGGCGGCCATAGCACGGCAGGTGCCACCAGCGCAGGCAGCACAGCCACCGCCGTATAGCGCAGCGCCCGCACCAGCCACAATGGCAGCGGGCGGTTGCCAAGGATCCCCAGAAACGAAAAGCGGATCAGATAGGTGGCCGCCCCCAAGACAACAACCACGGTCCAAAAGGTCGTGCGGTCGATCATGATTTTTCTCCCCAGGCTTCGGCAATGGCCCCGGCCGCCATCCCTGCCGCTGCCCCCACCAAAAGGCCCGTGCCATAGGGCATCGCCCACAGAAGCAGCGTCACCCCCACGGAAACCGCCATGGCCACGCCATGCGGCACCGTGCGCAACATCGCCGCCGTCATGCCAATAAAGGTGATCGGCATGGCAAAATCCAAGCCCCAGCTTTCTGGAACGGCCCGGCCCATCTGCACCCCGACGGCCGTGGCGATGTTCCAGATCGCGGTGATCGGCGCGATGGTGCCAAAGAAATAGGCGATCTTTTCGGCCAAGGTCAGCTCAGCCCGTTTGTCAAACTCGGCCAGCGACAGGGCAAAGCTTTGATCCACCAGAAAATAGGCGATCGTGGCGCGGATACCCAAGGGCGCAGCCCCCAGATGCGGGGTCAAAGCCACGGAATACATCATCATCCGCAGGTTCACCGCGATGCCGGTGGCAAGGATCACCAGCAAGGGGGCCTGATCCTGCATCAGTTGCAGCGCGGCCAATTGGCTGGCCCCTGCAAAGACGGCGATAGAGAAAACCTGCGTCTCCCATGGGCCAAGCCCTGCCTCGGATGACAGAACGCCAAAGAGCATCGCGAAAGGCACGATGACGACGAAGAAGGGCAGCGCATGGGCCGCGCCTTTGAGAAAGGCCTTGCGGGAATTGGGCATGGGAGGAAAGCCGCTTGTCGGATCAGGGTTCAGGGCTTACGGCTTTCTGAAGCCAAGCGAAAGGGGCGCGATGCGGATCTTCGGGGTCATTCTGGCTGGCGGTCAGGGGCGGCGGATGGGGGGCGTGGACAAGGCATTCGTCCGCCTTGCCGGGCGGCCCTTGGTGGCCCATGTCGCCGACCGGCTGGAACCGCAGGTGGAGCGTCTGGCGATCTCGGCCAATGGCGATGCGGCGCGCTTTTCCCTAGGCCTGCCCGTGCTGGCCGATGTGCAGGGCGCAGGGCCGCTTGCGGGGGTGCTGGCGGCGCTGATTTGGGCCAAACCTCTGGGCGCGACAGCGGTGTTAAGCGCCCCCGTCGATGCGCCATTTCTGCCAGGCGATCTTTGCCCACGCCTTTGCCTTGCGGCCGAAAACGCAACCAAGGGGCTGGCTATCGCCCAAGCCGGCGGACGGGCGCATCCCACTTTTGGCCTTTGGCCAGTGGCTTTGGCGGAAGCCCTATCAGATTTCCTTGCATCGGGCGTGAACCCCAAGGTGATGGATTTCGCCCGCGCACATGGTGCGGTCGAAGCCGCCTTTCCCGATGCGCTGGCCTTTGACAATCTGAACACCCCCGCAGATCTTGCACGTGCAGAGGCAGCGCTGTCAGGTCACCCGGTATGAGCCGTTTTGACAGGGTGATCGTGGCCGATTGGTCCGCCGCCTGCGCGCCATCGCCTGCGCGGCCCAGTGCGGATGCGATCTGGATCGGCAGCGCCGATGCAGCTGGGGTCGAAACCAGCTATTTCCGCACAAGGACCGCAGCCGAAACCGCGCTGACCCAAGCGATTTTGGAACCCAAAGGGCGGCTCTTGATCGGCTTTGATTTCCCGATGGGGTATCCCACCGGCTTTGCCGCCCGACTGACCGGCACGCCGCAGGCCCGCGCGGTCTGGCGCTGGCTGGCTGCGGAACTGCACGATGGTCCGGACAACCGCAACACCCGCTTTGAGGTGGCCAACCAGATCAACGCCACCTTCGGGCATGGTCCCTTTTGGGGCCGCCCCCGTTCGCTGACGCTACCGCATTTGCCAGAGCGCAAAGCCGTGGATTACCCCGCTCTTGGCCTTTCGGAACGGCGGCAGGTCGAAACCCTTGTTCCCCGCGCGCAACCCGTCTGGAAGCTTTTCACCACCGGCGCGGCGGGGGGACAGGGTCTAGTCGGCCAACCCATGATTGACCGGCTGTCGCACATGCCCGGCGTGGCGGTCTGGCCGTTTGATCCGCCTGATGCCCGCGTTGTCTTGGCCGAGGTTTACCCCTCGCTTCTGGCGCCCGCCGTCCGGGCCGACACAGGTCCCATCAAGGATGAGGCACAGGTGAGGCTTTTGGCACGCGCGCTATGGACCTTGTCACAACAAGATACGCTCGCCCCGCTGTTCGACACGCCCACCAGCCCTGTGACGACAGAAGAAGGCTGGATCCTTGGCGCGGGACATGAGGCGCAGCTGAATGGCGAGTTGCGATGCGCGTAACGGTCCGGCACGGCCTGCCCGAACACCTGCGCCCCGATGCGGCGGCGCTTTATTGGCAGGCCTTTGGCGGCAAGCTGGGCCGGGTCATGGGACCAAACCAGCGGGCGCTGCGGTTTTTGCAGCGCGTGATCCGCGCCGACCATGCCTTGGTGGCGTTGGACGCAGAAGGGCAGCTTTTGGGGCTTGCCGGGTTCAAGACGCCAGCAGGCAGTTTTGCCGGTGGGACAACCGGTGATCTGCGCGCAATCTATGGCTGGAGCGGGCTGTTATGGCGCCTGCCCCTGCTGGCGCTTTTGTCACGCGAAGTCGACAATGATCGCTTCTTGCTGGACGGGATTTGCGTGGCACCAGCCGCCCGTGGCCTTGGCATTGGCAGCGCGCTGATGACTGCCATCGAAGCCGAAGCGCAGTCTCGCGGCTATGCCTATGTGCGGCTGGATGTGGTTGACAGCAACTGGCGCGCGAAGGCGCTTTATGAACGGCTGGGTTATCTGGCGATCAAGACCGACCACTTGGGCCTTTTGCGCCATGCCTTCGGCTTTGACGCGGCGGTGACCATGGTCAAGCCCGTCTGAGTTCAGTCAAAAATTCCCGTCACTCGGCCCAGCAGCATAAAGGCCCTGACGGTGCGGGTTTCGGCCAGATCGCTCAACTCGCTGTCAGAGGCGGCCTTTTCGAACTCCTGAAAAATTCTGTCAAAGCTGCGCAGGAAATGGTGGGCGGCATCCTTGAAGATCGCGTCCTCGCGCATGCGCCCGGCGGTCAGCGCCAAAGAGGCGCGATCACGCACGCCACCCAAGGCCGCAATGCCGCGGCCGCGTTCACCTTGTGCAAAACGCCGCCACAATTCGGGCCGGGCGCGGTCGGGCTTCAGGTCATCCATAAAGATGCCCTCTTGCGCCAACAGCGTCAGCACATCCTGCGCCGCACGGATCAGTTTTGCCACGTTGCGATCATCAAGCGCCGCGCGCAGCGCCCGGAAGCCTGCCTTGTCATCGGGGCTTTCAGGGAACTGCAAGGCGCGGATGAAATCCGCCGTCGCCAAAGGCATCTGCAGCGCCTCGGCCGGGGTGCCCAGCGCAAGGCCGGGCTGTTCGGCCGCCGGGTCGGGCTGCGGCGCGGCCATCACGGCCTTGCGGTCCGCCGAAGGCACCACCAGCGACCCATCGCGACGCGAGGTAAAGGTCGCCAAGGTGGTTTCGGTCTGCTTGGCCGCCTGCGCGATTTCGTTCAGCTTCTTTTCGACCGAGGGCTTGATGCCCCCCTGCTGGCCCGAGACATAGGCCGCCCGCATCGCATCCACGCTGGCTTGCAGCCGGGCCGCCTCGATCCGCAGCGATTGCACCGAACGCAGCGTAACAGCCGCGGCCCAGATCAGCGCCAAGGGCAGGAATACCACCAGCAGCGTCAGCACCAGCCCCAACGGCGCGGCCTCGGGCGGGGCGCGCCAGACATAGGTCGCTACGGCAATGAACCACACTGCACAAAGCGCCACCGCGACCCATTCGGTCGAGGTCATCCGCCCGTCAACGCCGCGCGCGGCATAAAGCCCAAGATCCACGGGGCGCGACTCGGGTCGCGCGTCATGATCGCGGGGGTCTTGGGCAGCCTTGTCAGACATGGAACAGCCTTGGCTTAGATAAAGCGGATCGACAGGATTTCGTAGCTGCGCTGGCCACCCGGCGTCTTCACTTCTACCGAATCGCCCGCGTCCTTGCCGATCAGCGCGCGCGCGATCGGGGACCGGATGTTCAGCTTGCCCGCCTCGATGTCGGCCTCGGTTTCACCGACGATCTGATAGGTCTTTTCCTCGTCGCTATCTTCGTCAACGATGGTGACCGTCGCACCGAACTTGATCGCACCAGACAGTTTCGTCGGGTCAATCACTTCGGCCAGTGACAGCAGGCCCTCAAGCTCTTTGATACGGCCTTCGATGAAGCTCTGCTTTTCGCGCGCGGAATGGTATTCGGCATTTTCCGACAGATCGCCATGCTCACGCGCCTCAGAAATGGCACGGATGATGGCGGGGCGTTCTACCGTCTTCAGCTCTTTCAGTTCTTCATCCAGCGCGACGAAACCCGCGCGAGTCATCGGGATCTTTTCCATGGGCCTTTTCACATAAATGACAAGGCCACGGGCCGGGTGCGGACCATGACCTTGGGAACGTTTTTCCCACCTGACCCGGAAGAACGGCCAAATGCAAGAGGCAATGGCGCGAATGGGCGGCATCGGGTCGCGCAAGGCCGTGCAGACGAGACAGAAAGTTTCCCTCATGCGGCAATGCGAAAACATGATGTTGCGTGAGGATTGACGCCGCATCCCCTACGGGGCAAACACGTCGCAGCGAAAAAAGAGCCGGGACCGGGGGGTAAGCCATGACCGAAATCACGCGCGAAACGATGGAATATGACGTTGTAATCGTCGGCGCCGGGCCATCGGGCCTGTCGGCAGCGATCCGTCTGAAGCAGATCAACCCGGACCTGTCGGTGGTCGTGCTGGAAAAAGGCTCCGAGGTCGGGGCGCATATCCTGTCAGGGGCTGTGCTGGACCCCTCGGGTCTGGATGCGCTGATCCCGAACTGGCGGGAAAAGGGCGCCCCCATCAAGACCGAAGTGCATGAGGACAACTTCTACGTCCTTGGGCCGGCCGGGCAGATGCGCATCCCGAACTGGCCGATGCCGCCGTTGATGAACAACCATGGCAATTACATCGTCTCGATGGCGAATGTCTGCCGCTGGCTGGGTCAGCAAGCCGAAGAACTGGGCGTCGAGATTTTCCCCGGCATGGCCTGCTCGGAAGTCGTCTACGGCGACAATGGCGAAGTGCGCGGCGTGGTCGCGGGCGAGTTCGGCCGCAATGCCGATGGCACGCCCGGCCCGTCCTATGAGCCGGGCATGGTGCTGGCCGGCAAATACGTCTTCCTTGGCGAGGGCGTGCGCGGATCCTTGTCGAAAGAAGTGATCGCCAAATACGACCTGTCGAAGGGCAAATGCCCGCAGAAATTCGGCATCGGCATGAAGGAAATCTGGGAGATCGACCCGGCCAAGCACAAGCTGGGCACCGTCACCCACACCATGGGCTGGCCCTTGGGCAGCAATGCAGGCGGCGGGTCGTTCATCTACCACATCGAAAACAATCAGGTTTATGTGGGCTTCGTTGTTCACCTGAACTACCAAAACCCCCACCTCTATCCGTACATGGAATTCCAGCGCTTCAAGCACCACCCGATGGTGGCGGAACTCTTGAAGGGCGGTAAGCGCGTGGCTTACGGCGCACGGGCGATTTCGGAAGGCGGCTGGCAGTCGATCCCGAAGATGGTCGCACCGGGCGTGGCGCTTCTGGGCTGCTCGGCGGGCCTGGTGAACGTGCCCCGCATCAAGGGCAACCACAACGCCATGCTGTCGGGCATTGCCGCGGCAGAAGCCGCAGCGGCCGCGATTGCGGCAGGGCGCGCCAGCGACGAATTGAACGATTACGAGACCGAAGTGCGCAGCGGCCCGATTGGCAACGATCTGAAAAAGGTCCGCAACGTCAAACCGCTGTGGTCGAAATATGGTCTGATCGCGTCGCTGACGCTGGGCGGGGCCGATATGTGGGCCAACACCTTTGGCCTGACCATTCTGGGCACGCTGCGCCATGGTAAGAACGACGCCAAGGCCACCGGCAAGGCCAAGGATTTTGCTCCGATCGACTATCCGAAACCTGATGGCGTTCTGTCCTTTGACCGTCTGACCAACGTGGCGTTTTCCTTCACCAACCATGATGAAAATCAGCCTGCGCACCTGAAGCTGAAGGATCCCTCGATCCCGATTTCGGTCAACTTGGCAGAATATGCCGAACCCGCGCAACGCTATTGCCCGGCAGGGGTTTACGAAGTGATCGCAGAGGAAGGCAAAGAGCCGCGCTTCCAGATCAACTTCCAGAACTGCGTCCACTGTAAGACCTGCGACATCAAAGATCCGTCGCAGAACATCACCTGGACCACGCCGATGGGCGGTGGCGGGCCGAACTACCCGAACATGTGATCGGGGATTTCGGGAAAATTCATGCGGGCCGGGGAAACACTCCTCGGCCCGCATTGCGTTTGGTCGCGGCTCTGACTAGCTATTCCTTAAGTCTCAGGAGGAGCCTGCCGATGCCGTCCCCCGCCGTCTTTCCAAAGCCTCGTCCGCTGTTTGGCGCCGCCCGCTGGGCTGTTGCGCTGGCACTTGGCGTTGGACTGGCCTTGCCGGGCGCGGCAGAAGAAACCGCGCCGAAAGCCAAACCCGGCGCAGCCGAGGCCGCAGTGGCGGAAGGTCCGATCGATTCGGGGGCGTTTCTTGCAGCCCGTATTGCAACCAGCCATGCCGACTATACCGCCGCCGCAGACTGGTATGCCCGTGCGCTGTTGACCGATCCGGGCAACCCCGACCTTTTGGAAGGGGCGATCTTGTCGAATATCGGTCTGGGCGAATTTACGCCCGCCGCCGCCATGGCCCGTGCGCTGGCCGAACAGGGCGTGGAGAGCCCGATCGGCTATCTGGCGCTTTTGATCAACGAGTTGACCGCCGAAGATTATGCCGGCGTGATGGCGCGCAGTGCCGAGGGTGTTCGAAAAGGCGCGCTTCTGGATACGCTTGTCACGGCTTGGGCGCAGGTTGGCCTTGGCCGGATGTCCGACGCAACGGCGACCTTCGACAGCCTGACCCGCAGCCCGGAAATGGCGGCCTTTGGCCTGTATCACAAGGCGCTGGCGCTGGCCTCGGCTGGGGATTTCGAAGGGGCTAATGCGATCTTTTCCGACAAGAACGCAGGCGTGCTGCAACAGATGCGGCGCGGTATTTTGGCCCATGCCCGCGTGCTGTCACAGCTGGAGCGGAACCCAGACGCATTGGCACTGTTGGACGCCAGTTTTACCGGGGATCCGGACCCCGAACTGGCGGACCTGCGCCGCCGCCTTGCAGCCGGAGAACCCGTACCATTTGATATCGTCGCCGACGCGCAAGACGGCATGGCCGAGGTGTTCTACACCCTTGCCATGACCTTGGCGCAAGAAGGTGACGCAACGCAGACCCTGATCTATGCCCGTGGCGCGCAGGCCCTGCGACCGGGGCAGCAAGATGCCGCGCTTTTGGTCGCGGGATTGCTGGAAGAACAGGGCCAACATGAACTGGCCATCGCGGTCTACGCAAGCATCTCCGCCGACAACCCGTCGTTCTATGTCGCCGAAATCGGCCGGGCCGAGGCAAATTATGCGGCAGGCCGCAAAGAGGCGTCCTTGGAGATTCTGCAAGGCTTGGCCCGCACCCAGCCCGATCTTCTGGTCGCGCAAGTGGCGCTCGCCGACGCTTATCGCCGCGACGAACGTTTTGCCGAGGCGCGCAAGTCCTATGATCTGGCGATTGGCCTGTTGACGGAACCGGCGGCTGAAAACTGGCCGCTTTATTTCAGCCGGGGGATCTGCGCCGAACGGATGGGCGACTTTGACGCCACGGTGGCCGATCTGGAAGAAGCACTGCGGCTGAACCCCGAACAGCCGCAGGTGCTGAACTACCTTGGCTACAGCTATGTCGACCGGGGTGAAAATCTGGACGAAGCCCTTGGCATGATCGAACGCGCCGTCGCCCGCGAACCGGGGTCGGGGTATATCATCGACAGTCTGGCTTGGGCCTATTACCGGCTGGGCCGCTATGCCGAGGCGGTCGGACCGATGGAGCAAGCCTCGCTCTTGGAGCCGGTCGATCCCATTGTCACGGACCATCTGGGCGACATCTATTGGGCCGTCGGTCGCACCCGTGAGGCGGAATTCCAATGGCACCGCGCGCTGTCCTATGGGCCAGAGGAAAAGGACGCCACCCGCATCCGCGCCAAGCTGGAAAAGGGTTTGGACGCCGTTCTGGCCGACGAGGGGGCAAAACCCCTCGCCCCGGTTGAGGCCAAGGCCACCCCGTGACGCCACCCGTGACCGTTTCTGAGATTGCCCGCGCCAAGATCAACCTGTGCCTGCATGTCACCGGACAGCGCGGCGATGGCTATCATCTGCTGGACAGTCTGGTGGTCTTTGCCGATCTGGGCGACCAGATCACCTGCAGCCCGGCTAAAGACCTGTCACTGGTCATTTCAGGACCAGAAGGCGCAGGTCTGACAGCCGACGAAAACAATCTCGTGCTGCGCGCGGCTCGCGCTTTTGGCGGCAACCAAGGCGCCGCGATCACTTTAGACAAACGTCTGCCGGTCGCCTCGGGCATCGGCGGCGGGTCAGCGGATGCGGCGGCAACGCTGGTCGCGCTGGCAAAGCTGTGGCGCATTGGGTTGCCAGACGCGGGCGCGGTGTTGCGGCTGGGCGCCGATGTTCCGGTCTGCCTTGCCGGCCACCCCGCACGGATGCGCGGTGTGGGCGAGGTGGTGTCCCCCCTGCCCCATCCCTTGCCGCCCGCCCATCTGGTGCTGGTCAATCCACGCGTTCATGTCTCGACCCCGACGATCTTCAAGGGTCTGGCCCGCAAAGACAATCCGCCCCTGCCCGCCGACCTGCCCCGGCTGAAATCCCTGCCAGAGCTTGCCGCTTTTCTGATGATGCAGCGCAATGATCTGGAAGCCCCGGCACTGGCCGCGGAACCGGTGATCGCAGAGGTCATGGCCGCACTGGGGGCGCAGCCCGGCTGCCATTTGGCGCGGATGTCCGGGTCCGGCGCGACCTGTTTTGGTCTGTTCGCCGACCCGCTCAGCGCCGCCGCTGCGGCCCGCGCCCTCCGGGACGCGCATCCCAACTGGTGGGTGGAAGCCGCCGCAATGGCCGCCTGATCTATTCCTGCGACCGCAGAACCCCGGCGGGGCGTGCGCTCAGGGGTCGCCAGACAAAGACCAACCCCGCCAGCAGCGTCGCCAGAACCCCACCCGCAACGATCAACGCCGCCGAGGTGGCATCAAAGGCATAGGGGCTGTCCATCACCAGCCGCAGCACCACCCAACCCGCGAGCGCCCCGGCAAGGACCGCCACCCCCCCGGCCGCAGCCCCCATCAAGACCGAGCGCAGCGCAAAACTGGTCAATATCCGCCGCCGTTCCGCGCCGATCACCTTCAAAATGGCCGCCTCATAGACCCGCGCAGGTTCCCCCGCCGCCGCCGCCCCGATCAGCACGACAAAGCCGGTCACCAGCGTCACCAGCGCGGCCAGTGTCGTGGCCTGTGCAATGGCTGTCAGCGCCTCGGTCACGCGGCCAATGGCGGCCTTGACGCCGATGGCGGTGACATTCGGAAAGGCCGATGCCAGATGGCGCAACAGCGCGGCCTCATCTTCTGCCCCGGCATAGACGGTGGCAATATGACTGTGCGGCGCGCCAGCGATGGCGGCCTTGTTCAAGGTCAGCACGAACCCCATGCCGCCGGTCGAAAAATCAACCTCCCGGAAACTGGTGATGCGGGCATCGATATCGCGGCCAAGAACATTGACGGTGATGGTATCGCCCAGCTTCAGCCCGATTTCCTCGGCCTCTTTTGCCGCAAATGACACCTGCGGCGGACCGTCATACCCCGTGGGCCACCACGCCCCCGCCGTCAGTTTGGTGCCCGCAGGCATGGCGTCGGCATAGGTGATGCCACGGTCGCCCCGCACCACCCAGTGATTGCCCGCAACCTTCATTGCTTCTTCGCCATTGATCCGCGCCACCACGCCCCGCATCATCGGCGCGCTTTCCACCTCGGTCACAGCGGGGTTGGCTTTGACGGCGGCAAGGAAGGGGTCGATCTGGTCAGGCTGGATATCGACGAAAAAGAACGAGGGCGCCTTTTGTGGCAGATCGCGTGCGATGGCGCTGCGCAGGTTGCTGTCGATCTGCCCCACAGCGGCCAGAACCGAAAGCCCAAGGCCCAGCGCCATAACCACCTGAAGGGTTTCCGCCCGTGGTGCGCCGACCGCAGCCAGCGCCAGACGCAGCGCCACCCGTCCCCGCATCAGCCGCGACCGTGCCAAGCGGCGGGCCGCCCGTGCCAAGCCATAAGCCGATAGCGACAGCAACGATAACGCCCCGACCACACCGCCCGCTGTGCCCAAGGCCAAGGACGGCACACCGGAAAACATCACAGCACCACCAACCAACAGCGCGGCAAGGGAAAGGGTTGCCGCCATGAACCGTTTGCGCGGCCATTGCCCCGCCGCCCCCCCACGATAAAGCGCTGCAGCACGGATGCGTTCGCTCTGCGCCAAGGGCCAAAGGGCGAAAAGGAAGGCAGAAACTGTGCCGTAAAACGTGGCCTCGGCCACGGGGCGCAAGGACAGGGCGATGTCCGCGGGGAAGGGCAGCGCGGCCTCGATCACACCCGACAGGGCCAAGGGCAGGCCAATACCCAAGGCCAACCCCAGCGTCACGCCAAGGCCGACCAGCACGGCAATTTGCAAAAGATACGTGGTAAAGATCAGCCCACCGCTGGCCCCCAGCGTCCGCAGGGTGGCGATGGTGGCGATCTTGCCCTCCAGATAGGCGCGCACGGCCGAGGCCACGCCAACCCCGCCCACAGCAAGTCCTGCCAGCCCGACAAGGATCAGGAAGGCCGCAATTCGTTCAACGAATTGTTCGACCCCCGGTGCCGCGCGGCGGCTGTCTGTCCAACGCAGCCCGGAATCCGGCAACGCCGCCTTTGTGGCAACCTCCAACGCTTCCAGATCGGCTCCTTGCGGCAAATCCAGCCGATAGGCGCTGTCGTAAAGCGTTCCGGGTGCCAAAAGGCCCGAGGTGGCCAGATCAGACAGTCGCACCAGCGTGCGGGGGGCAAGGGCAAATCCGCCCGTCGCACTGTCGGGTTCGCGCTGTAAAAGTGCCCGCAGGGTGAATTCGGCACGGCCCAGCGTGAAACGGTCGCCGGGCACCAGACCCATCTGGCCCGCCAGAACCGGGTCCATCACGGCACCCTGATCGGCCAAGGCCTGATCCAGCCCGATCTCCGTTTCCAACTGCACGTTGCCAACCAAAGGGTAGGCGCCGTCCACCGCCTTCACCTGCGTCAGCACGCGCGCCTCTCCCGCCACGGCCATAGAGCGGAAATCGGCAATCTCAGATACCTTGTCCGCGATACGGTCGAGGTAGGCACGTTCCTCGGCGTTGGCGAAGCGATAGGTGAATTCCACCTGCGCATCGCCCCCCAGCAAGACCGCACCCTGTTCGGCCAGCCCCGCCTCAATCGCCGCGCGCACCATGCCCACCCCGGCAATCGCGGCAACCCCCAGCGACAGACAGGCCAAGAACACCCAAAACCCGCGCAAACCGCCGCGCAATTCACGTCGTGCGATGGCCCATGCCAACTTCGGGGCCAATTTGGGGGCCATCTTCATGCCGTGGCCCCGTCAATGCGGCCATCGACCAACCGCACCACCCTGTCGCAGCGCGCCGCCAATTCCGGCGCGTGGGTGACAAGCACCAATGTCGCGCCGTGGCGGTCGCGCAGCGCAAAGATCAACTCCATGATCGCGGCCCCATTGGCACTATCGAGGTTGCCCGTCGGCTCATCCGCCAAAAGGATCGCCGGACGCGGCGCGGCGGCGCGGGCAAGCGCCACGCGCTGTTGTTCGCCGCCCGACATTTGTGCCGGATAATGATGCATCCGCGCGGCCAAGCCCACGGCGGCAAGTTCCGCCTCGGCGCGGGGAAACGCGTCGGGCTGCCCGGCGATTTCCATCGGCAGGGCCACGTTTTCCAAAGCCGTCATTGTCGGGATCAGATGAAAGCTCTGGAACACCACCCCCATGCGGCCTCGGCGGAAACGGGCCAAACCATCCTCCTCCATCGCCGTCAGATCCTGCCCCAAAACGGTGATCTGGCCCGCGCTGGCCCGCTCCAACCCACCCATCAGCATCAGCAGCGAGGATTTGCCTGACCCTGAAGGCCCGACCAGACCGACACTTTCGCCTTGCTTCACATTGAGAGAAATGCCCTTCAGTATCTCGACAGGGCCCGCATTGCCTTGCAGGGTCAGCCCCACATCCGAAAGCGCCAGAACGGTATTCGACATGATCCACCTGCAATTGCCTGCCTTCACATATGCAGCGGCCCGCCGCTTCCGCAATGCCGCGGCCTTGCTGATTTTCACGATTTTTCCGGCCTTTGCCGAACCGACGACGCTGCTGGCGCTGGGTGACAGCTTGACGGCAGGCTACGGACTGCCTCCCGATCAAGGCTTGGTTCCGCAACTGCAGGGCTGGTTGACCGCACATGGAACAGAGGTGGCAGTGGTCAATGCCGGCGTGTCGGGGGACACCACGGCGGGCGGGTTGTCGCGGTTGGACTGGTCGCTGACGCCAGATGTGGACGCGTTGATGGTGACGCTGGGAGGCAATGACATGCTGCGCGGACTGCCGCCCGAGGAGGCGCGCGGCAATCTGGCGGCAATCTTGGCAGGCGCCAAGGCCAAGGGGGTGCCGGTCTTGCTGGTGGGCATGCAGGCACCGGGAAATTATGGCGCAGAGTACAAGACCGCCTTTGATGCGATCTATCCCGAACTTGCCGCCGAATATGGCGCGACGCTTTATCCGTTCTTCTTTCAGGGACTGGCGGCGGGCAAATCCGACCCGGCGGCCCTGCAACCCTTCATGCAGGCGGACGCCATTCACCCCAATGCCGAAGGGGTGGCCCGCATCGTGGCCGACCTTGGCCCGGCCGTGCAGGCGTTTCTGGCCGCAGATCACCCTTGAAGACAGGCAGGGATTGGCCGATCAATACGCCCGGAACAACCCGGATGGCCCAGAATGACCCTGCTTGCCGATCTTTCCGCCGCCCTTGGCCCCACGCATGTACTGACCGGCGATGATCTCGCGAAATACCGCCACGAATGGACGCAGCATTACCCGTCAAACCCCTGCGCTGTAGCCCGGCCCGGATCGACGGCAGAGGTGGCCGAGGTCTTGCGCATCGCCGCAGCCCATGGCGTGCCGGTGGTGCCGGTGTCGGGGCTGACCGGGCTTGTCGGTGGGGCCTATACGGACGGCGGGCTGATGCTGTCGGTCGAACGGCTGAACCGCATCCGGGAACTGCGCCCCGATGCCCGGATCGCGATTGTCGAGGCGGGCGTGGTGCTAGACCGCTTGCACGAGGCGGCCGAGGCAGCAGATCTCTATTTCCCGCTGTGGTTCGGCGCGCGTGGCTCGGCGATGATTGGCGGTGTTCTTTCGACCAATGCGGGCGGCTCGAACGTGGTACGCTATGGCTCCACCCGGTCTTTGTGTCTGGGGTTGGAGGTGGTTCTGGCTGATGGCCGGGTGCTGAACCTGATGTCGGAACTTCACAAGGACAATTCGGGCTATGATCTGAAACAGATGTTCATCGGGGCCGAAGGCACGCTTGGCGTCATCACGGCGGCGGTGATGAAACTGGTCCCCCGCCCGCGCGCCTATGCCACCGCGACGCTGGCGGCCCGATCCCTGCCCGATGCGCTGGTGCTTTTGAACCGCTTGCGCGAGGCCACAGGCGGGCTGGTCGAGGCGTTTGAATACATGTCGCACAGCTATATGACGCGGCTGTCCGAGGCCCGGCCGGATGTGGCTCTTCCCTTTGGCGGCACGCGCTATGAGACAAACATCCTTGTCGAAATCGCCGCCACCGCGCCCCGCGATGCGCTGGCCGATGACTCGGGCGAGGTGCCATTGACGCGGCTGTTGCAAGAAACGCTGGCGACCCTGATGGAGGAAGGCGCGGTCTTGGATGCCGAGATCGCCCAGACCGAGGCGCAGCGCCGTGCGATGTGGCAGCGCCGGGAATTGGCGGCAGAGATCACCGTCGCGCGCCAGCCCACCATTGATACAGATATCTGCCTGCCGCTGGACAAGGTTGCCGTTTTCCTTGACCGCATCGATGCCCGCCTGCCCGCCTATGATGCCGGGGCCGAAACCCTGTCGATTGCCCATTTGGGCGATGGCAACATCCATTTCACGGTCTTCCCGACCCGCGACGACGCGACCCTTTCAGATGCGGTGGTCGAAGCGGTTGAGGATGAGGTGCAGGCCTTGGGCGGTTCTTTCAGTGCCGAACACGGCGTGGGCCTGTCCAAGAAGGCCTCGATGAAGCGGCGCAAAGACCCGGTTGCGTTGCAGGTGATGCGCGCGGTCAAACAGGCGCTTGACCCCGACAACCGCATGAACCCCGGCAAGGTCATTCCGGACTGAGGCCGCGCCGCGCCCGACCGTCAGCGCCCGACCGTCAGCGCCTGACCGTCAGGCGAAAAAGCCGGGGCCCGCGCGGGTCAACAGTTCTGCCGCAAGGTCGGTGCCCATGGCGGCCCCATCGGCGGCCAGCCCGCGGCGTTCGCCCGTGATGACCTGCGTGCCATCAGGGCGCAGCACCTCGCCACGCAGCCAAAGACTGTCGCCATCCAAAAGCGCCAACCCGGCAATCGGTGTTTCGCAAGACCCATCCAGCCGCAAAAGGAAGGCCCGCTCGGCGGCAAGCCGCAGACCTGTGTCGCGGTGGTGAATTGCCGCCAATAGCGCCGCAACCCGGCCATCCGCCGCGCGGCGCTCGATGCCAATGGCGCCCTGCGCCACGGCAGGCAGCATTTCTTCGGGATCGATCGCCGACCGTGCGACGTCGGCCAACCCCAACCGGTTCAGCCCCGCCATGGCAAGGAAGGTCGCCGCCGCCACGCCGTCCGCCAGCTTTTTCATCCGGGTCTGCACATTGCCCCGAAACTCGACCAGTTGCAGATCGGGACGACGGTGCGCCAGTTGCGCCCGCCGCCGCAAAGACGACGAACCGACAACCGCGCCTTGCGGCAGGTCCATCAGACGCGCCACGCCGGGCGAGACGAAAGCGTCGCGCACATCTTCGCGCGGCAGGTAGCAATCAAGGATCAGCCCCTCAGGCTGGATCGTCGGCATGTCCTTCATCGAATGTACAGCGATATCAATATCGCCCGCCAGCAGCGCCTCTTCGATCTCGCGGGTGAACAGACCTTTGCCACCGATCTCTTTCAGAGCCCGGTCAAGGATCTGGTCGCCCGTCACCTTGATGACCACGATCTCGAACGCCTCGGCAGCCAAGGAAAACGCTGCAGCCAATCGGTCGCGCGTCTCATGAGCCTGCGCCAAAGCCAAGGGCGAGCCTCGGGTGCCGATTTTCAGGGGGCGGTCGGGTGTGGGAAGATCCTGTGTCATGGGCAAGACTTACCTGCGACAGATGCGGCTTTCAACCGCAGGCTTCTTGACACGCGGTCGCAGGCAGGCAAGGCAGGGTCAACGATGGAGACGACGATGACCAAGCTGATCCTGCGCGCCCTTGCTGGGGAAACCCTGCCCACCCCGCCAATCTGGATGATGCGGCAGGCGGGACGCTATCTGCCGGAATACCGCGCGACCCGCGCCGAGGCCGGGGATTTTCTGTCCTTGTGCTACAACTCGGACCTCGCCGCCGAGGTGACGCTGCAACCCATTCGCCGCTATAGCTTTGATGCGGCGATCCTTTTTGCCGATATCCTGCTGTTGCCGCAGGCCCTTGGGGCCGATCTGTGGTTTGAAACCGGCGAAGGGCCGCGACTGTCCACCATCACCACGATGGATGGCGTGAAGGCGCTGAAGCCAAAGGAATTGATCCACGAGACGCTGGCGCCGATTTATCAGACGGTGCGGATCTTGGCGCGGGAACTGCCAAAGGAAACCGCGCTGATCGGCTTTGCCGGGGCGCCGTGGACAGTGGCCACCTATATGATCGCCGGGCGTGGCACCAAAGACCAAGGTCCAGCCCATGCGCTGAAGGCTGCGGACCGCGCGACCTTTGTTGCGCTGATCGACATCATCACCGAGGCGACGATTGATTACCTGTCCGAGCAAGTCAAAGCCGGGGCCGAAGTGGTGAAACTGTTTGATTCTTGGGCAGGCAGCCTGAAAGGGCAGGACTTCCTTGATTTTGCCGTGGCCCCTGCTGCCCGGATCATCGCCGAGTTGAAAGCCCGCCACCCCGGCCTGCCGGTCATCGCCTTCCCGCGTGAGGCGGGGGCGGGCTATATCGGCTTTGCCAAGGCCACGGGGGCCGATTGTGTCGCCATCGACAATTCGGTTTCACCGGAATGGGCGGCGGAACATGTGCAGGTGTCGGGCTGCGTGCAGGGCAATCTTGCACCCGACCATATGGTGACCGGCGGCCAAGCCTTGATCGATGCCACGCGTCGGGTGGTCGATGCCTTCAAGGGCGGGCCGCACATCTTCAACCTTGGACATGGGATCACGCCGGATGCCAATCCCGACAACGTGGCCTTGATGATTGAAACAGTACGCAAGGGGTAAGCCGATTTCTTGCAAGAAATCGGACCGGAATTTGCAAAATTCCGGCTACCCGCGCGCGCCCCAAGTATCGGACAGCCGGTAGCCGGTGGGCCAAGGGTCAGACGGGTCCAACATGTGCTGATGGATACCGGTAATCCAGCCCCGGCCCGAGATTTCGGGCTGGATGGCGGGGATATCGCCCACGGTTGTCGTACCAAGGATGCGCCCCGCAAAAGTGGAGCCGATCAACGACCGGGTGGTCAGCCGATCCCCGAGCCCCATCTGCCCCCGCGCATACAAGACCGCCATCCGGGCCGACAGGGCCGTGCCCGTCGGTGAGCGATCCACCTTGCCGGGTTGGATCGCCACGGCGGACCCGGCGGTCAGTTCATGGCCCTGCCGCGTGACCTCGCCTGCGAAAAGGCAGAACGAGAAATGCCGCCAATCAGGATTGGTGGGGTGATGAAAACCCAAGGCCTCGGTTCCAGCCTTGGTGATCCGGGCACCGAGCACGGCAATGTCATGCGCCTCGTCGGGGGTCAGGGCAAAGCCCAAAGCCTTGGCATCGACCATCACAAAACTGTCGCCGCCAAAGGCGGTGTCGACGATCAGGGTGCCAAGGCCTTCCACCTCCAACGGTACGGCGAGTTTCTGCGCAAAACTGGGCAGGTTCTGCACGAAAATCCGCTCTGCCTTGCCGTTGGCACATTCGGCCCGAACCTTCACCAACCCGCCGGGGGCCTCAAGCACAAATTCGGTGACGGGCTCCACCATCGGCAAGATGCCCCCATCCAAAAGCACGGTAGAGACACAAATCGAGTTTGACCCCGACATCGGCGGGGTGTCCTCGGGCTCCATGATGATAAAGGCGGCCTGCGCCAAGGGGTTCTTCGGCGGCACCAACAGGTTCACATGCCGAAATACCCCGCCACGGGGTTCGTTCAGCACGAAATTTCGCAGCGTCTGGTCGCGGGCGATGAAGCGGCTTTGTTCCCAAATCGTCTCGCCGGGGGGCGGTGCCACGCCGCCGACGATCACATCGCCCACCTCGCCTTCGGCATGGGCAGAGATGACATGGATGGTCTTGATGCTGCGCATGGGGTCACTCCAAGGGAACGGCAGTCGAGTATTTGGTCTGGCGCAAAACGAAATGCGTGGTGGACGACCGCACGACGCCCAGCGCCAGAAGTTCGCGCATCAAAAAACGCTCCAGATCTTCGGGATCACGCGCCAGAACCTTGAGCACATAGTCATCCGAACCAGTGATCGTGGCACATTCCACCACCCGATCATGGCGCTGCACAAAATCGTCCAACCGCCGGATCGTCGCCTCGGCATGATCGACCAGCGACAGATGCAGATAGGCCATCGTGCCCATATCCACCCGCTTGCGGTCCACCAGCGCCACCTCTCCCCGGATAACCCCCAGATCGCGCAGCGCCTTGACCCGCCGCCAGCAGGGCGAGGCCGACATGCCGACCTTCTCGGCCAGATCCTGCATCGACAATGTGCTGTCGCGCTGCAAAGCGGCAAGGATGCGGCAGTCGGCCTCATCAAGAGCAATGGAGGTGAGATTTTTCACAAATTGGTCAAGTCCGGGATTCATTTTCCAAATCTTCGGCGAAATCTTGTAAGATAGAAACAGATTTTTCCACCGTAGCACCGAATTCTGATCTCAGCCCCTGCGGAGGACCAGATGCCCACCAGCTACACCGCGAAGATCCCCGACGCCAAAGGCTTCATCGCCTATACGCCCAACGAGGATGCCGTCTGGCGTGACCTGATTGCGCGGCAATGGCCGAATGTGCAGCGCCTGGCGGCGCGGCCCTACCTAGAGGGGCTGGCGCTTTTGGACATGCCGAAAACCCGCGTGCCGCAGTGCCCGGATATTTCGGATCGGTTGCGCGAGCTGACTGGCTGGCGGGTGGAACCGGTTCCGGCGCTGATCTCGTTCGGGCGGTTCTTTGCGATGCTGGCCGATCGCTGCTTTCCCGCCGCGAGCTTCATCCGGTCCCGCAAGGACTTTGACTATATCGAGGAGCCCGACATCTTCCATGAGGTGTTCGGCCATACGCCCCTGTTGACCGACCCGCGTTTCGCGGGGTTTTCCCAAGCCATCGGGGCTGCGGGCCTCAAGGCTGCGAAAGAGGATTACGCTTGGTTGATAAGGCTTTACTGGTTCACCATCGAGTTCGGACTGACGGTTGAGGCGGGCAAGATCAAGGCGCTTGGCTCTGGCCTTGCCTCCTCGCCCACTGAACTTTTGTGGTCGGTAGGGATGGGGGATGGCCAGCCCGAACGCCGCCCCTTTGACGTGATCGACATTCTGCGCACGCCCTACCGGATCGACATTCATCAGCCAGTCTATTTCGTGCTGGACCGGCTGGACGATCTGTTTGACGCCGCGCACCGCGATCTTCTGGCCGATGTGGCCACCGCGCGGGCCATGGGCTTGCATGCCCCGAAATACCCCTCGAAACAGAAAAGTGCCTGACCCATGAGCGATGCGATTTGCCTGCCCTGTTCCACCGCCACGCCGCGCCTGCCCGCCGACGCCTGCCAGCGCGCCATGACGGGTCTGCACCCTGACTGGCAACTGGATGCCACCGCCACCCAGATCACCCGCGCCTTTGCGTTCAAAGGCTTTGCCAAAGCCGCGCAACTGGCCAATCTGGCGGTCTGGTATGCCGAGAAGACCGGCCACCACCCCGATATCGCCTTTGGCTGGGGCTATTGCCGTCTGACCTATACCACCCACGAAATCGGCGGGCTGTCCGAGGTGGATTTCGCCACCGCGACCGGGTTTGATACCCTCCTCGCGGGTTAGGTCACCAATATTGACATACCCCGCAGAACCCCGCAGGTTTCCGCCCGAATGGTGGAGGGGATTCTGATGGACTGGAACAATGTGCTGGCAACCCGGTCAAGCCGGATGAAGGCCTCGGAAATCCGCGAGCTTTTGAAGCTCTTGGACCAGCCCGACATCATTTCCTTTGCCGGCGGCATCCCCGACCCTGCCCTATTCCCGGCCGAGGCCTTTAAGGACGCTTTTTCCGAGGCGCTGACCACACAAGCGAGTGCGGCGCTGCAATATTCGGTGTCCGAGGGATACAAGCCGCTGCGGGACTGGATCGCTGGCGAGATGGGCAAGATCGGTATTCCTTGCGCCGCCGATAACATCCTCATCACCTCGGGCTCGCAGCAGGCGCTTGATTATTTGGGCAAACTGATGCTGTCGCCCAAAGACACCGCACTGGTCGGCTGGCCCACCTATCTGGGCGCTTTGGGCGCCTTCAATGCCTATGAACCCGCCTATGATCGGCTGGACCCAAAGGGCAACCGCTCTGCCGCCGATTTCACGGCCACCGCAGAGGCCGCCGGGGGGCGCGTGAAATTCGCCTATCTTTCGGTCGATTTTGCCAACCCCACCGGCGAAACGCTGGACCGCGCGGCGCGCGAAGCGGTGATTGATCTGGCCGATGAGATGGATATCGCCATCATCGAAGACGCGGCCTATCAGACCCTGCGCTTTGACGGCGAACCGATTCCTCCGATCCTTGCGCTGGAAATCGCGCGCAAAGGCAGCATCGAAAACTGCCGGACGCTGTATTGCGGATCGTTCTCGAAATCGCTGGCCCCCGGCCTGCGCGTTGGCTGGATCTGTGGCGCGCATGAGATCATCAGCCGGTTGGTGCTGATGAAACAGGCGGCAGATCTTCATTCCTCGACCGTCAACCAGATCGTGACCCACAAAGTCGCCTCGACCATGTTTGAGCCGCATGTCGCCAAACTGCGCGCGACCTATATGGCGCGGCGTGATCACCTTTTGGCGGCTTTGTCCCGCGAAATGCCCGAAGGCGTCGAATGGACCAAACCCGAAGGCGGGATGTTCGTCTGGGTCACCTTGCCAAAGGGCATGGACGGCGCCGACCTTCTGGCCCAATCGCTGCAAACGGAACGCGTCGCCTTTGTGCCGGGCCGGGCCTTCTATGCCGATGGATCGAACGGCAACACGCTGCGGCTGTCGTTCTCTTGCGCCAATGAAGCCCAGATCGACGAGGGCATGAAGCGCCTTGGCCGGCTGATCCGGGCCAACCACTGATGCCGCTTTGGGCGCTGGTTGCGCTGGTCGCCGCCGCAACCCAGACGGCACGGAACGCCGCCCAAGCCAGCCTGACCGCCACCATCGGCACGGTGGGGGCGACACAGGTGCGCTTTCTGTTTGGCCTGCCCTTTGCCGTGGTCTTTCTGGCGCTTGTCATGATCACGACGGGTGAGGCGCTGCCAAGCCTCACCTCCCGCAGTTTGGCCTATACCATCATGGGGGCCATGGCGCAGATCGGGGCCACAGCGCTGATGCTGGTCACGATGAAAAGCCAAAGCTTTTCGGTGACCACCGCGTGGCTCAAGATCGAACCCGTCATTGTCGCCTTGGGCGCTGCGGCGCTGCTGCGTGATCCTTTGAGTTGGCCCGCACTGGGCGCCATCGCCATTGCCACATCGGGCGTTTTGGTGATGTCGGTCAAACCGGCGCGCGATCCGCGCGATTGGCTGACGCCCGGCCCCGCGCTGACCGGGCTTGCCGCGGCGGCCCTGTTTGGCCTGTCGGCCATCGGCTTTCGTGGTGGCGTGACGGGATTGGAGAGCGGCGGCACGCTCATCCGGTCCACCGCCACACTGGTTTTGTCGCTGACGCTCCAAACTGGAACGCTGCTTGTCTGGATGGGGCTTTTTGATCGCAAGGCTCTGGTCGCCAGTCTCACCCATTGGCGTGGCTCGCTTGGGGCTGGCTTTCTCGGCGCCTTTGCCTCGCAGTTCTGGTTCTTGGGCTTTGCCCTGACATCTGCCGCCAATATCCGTACGCTTGCCTTGGCCGAAGTGATCTTTGCCCAAATCGTGGCGCGGGTGCATTTCGGTCAGAAACTCACGCGGCGCCAAGCGCTTGGCATGGGGTTGATCGTGCTTGGCGTTGGGCTTTTGTTGCAGTCGCAGCGCTAACCACGCTTGGCCGCGAAGAAATCTTTCAGCAAGGCCTCGGCGTTGGCGGCGGAAATCCCGTCATAGACCTCTGGCACATGGTGGCATTGGGCGTGACTAAACACCCGCGCCCCCACCGCGACCCCACCCGATTTCGGGTCCGCCGCCCCATAATACAGCCGCGCCACCCGTGCAGCCGAAATCGCCGCCGCACACATCGGACAAGGCTCCAGCGTCACATATAGATCGGCCCCGACCAGCCGTTCAGACCCCAGCCCCGCACAGGCTGCCCGAATCGCCAGCACCTCGGCATGGGCTGTGGGATCGTTCAACTCGCGTGTCCGATTTCCGGCCCGCGCGACAACGGCGCCGCCCATCACCACACAGGCCCCGACCGGCACTTCGCCCCGCGCGCCCGCCGCCCGCGCCTCCTCCAGCGCGACCTCCATATAGGACCGGAACCCACGTTGCTCTTTCATCTTGGCTCAAATACCCTAGGGGGCCCGAGGGACAAGCCCCCCGGACGTTTCACTCACGCGCAAAGGTTTCCCCAAATGGCCGAGAACACAAGCTCGAAAGCCGCCAGCCCTGAAGGCGAACGCATCGCCAAGGTGCTGTCGCGCCGGGGCGTCGCCTCGCGCCGTGAGGCGGAACGGCTGATCGAAGCGGGCGAAGTGACGGTCAACGGCAAGATCATCACGTCGCCGGCGTTGAACGTGACGGACGCGGACACGATCACGATTTCCGGCCACCCCCTGCCTGCGCTGGAACCGGCGCGGCTCTGGCTTTACTATAAACCCGATGGGTTGGTGACTTCGGCCTCGGATGAAAAGGGCCGCGATACGGTCTTTGACCACCTGCCCGAAGACATGCCCCGCGTGATGTCTATCGGGCGGCTGGACCTGAATTCCGAAGGTCTTCTGCTGCTGACCAATGACGGCGAGTTGAAGCGGCGGCTGGAGCTGCCCTCCACCGGCTGGCTGCGCAAATACCGGGTGCGGGTGAACGGCAATCCGACCGATCCCGATCTGGAACCCCTGCGCAAGGGGATCGAGGTTGAGGGCGAGAAGTTCCAGCCGATGTCCGTGGTGCTGGATCGCCACCAAGGGGCAAATGCTTGGCTGACTGTCGGCCTGCGCGAAGGCAAGAACCGCGAAATCCGCCGTGCCATGGCCGCAATTGATCTGACCGTGAACCGGCTGATCCGGGTCAGTTATGGCCCCTTCCGGCTGGGCGAATTGAAACCCGGCGCGGTAGAGGAAGTGCGTCAGAAAATTCTGCGCGAACAGCTGGGCGAAGGCGGCGGCAAGGATGCCCCAGATCCGGCAGCCCGCAAGCCCGCCCGCACCGTGAACCGTCGCGTTCGCCCCGGCGAGGCGGTCAAGGCGCTGGCCAAGGCCTGGGACGAGGCGACGGCCCAGCGTGAGGGAAAACCTGCCGCCCGCAAGCCCGCCCCCGCGCCCCGCGATGGGGAAGGTCCACGCAAACCGCGCCCCGCAGGCAGCGCGCCACGCCCGAGCAACGACGAGCGCAGCACCAAGCCACGCACGCCCTCGGCGCCCCGTGCGGGCGGTGACGCCCGACGCGCAGCCCCACGCCCTGGCAGCAAACCTGGCTCTAAGCCCGGACCGAAACCCCGGCGCGGTTGACCCTGCGGCAAAACCGGCGATTTCCTGCCGGCGGCTCTGGCGGGGCGATAGCCCTTTGCCTATAGTCGCCGCCAAGCCTGTCTATTGTTGCAGCTGGGTTAGGGGTTGCGAGGGGAGAAACTGCCGACCATGTCGCAAAATCTGCTCCGCCCCTTGGTCTTCGCGGTCTTGCTTGGCCTCGTGCTTTACGTCGGCTTTGGCGGGGGGCTGTGATGGCCCAGCGCTTTGGCGGCAAATTCAGCCCACCCCAAACCGGCGCGACCGGGACCGCCGGCCCGCATCGGTCTGGCGCGACCCCATGGGATCAGCGCCGGGCCATTCTTCTGGGGGTGTTCGCCTTTGCGCTGGTGATCCCCGGCTTTCAGGGCGACACGCGGCAGCTCCTGCTGTCGCTTGCGGCTGGCGGGGCCTTGCTGGCGGGGGCGTGGCTGACCCGAGAGGGGCTTCGCGCCGCCGAGGCTTTTGCCAGCCGCAGTATCGCCCGCCGCCCTGCCCTGCCCCGCAAGATCCTTGGCGCGGGACTGACGGGGGTGGCGCTGGCCTTGGGCAGTCTTGCCCATCATCCTGAAACGGCCCCTGCGGCGGCCCTTGGCGCTGCTGGCCTGTTGCTGCACCTTCTAAGCTTTGGCCTGGACCCGTTGCGTGACAAGGGCACCGAGGGGCTGGACACGTTTCAGACCGACCGCATTGCAAAAGCCGTGGATGCTGGCGAAGCGCATCTTGCGGCGATGAAAGATGCCATCCTGCGCGCGGGGGATCGGTCGCTTGAAACCCGTGTGGCGCAGTTCGCCGAAACGGCGCGCAGTCTGTTTCGCAGCGTTGAAAGTGACCCCGGCGACTTAACCGCCGCGCGCAAGTTCCTGTCGGTCTACCTGCAAGGCGCGCGGGACGCGACGGCGAAATTCGCCGATCTTTACGCGCAGAACCGCGACCAAAAAGCGCGGGCCGATTACGAGGCGCTGCTGACCGATCTGGAAACCACCTTTGCCGCCCGCACGACGGCCCTTTTGGCCAATGGCCACACCGATCTTGATGTTGAAATTTCGGTCCTGCGGGACCGGTTGAAATATGAAACTTGACCCTTTTTTCCGAGTGAGATTGCCATGACCTCTGCCATTCAGTCTGCCGCCGCCTCGACCCTTGACGAGATTGAAAAGGTCACCGCCGTGATCCTGCCAGAACCCGGCGCGGCGCTGGTCGCGCTTCAAGACGCCAGTCCCGATCAGGCCGCCGCGATCCAAAAGCGCATGGCAGAAATCGACATGGGCAACACCCAGTCGATCATCGCGTTCGGCTCTGGGGCGCAGGCTGAATTGCAGGTCATCAGCCAAGAGATGCTATCCGGTGTCCGCAACAAGGATGTCGGCCAGGCAGGCGACAGCCTGCGCGACATTGTCACCACCCTGCGCGGGTTTTCCGTGTCCGAACTTGACGTCCGGCGCGAGCGGCGCTGGTGGGAAAAGCTGATGGGCCGCGCCGCGCCCTTTGCCAAATTCGTCGCCCGCTATGAACAGGTGCAGGGCCAGATCGACAAGATCACCGAAACCCTGATGGGCCATGAGCATAGCTTGCTCAAGGATATCAAATCGCTGGATATCCTTTATGCAAAGACCCTGACCTTTTATGACGAGCTGGCGCTATACATCGCCGCAGGCGAGGCCAAACTGGCCGAGGTGGATGCCCGCGACATTCCTGCCCAAGAGGCCAAACTTGCCAAGGCCCCGGCCGAAGATCAGGTCAAGCTGGCACAGGAGTTGCGCGACCTGCGCGCCGCCCGTGACGATCTGGAACGCCGGGTGCATGATCTGAAACTGACCCGGCAGGTGACGATGCAGTCGCTGCCCTCGATCCGGCTGGTGCAAGAAAACGACAAATCGCTGATCACCAAGATCAACTCCACCCTCGCGAACACGGTGCCGCTGTGGGAAACTCAGCTGGCGCAGGCCGTCACCATCCAACGCTCGCAGGAAGCCGCCGTTGCGATTCGCGAGGCCAATGACCTGACGAATGAACTGTTGACCGCAAATGCCGAAAACCTGCGCGAAACCAATCGCGTCGTACGCTCTGAGATGGAGCGCGGCGTGTTTGACATTGAGGCTGTAAAGCAGGCCAATGCATCGCTGATTGCAACCATCGAAGAAAGCCTGCAAATCGCAGATGCGGGCAAGGCGCGCCGCACGGCCGCCGAAGGGGATCTGGTCAAAATGGAACAAGAGTTGCGCGACACCCTGTCTGCCGCGAAGGCGCGGGCAACCGCACCGGAAGGTCAGGTCTGACCTATGGCACGCGGGCTGGCATATCTGACGATCGGGTTGGCCGCAGGACTGATGGCGGCCTGCGTCGCGCCCGCACTTGCGCCGCAGCAGGTGACATTGGAGACGCCCGCCCCGGTCATGCCTGCCGTTGTGCAGCCCAGCCCGGAAAGCGCTGCCGCCCACGCCTATTATTCCCAAGTTCAGCAAGCCTTGCTGTCACAAGGTCTGTTGCGCAGTGATGGCGGTGGGGCGGACACGCCCTATACCGACCGGATGCTGGCAGAAACCTTCATCCAGATTGCCCTGCGCGATGAATATGTGCCCGGTACGGGTGGGCGGGTGTCCAGTGGCGGCACGCCAACCACGCTGCGGCGTTGGGAAGGCCCGGTGCGGGTGGGGCTGCGGTTCGGAAACTCGGTTCCGGCCGACGTCCGCGCGACCGACACGGCGCGTATCGCCTCGTTTCTGGCACGGCTGGCGCAGGTGACGGGACATTCGATCCGGCTGGACGATGGCAACCCGAACTACATTGTCTATCTTGTGTCCGAAGATGAACGCCGTGCGCTTGGGCCTGACCTGTTGGCCGCGATGCCGGGGCTTGGTGCGTCCGATGTGGCGGGCATGACCCAGATGCCGCAATCGACATATTGCGCGGTTCTGGCGCAATCACGCGGCCAAAGCGGCGTCTATATCCGGGCCTTTGCTGTGGTTCGGGCCGAACATCCCGACCTTTTGCGCCTATCTTGCATCCATGAAGAAGTGGCGCAGGGCCTTGGCCTGCCCAATGACAGCCCGCGGGCGCGGCCGTCGATCTTCAACGATGACGAGGAATTTGCGCTGCTGACGCGCATGGACGAAGACATGCTGCGCATTCTTTACAACCCGGCACTGCGCCCCGGCATGTCCGAGGCCGAGGCCCGTCCGATCATCTATGATCTGGCCACAAAACTGGTTGGCGGAGGCAGTTAAGCGGCGCGGCAAAAAGATTTCTAACCGCCACGACCGGCGTTATGTTGGGCGCGCAAGGGCAGGCTTTTCGCCCGCCAGAAAAAGGTTTGCATCATGGTTTTCGATTTTCTCAAAGGCGAATTCATCGACGTCATCTCTTGGTTGGATGACACCCGCGACACCATGGTCTGGCGGTTCGAGCGGCGCGGGCAGGCGATCAAATACGGCGCCAAGCTGACGGTCCGCGAAGGGCAGTCGGCGGTTTTTGTGCATGAGGGGCAGTTGGCCGATGTCTTTGGTCCCGGCCTTTACATGCTGGAAACCAACAACATGCCGATCATGACGACCTTGCAGCATTGGGACCACGGCTTTGACAGCCCGTTCAAATCCGAGATCTATTTCGTCAACACCACCCGCTTCAACGATCAGAAGTGGGGCACCAAGAACCCGATCATGGCACGCGACCCGGAATTCGGCCCGGTGCGGCTGCGGGCCTTTGGCACCTATTCAATGCGGGTTGCCGATCCGGGCCGCTTCCTGACCGAGATCGTCGGGACGGATGGTGAATTCACCGCCGATGAGATCAGCTTTCAGATCCGCAATGTGATTTTGCAGGAAGTCAGCCAAGTCTTGGCGAAATCGGACATCCCGGTTTTGGACATGGCCGCCAACACCGCTGATCTAGGGCGCATCGTGACGCAGGCCATCGGCCCGAAAATTGCCGATTATGGCCTGACGATCCCAGAGTTCTACATTGAAAACATCAGCCTGCCCGAGGAGGTCGAGAAGGTGCTGGACAAGCGCACCTCGATCGGGATCGCGGGCGATCTGAACAAATACATGCAATTCAATGCCGCCGAGGGCATGGCGAACCCAGCTTCGGGGGCAGGCGCGATGATGGGGGCCGGGATGGCTGCGGGCATGGGGGCGGCAATGGCGCAGAACGCCGGGCCTTGGGGGGCCAGCGCCCCGCCGCCAGCACCCCCACCCCCGCCGGTGGCAAAGCTCTGGCACATCGCCGTGAACGGCGAAACCAAAGGGCCGTTCGCCGAAGCTGATCTGGCCACCATGGCGCAATCGGGCAGCCTGACCCGCACCAGCCATGTCTGGACGGCAGGGCTGGACGGTTGGAAAGCCGCTGGTGAGACAGAACTTGCCCGGCTTTTTGCGCAAACCCCGCCCCCTCCCCCGCCCGCCGGGTAAATGATGGCCGTTGCCGAAGCCCATCGCTATCCTTGCGCGCAATGCGGGGCTGACCTGCGCTTTGCGCCGGGCCAAACCGAACTGGTCTGCGATCACTGCGGCCACCGGCAGGACATCCCCAATGTCGCGCCGCGCCGCAAGGCGCATGCGCTTGGGGAAATCCCTTTGGCGCAGGGGCTGTCCGATGATCTGCCGACCGACGCGGTTGAGGAAGTGCGCGCCTCATCCTGCCCGAATTGCGGCGCGGTGGTGGAGTTTCAAGGCGCCAGCCATGCCAGCGAATGCCCGTTTTGCGCCACCCCCGTCGTGGCGGACACGGGCCTGCGCCGTCATATCAAACCGCAGGCCTTGGTGCCTTTTGCGCTGACCGAAACGCAGGCGCGCGAGGCGCTGACCAAATGGCTTGGCAGCCTGTGGTTCGCGCCAAACGGCTTGCTGGAATACACCCGCAAGGGCCGCGCCATGACGGGCATTTATGTGCCGTTCTGGACCTTCGACGCCGCCACGGCCAGCACCTACACCGGACAGCGCGGCGAGGCCTATTACGAGACGCGGATGGTCACGGTGAACGTCAACGGCCGGTCCGAACAGCGCCAAGAGCAAGTGCGAAAGATCCGCTGGTATCCGGCGGCGGGTTCGGTGGCACGCGATTTCGACGATCTGCTGGTCATGGCCTCAACCAGCCTGCCGGAACGTTTGGGCAATGATCTGACGCCTTGGGATCTGACAGTGCTGGAACCCTATGCGCCCGACTTTCTCGCCGGGTTTCAGGCCGAAGGTTATACCGTCGCGCTGGCCGACGGGCATCACACGGCCCGCGCAAAGATGGCCCGCGTGATCGAAGACGATGTGCGCCGCGATATTGGCGGTGATGAGCAACGGATCACGCAGGTGAACACCCGCCATCGGGACGAGACATTCAAGCATGTGCTGCTGCCGGTCTGGACGGCGGCCTATAAATACGCGGGCAAAAGCTATCGGTTTTGGGTCAACGGCCAAACTGGCGAGGTGCAGGGCGAGCGCCCCTACAGTTGGTGGAAGATCGGCTTCGCCGTTCTTGCCGCGGCGGTGGTCATTGGCGTGGGCGTCTTTTTGTCGGACCCGGAGGCATTTGGCATCTCCAGCACGGCCTTGCCCGACTGGTTGAACTGACCGCGCTGCCGCCGGGCGGTTGACATCGACGCCCCCTCGCGCGATAGCGCCCCATCCCCGAGCCGGAGGCCCCTGATGCGCGTTCTTGACCACGCCCGGATTCCCGAACTGCCGAACCCCTATTTCGGCAAGGTCCGCGATTGCTATGATCTTCCAGATGGCAGCCGCATCCTGATCTCGTCAGATCGCATCTCGGCCTTTGACCGTATTCTGGCGGCGATTCCCTACAAGGGGCAGGTTCTGACCCAGCTCGCACGGTGGTGGTTCGACCGCACCGCGGACATCTGCCCGAACCATGTGATTTCCTATCCAGATCCCAATGTGGTGATCGGCAAACGGCTGGATATCCTGCCGGTTGAGGTTGTGGTGCGGGGCTATCTGGCCGGGACGACCTCGACCTCGGTGCTGACGCAGTACAAGGCCGGGGCGCGGACCATGTATGGCCACACGCTGCCCGATGGCCTGCGGGACAATCAGGCGCTGCCTGCCGCCATCATCACGCCAACCTCCAAGGCCTTTGACGGCGGCCATGACGAGCCTTTGACCGAAACCGAGATCGTGGCGCAGGGGCTTTTGACGCAGGCGCAGTGGGACGAGGTTTCTTCGCGCGCGCTGGCCCTCTTTGCTCGGGGCCAAAAGATGGCGGCGGAGCGCGGCTTGATCCTGGTCGATACCAAATACGAATTTGGCACCGACGCCGCTGGCAATATTCTGATTGCCGACGAAATCCACACCCCCGACAGCAGCCGCTATTGGATTGCCTCGGGATATCAGGCCGCGTTTGAGGCTGGCACCCGTCCTCCGTCGTTTGACAAGGACGTCATCCGGTCGTGGGTGGGCGCGCGCTGCGACCCTTACAAGGATGCGATCCCTGAAATTCCGGCCGAGATGATCGCGCAAACCTCGCAGGTCTATATCGACGCCTATGAGATGATCACGGGCGAACGGTTTGTACCGGACATGACCGGCGACACGCCTTTGGCGCGGGTGCGGGCCAATCTGGCGCCCTATTTCGGCTGATATGTTTGCGCTAACATAATTCGATCGGCTAAGCTGCCGCGAAATCCCGAGGAGGTCTTGATGATTCTCAGCTGTGGCGAAGCCCTGATCGATATGCTGCCGCGTACCGCCACCACTGGCGAGGCGGCGTTTGCCCCCTATGCCGGCGGCGCGGTGTTCAACACGGCGATTGCACTGGGGCGGCTAGGCGCGCCTTCGGGCTTTTTGTCAGGTGTGTCGACCGACATGCTGGGCGAGATTTTGGCCGATACGCTGACCGCATCCAAGGTGGACACCCGCTATCTGGCGCGGTCGGCCCGGCCTACCACGGTGGCCTTTGTCAAGCTGGTGGACGGTCAGGCGACCTATGCCTTTTACGATGAAGGCACCGCGGGGCGGATGCTGGCCGAAGCGGAATTGCCGGTTCTGGGCGATGAGGTGCAGGCCTTGTTTGTCGGCGGGATTTCTTTGGTCAATGACCCTGCCGCCAGCACCTATGAAGCACTGCAAGCCCGCGAGGCCCCAACCCGCGTCACCATGATCGACCCGAACATCCGCCCCGGTTTCATTGCAGGGAAAGAGCCCGAATATCGCGCCCGGATCGAACGGATGATCGCGCGGGCCGACATTGTGAAACTGTCGGATGAGGATCTGCACTGGCTGATGGGGGGGGGCGATGTGGAAAGCCTTGCCCGCTCCATTCTCGCCAAAGGGCCGAAGCTGGTCTTCATCACCGAAGGCGCCGCAGGCGCGCGGGCGATTACCGCCAGCCAAAACCGCTTTGTCGCCGCCCACAAGGTCACCGTGGCCGATACCGTCGGCGCAGGCGATACCTTTAACGCTGGCGCCCTTTGTGCGCTGTACGAGGCAGGCGCGCTGACCAAGGCCCGGGTGGCACAACTCAGCGATGCGGAGTTGGACGCGGCCCTTAGCCTTGGCGTGCAATCGGCCGCCGTCACGGTCAGCCGCGCAGGGGCCAACCCGCCGTGGAGGAACGAACTGTGAGGGCCATTCTTCAACGTGTGGATCGGGCCTCGGTCGCGGTCGACGGGCAGACCGTGGGTGAGATTGGCAAGGGGCTGATGATCTTGGTCTGCGCCATGCAGGGCGACACCGAAGCGCAGGCTGACAAGCTTGCCGCCAAGATTGCCAAGCTGCGTATCTTCAAGGATGACGCAGGCAAGATGAACCTTTCAGTCAAGGATGCGGGCGGGACAGCACTGATTGTCAGCCAGTTCACCCTTGCCGCCGACCTGCGCGGCAACCGCCCAGGTTTCAGCCCCGCCGCCGCCCCCGATGACGGCAAGCGTCTCTATGAACATTTCACCACCCGCATCGCCGCCGAAGGCATCCCGACAGCCAACGGCGTTTTTGGGGCGGATATGGATGTCTCTTTGGTCAATCAGGGGCCGGTGACGATCTGGTTGGACACCGACAACCTTTAATCGAACGGGTTGCCATCCGACTGTTTCAGCGCATCGCCACATTCGCCAAGCGCCGCCATCGAAGCAGACGAGCCTTGCAAAGAATAGTCCATCACCGGCTCACCCGCCGCGGTCCGCAGGAATAGCCTGCTGCCCTGTGCCACCTCGGTCAGGAAACCCACAGATTGATCGCTGTCGGGCAGGTTGAACAGGATCGAGTTTTTGTAAAGATCCGCGGCGTTCAGGTTCCAAGGCGACCGATTCCCGATCTGCACCTGCAGATCCGCGGTATCGCCATCGCCAAAGTCCCAAGAGGTGGAATAGAATTGCAGCTTCACCGTGTTGTCGGCGTAAAGCCAGATGGTGAAGCTGTCGGTCTGGGCGTCGACCTCGGCCAGACAGGCGAAACTGCCGTCGTCGAAGCCGACGACCTCCACCTCCCAATGCTTGTGCTGAAACAGGATTTCCGACTGGCTTTCCGCCAGCGCGGCGGTCGGCAACAGCACCGATGCGGCCAAGGTGGTGGCCCGAACCCAAGAAAGCATGCAAAATCCTCCGTCCTGAAATACCGGCATTTTGGGCGGGGACAGCGCAAAAGAGCAAATGAAATATGCAGCGCCAGATCGGCGCTGCTGCAGAATTTTTTCCGGTTTTTGCAGGGTTAGCCGACGCGCTCCCAAGCCGGCGGGAACCGGCCCAGCAGTTCTGCCAAGGCGTGATCGTCAACCGGGCCGGTGGTGGCGATGCGCGCCACCAGCCCGCGCTTTTTATCCTCGGCCACCTCGGCGACATGGGCGGGCAGCTTGGCCGCGGCTAGGGCTGCATCATAGACCCGGCGGATCGCGAAGCGTCGCAGGTCGGGCTTGAACACCTTTCCGACGGCCGTTTTCGGCAGTTCGGCCAGAACCTCGATATGTTTCGGCACAGCGGCCTTTTCGTGAATATGCGCCACGGCATAGTCCATCAGCTCGGTGGCGCTGACCTTGGCCCCTTTGATCAGTTCGACATAGGCGCAAGGCAGTTCGCCCGCATGGGCATCCGGCTGACCGATGGCACCAACAAAGGCCACCTTGTCATGGCCCATCATCGCCTCTTCGATAATGGCGGGGTCAATGTTGTGGCCGCCCCGGATGATGAGGTCTTTGGCACGGCCGGTGATGAACAGATAACCATCCGCATCAAGTCGCCCCAGATCGCCCGTCCGCAGATACCGTTCGCCCGCGAAAAGTCCGCGGTTCTTGTCAACTTCGGTATAGGTGCTGCCAGGGAACACGCCGGGGTTCGACACGCAAATCTCGCCAATCTCGTCGACCCCACAGTCGCGCATGCCCCCCGCCCCGTCGCTGGTCAGGATCTTTACCTCACAGTAGGGGAAGGGCAGACCAACAGAGCCGATCTTCTTGTTGCCGTCGGGCGGGTTGATCGAGACAAGGCAGGTGCATTCGGTCAGGCCATAGCCTTCGACAATCTGCACGCCCGTTGCTTTTTCAAAGCGGGTGAACAACTCAATCGGCAGCGGGGCAGAGCCAGAAAACGCCCCCCGAAGGGTCGAGACATCGGCATTGACCGGGCGCTGCATCAGGGCAGACAGCGCTGTCGGCACCGTGACCATATAAGTCACCTTCCAATGTTCGACCAATTTCCAGAAATTGTCGAACACCCCTTCGCCGCGATACCCTTGCGGGGTGGGGAAGACCACATGCCCGCCGCTGGCGATCATCGACATCAAAATCGGATAGGCCGCGAAAACATGGAACAGCGGCAAGGGGCAAATCACCGTATCGGTGGGTTGGAACAGCAGACGCTGCCCGAGCCAGCCGTTATAGACCATGCCCGACAGCTTGTGCTGGGCCACCTTGGGCATGCCTGTGGTACCACCAGTGTGGAAATAGGCCGTCACGCGGTCAGCCGGATTGTCCTTAAAGATCAGCCGATCAGCCGGCTGTTTGCGACATTCGGCGTTAAAGGATTTGACATTGGCGCTATGGCTGATCGGGTTCTTCGGCCGGATCAGCGGCACGATCAGCCGTTTGATCCCGCCAAGATACCTAAGAAGATCCACCTCCAGAACCGTTTTGACCGACGGGGCATGCTTCACCGCCTCGGCCACTTTTTGCGCCAGATCGGTCTTGGGAAACGCCTTGACCGTCACCACCACCTTGGCCTTCGTCTCGCGCAGGATGGCTGAAATCTGTTCCGCCTCCAAAAGCGGGTTGATCGGGTTGACGATGCCCGCCACCGCGCCGCCCAAAAGCGTCACCGCGGTTTCAACCGCGTTGGGCATCACATAGGCCACCACATCGGTTTCCCCGACACCCAGCGTGCGAAACAGGTTTGCCGCTTGGGTCACGCGGGCATGAAGATCAGCCCAGGTCAGGGTTTCGGACTTTGATCCGGGCGCGGACAGCAATTGATACGAGATTGCCGGCCGCGCACCATGCGCCGTTTTGGTGCGGGTCAGGAATTGATGCATGGTCTTGGGCAGATCCCGATCTTCCCAAGCGGCCTCGGCCTCGATGGCTTTCAGATCCGCGCGCGACGCGAATGATCCCATGGTATTCCCCTCCCCTGCCCCGCGTCTTTCGGCGGGTTTTCATTCTGCCTAACAATGTGGGGGGGATTGCGGGCTTTGCCAAGAAAAAGCGCAAAAAGAAAACCCAACGTCACCACACGTCAGGACAAGCGCCGGGTGATCCTCAGAAGGCGCCCCATGCAAATAGCAAGCGCGGCAGCCCCAAAGGACAAGACCGCCCCCATTTTGGCGGCCTCTTGCGCCGGACCTGACGGGAAGGCGACGGTCGCGACAAACAGCGCCACGGTAAAACCGATGCCCGCAACGCAGCCCAGAACCCACAGATCTTTCGTCCCCATGCCCGCTGGCAGGCCAAAGCCAAAGACCCGCTCGGCCAGCAGACCCAGCATGAAAATCCCCACCGGCTTGCCGATGATCAGACCGCCCAACACCATCCACGTCGGATCACCAAAGGCCGAAAACACCACACCCGCGTTCAACAGGCCAAAGAAGAACAGCATGATCTCGACAAAGAGTTTCAGCCGATGCGCGATCCAGTTCAAAAGGTCGGTCAGATGTTCTTCAGCCTCGGTGAAGAAGCCATAGGGCCGATCGGCGTGCGGGATGGTCGGCACGATGGGCAAAAGGCCAAGCGCGGGATGGATGCCCGCGTTGTGAAACCCATACCACGACAGCCCCCCGGCGATGGCATAGGGCCAGAACGACGCCTTCTGCCGCATCCATGTGGAATAGGGGCGGCGCGGGTCGCTGCCGTCGGCCCAGATCGGCAGCCGATTGGCCAAGAGATAGACCCCGACAGCCGCCGCCAACGACAACAAAAGCCAGCCGGGCTGCAAATCACCGGTCGGGTAAAACAACGCCAGAATGACCATGCCCCCCGCGTCATCCGCAATTGCCAACAAAAGCAGGAAGGGAATGGCCGGATGTCCCGCGCCAAAGACGATGCGCCCGATCAGATAGGAAAAGGCAATGTCGGTTGCCGTCGGAATCGCCCAACCTTGGGCATAGGCGTCAAAGCCGCCCAGCGCAGCCCCTAGGCCCAGATAGACCAGCGCCGGCCCCATCATGCCCCCCGCCGTGGCGATCAGCGGCGTCAGCGCCTTACGCCCGCGCAACTCGCCGTCCTGCAGGACGATGCCTTCCCAGACCTCTTTGGCGGCAATGGCGAAAAAGAACGCCATGCAGATGTCATTGATCAGGAAATGCAAGGTCAGCGCGCGCACAGCGACGCCGCCTTCGTGGTGCAAAAGGCCAATCGGCGCGTGGTTCCACAGCACGAAATGCACCAGATGTTGATAGCTGTCCTTGTCCAGATTGGCCCAGATCAACGCCAGTGCCGCCCCTGTCAGCAACAAAAGCGAATAGGTGGAGATGACATTCCAGACTTTATGCATCGTGGCGCGGTCCTGATCTGCGAGATTGCGCCTGACCTTTGCGCTTTTCGGCGCCGGGTCAAGCCTGACCTCAGCCGATAGGGGGCAAGAGCCGCCGCACCTCCGCCCGCAGATCGCGCAATTCAAAGGGCTTGGTGATGAAGCCATCGGCGCCAATCTCCAGTCCCTTGCGCTTTTCAATGGCCGAACCGCGCGCCGTCATCATCAGGATCTTCACATCGTTCAACGACGGATCGCGCCGCACGCCCGCACAGATTTCATAGCCCGAGGCACCGGGCAGCATGATGTCCAACAAGACAAGATCAGGGTGCATGTCCCGGATGCCCGACAGCGCCAGTGCGCCGTCGGCAATGCGGGCATGGTCATAACCTTCGCGCGTCATCAGAAATTCCAGCGCGAGGGCGATGTTGTCTTCGTCTTCGACCACCAGGATGCGGGGTTTCTTGTCACTCATGGCGTGCGCCAGTGCGAAAGGGTTGAAATACGTGGCCCCAACGTCCATGACAGAGAAACCGCGTTTCCAGCCAAAGAGCCCGCCATGCCAACCGTCGCCGACCTGATCTCTGCCGCGCTGATCGATCCGTTCCGCATCATTCTGTTGGTGGGTCTGGTTGCCACCCAACGCCGGACAGCAGCCGTGACAGGCGCGGTTTTGCCCTTGGCGGCCGGGATGCTGTTCGTCGCCGTCATCATCCCCGCGACCATGGGCTTTGGTGCCGAAGCGGGCCTGTTGAAGGCCGTGGTGGCAGGTCTTGTCGCCAATGCGATCTGGCTGGTGCCAATCATCGCGATCACCCGCTTTTGGGAAGGCCGCGCGGGCCGATAACCCGGGCTCCTGCCCAGCTGACCGACTGCGCCATCGAACTCACAGGTCACACCCATGTTCCTTAACCGGAGCCTGCCCAACCGCTGTCTGTGGGGGCAGGCTTTCCTTTCGTCGCATTGGACGCGGGCGCATCCGATCCGAGGAAAGGAAAAGGGCGCGCAGATTGTTCCGCGCGCCCCGGTGTTCAAGCCAGCTTACTGATTGTTATCAGCGAAGATGTCTTTCTTGTGGGTACCACCCGGCACGAAGAGCGTGCCGATGACCACGGTCATCAGAGCCACGCAGATCGCGTACCACAGGCCGGTGTAGATGTTGCCTGCCTGAGCCGAGATCGCGAAGGCGGTCGCGGGCAGAAGGCCACCGAACCAGCCGTTACCGATGTGGTAAGGCAGCGACAGACCGGAGTAGCGGATGCGGGTCGGGTAGAGTTCGACAAGCATCGCAGCGATCGGGCCGTACACCATGGTCACCAGAACGATCAGATAGGTCAGGATCAGGATGATCGTGATCTTCTGGCCGGTGAAGATGTCCAGCACGTTTTCAGCCTTGGCAACGGTGGTGTTGTCGGTGGCCACGATCGGATAGCCCGCCGCGGTCAGCGCGTCAGCGACAGCCGTTTCAAAGGCAGGCTTCACACCCTTGGCAGCGTCCAGTGCGGCTTTCGCAGCATCCTTGGCGGCCTGATCGGTGCCCTTGTCAGCCTCTTCCTGTGCAGCAGTCAGATCCTTGATGTCCGCAGCATTTTTGCCAGCGTCGAACGAGGCAACCACGGTTTCACCGACGGTGATGGTGGCAGGCGCGCCGGCCGGGCCATCAACGGTTTCCGAGTTCACCGACAGCGAGTAGAGTTTCGCCTTGGCGATATCGCAGGAGTTGGTGAACTTGACGGTGCCGGTCGGGTTGAACTGGAACGAGCAGTCAGCCGGGTCGGCGGTCACGGTCACGGGCGTTTGCTGGGCGGCATGCAACATCGGGTTCGCGGTCTTGGTCAGGAAACCAAACACCGGGAAGTAGGTGATTGCTGCAATCAGGCAGCCCGCCAGAATGATCGGCTTGCGGCCGATACGGTCAGACAGACGGCCGAAGAAGATGAAGCCGTAGGTGCCGAGGATCAGCGACCAAGCCACCATCACGTTGGCGGTGAAGCTGTCGACCTTGATGACGTTCTGCATGAAGAACAGGGCGTAGAACTGGCCCGAGTACCACACGACAGCCTGACCAGCGGTCAGACCCAGCAGAGCGATCAGGGCGATCTTGCCGTTCTTCCAGTTGCCGAAGGCTTCGCGCAGCGGGGCTTTCGAGGCCGCACCTTCCGCTTTCATCTTTTTGAAGGCGGGCGATTCATTCATCTGCAGACGGATGTAGAGCGAGATCAACAGCAGGATGATCGAGCCAAGGAACGGCACGCGCCAGCCCCAGGCGTTGAAGGCTTTCTGCATGGCAGGGGTGCCATCGGCGTTCATGGTCGGCGCACCGGCGGCGTCCAAGATCGGCAGGTCAGGGTAATGGCCGTTGATGTAGCCCTGAACCGACAGGATGACCATCAGCGACAGCAAAAGACCCAGCGTTGCCGTGGTCTGGATGAAGGCGGTGTAATAGCCGCGCTGACCCTGCGGCGCGTGTTCGGCCACATAGACAGCCGCGCCACCGTATTCACCACCCAGCGCCAGACCTTGCAGCATGCGCAAGCCGATCAGGATGATGGGAGCAGCGATGCCCCACGAGTAGTAGGACGGCAGCAGGCCGACGAGGAAGGTCGACATACCCATGATGAGGATGGTCATCAGGAAGGTGTACTTGCGGCCGATCAGGTCGCCCAGCATCCCGAAGACCAGCGCACCGAACGGGCGCACGATGAAGCCCGCGGCGAAGGCCAGAAGGGCAAACACGTTCCGGGTCGCTTCCGGGAACGGCGTGAAGAACTGCGCGCCAATCATCGCGGCGAGCGATCCGTAAAGATAGAAGTCATACCATTCGAAAACGGTACCGGCGGACGAAGCAAGGATAACCTTCTTCTCTTCCGCGGTCATGGGGCGCGCGCGAACGTTCCCCGCAGTGTCTACACTAGCCATGTGGCCTCCTCCATTTTGTCCAGCCCTAATGGGCCGGGTCCCTGTTCCAGATGCCTTTGCCGATTGTTCTGTCCCCGAAGGGCCCGGCTAAGACGCCTGTCTCCCAACTTCCGCGCCCTTTAGGGGCGGAAAGTATTCCATCAAGCCGCGACGCCTTGAACGATTTGTCCAAGGGCGGTGCGGATATCTGCGATGGCCCCCATCGCGTCGATCTTCTGAAGCACGCCGCGCCCCGCGTAATAGGCGATCAGCGGCGCAGTCTGGGCGTGATAGGCTTTCAGCCTTTCGCGCACGGTTTCAGCGTTGTCATCTGCCCGGCGCTTGAAGCTGGTGCCGCCGCATTTGTCGCAGGTGCCGGCGACGGCAGGCTTTTTGAACTGGTCATGATACCCCTCGCCGCAGGCGCAGGTGTAGCGGCCCGAAACCCGGCCCACCATCGCCTCATCATCCACTTCAAGGCTGATGGCGGCAGTGACTTTCTGGCCATTGGCGGCCAAAAGCCCATCCAGCGCGGCGGCCTGCCCGTCGGTGCGGGGAAAGCCATCAAGGATGATGCCCTTGGCAACATCGGGCTGCCCCATACGGTCGCGCAGGATGGCCAGCACGATGTCATCCGACACCAATTGTCCAGCCTCCATCACGGCCTTGGCCTTTTTGCCAGCCTCGGTGCCAGCAGCCACAGCGGCGCGCAGCATGTCGCCCGTCGACAGCTGAACCAGACCGAAGTGTTCCTCCAGCATGCGGGCCTGCGTGCCTTTGCCGGCCCCGGGGGGGCCAAGCAGGATCAAAACGGGTGCGTTCGCGGTCATCTGCGCTTACGCCCGGTTCATGCGGTTGCTGATCAGCTCTTCCACCACCGACGGATCGGCAAGGGTCGAGATGTCGCCAAGGCTGCCATAGTCATTCTCGGCGATCTTGCGCAGGATGCGGCGCATGATCTTGCCCGAGCGGGTCTTCGGCAGGCCGGGGGCCCATTGGATCAGATCGGGCTTGGCAATCGGGCCGATTTCGCCACGGACCCAAGCCTCCAGCTCCTTGCGCAGCTCGTCCGAGGGGGCGATGCCGTTCATCAGCGTGACATAAGCATAGATGCCTTGCCCCTTGATCTCGTGCGGGTAGCCGACAACGGCGGCTTCCGCCACCTTGGCATGGGCGACCAGCGCGCTTTCCACTTCGGCCGTACCCATCCGGTGACCCGAGACGTTGATCACATCATCAACGCGGCCCGTGATCCAGTAATAGCCATCTGCATCACGACGGCAGCCGTCACCGGTGAAGTAATAGCCTTTGTATTGCTGGAAATATGCCTCTTGGAAGCGATCATGGTCGCCCCAAAGCGTACGCATCTGCCCCGGCCAGCTGTCCGAGATGCACAAGACACCCTCGGCCTCGGTTTCGCTTTGACGACGGCCTGTCGACGGGTCCAACACCACCGGCTTCACGCCGAAGAAGGGATTGGTCGCAGAGCCCGGCTTGGCAGGGGTCGCCCCCGGCAACGGCGTGATCATGTGGCCGCCGGTTTCGGTCTGCCAGAACGTGTCAACGATCGGGCGGGTGCCTTTGCCGACATATTGGTTGTACCAGGCCCAAGCCTCGGGGTTGATCGGCTCACCGACCGAACCCAGCACTTTCAGGCTGGAAAGATCATATTTCTCAACCCATTGCGGGCCAAGGCCCATCAGGCTGCGGATCGCGGTCGGCGCGGTATAGAACTGGTTGACCTTGTGCTTTTCGATCACTTCCCAGAACCGGCCTGCGTCCGGATAGGTCGGCACGCCTTCGAACATCACAGTCGTCGCGCCATTGGCCAAGGGGCCATACAGGATATAGCTGTGGCCGGTGACCCAACCCACATCCGCCGTACACCAGAACACATCACCATCATGATAGTCGAAGGTGTATTGATGCGTCATCGCGGCATAGGCGAGATACCCGCCCGAGGTATGCACAACGCCCTTCGGCTTGCCGGTCGAACCCGAGGTGTACAGGATGAACAGCGGGTCTTCGGCGCCCATGGGGCGCGGCGGGCATTCGGGCGACACCATGTCCATCATGGCCAGCACGTCGACATCGCGGCCCTGTACCCAGGAAATCTGATCGCCAGTATGCTTGACCACAAGGCAACGCACCTTGTCAGAGCAATGCAGCAAGGCGGCGTCGGTGTTGTTCTTCAGGCCCGTCCGTTTGCCGCCACGCGGGGCGGTGTCGGCGGTGATGACCAGCTTGGCACCGCAATCATTAATCCGGTTCGCCAGTGCATCCGGCGAGAAGCCCGCGAAAACGACGGAGTGGATCGCGCCGATCCGGGCGCAAGCCAGCATGGCATAGGCAGCCTCGGGGATCATCGGCAGATAGATCACCACGCGATCACCGCGCATCACGCCCTGCGACAGCAGAACGTTCGCCATCCGGTTCACCTTTTCGGACAGCTTCTTGTAGGTGATGTGCTGGGCGGGCTCTTTCGGATCATCGGGTTCAAAGATGATCGCGGTTTGCAGCGCACGGTCGCGCAGGTGGCGGTCGATGCAATTGACCGAGACGTTCAGAACGCCATCCTCGAACCACTTGATGCTGACCTTGCCAAAGGTGAAATCGGTGTTCTTGACGCGGGTGTAGGGCTTGATCCAATCCAGCCGCTTGCCTTCGCGGCCCCAGAACTCATCGGGGTCTTCAATGGATTCGGCATACATCCGGGCATAGCCGGCCGCATCCAGATGCGCGGCTGCGACGAATTCCTTGGACGGTTCGTAAACGCCCGTTGCCTGTCCGGTTTCTGCCATTGGATCCTCCTCAAGTATAAACAGCTTGGCACGCTGGCCCTGACGGCCTGCAGGTTATGCAGGTCTCCCCCGTGCCGGGGATGATAGTAGATTTGTAAATGAAGTTCTAACTCTATTTGCAATAATGATTTTTCTGTAAATAAATTGACAGGTCAAAAGGTCAATTGTGTAAATGCAGCGAAAATCGGCAGAAAAATGACGCCTTTGCAGACTTGTCAGGCAGAAAGAAAATGCCCTTTTTCAGGCCGTTTGTAGAAAAGACCAAAAAAACGCGCGGGAATGATAGCGCAAGCAATTTGGCGCAGCGGTGGCTAACCCTATCGCAACGCCGCTGTGCGGGTGCGATTCGCCCTAATCCGCAAGGGGATTTCCAAGCCCTTCGGGCAGGGCATCCAGCCCCGGAATGAAGCGCACCTGATCGCCGTGAACCCCCGCCCGATGCAGTGCGCGGCGCACCTCGGGCCGCGCGCCAGAAATCACCAATCGGCCACCGCGCCGCGCCATTTTGCGCGCCAAAAGCGCCATGGAATAGGCCCCGGAACTGTCGGTCAGCGGCACCCCGGCAAAGTCGACGACAAAGGCACGCGGATGCTCTGACACCTGATCCAGCACCGTGCCCAGTCGGGCAGCCGCGCCAAAGAACCACGGTCCATTGAGATGATAGATCACCACGCCCGCCAGGGCAGGATCCTGCACCTCGTCGCCGTTGCGGCGCTCTTCGATGGTGGTGCCGGCGGACATGCGGTTGATAAAGACCAGCCCTGCCAGCGCGAAACCCACGACAATGCCTTCGGTCAGGTCGCGAAACACCACAAGGCCAAAGGTCGCCAGCACCACCACCGCATCGGCGCGCGAATGGCGGGCAAGGTGCCAGATCTCCTCTTTCTCGGCCATGTTCCACGCCACGACCGCCAAGACCCCCGCCAAAGCCGCCAGCGGGATGTATCCAGCAAGGGGCGCGGCAATCAGCAAAAAGGCCAGCACGAACACCGCATGCAGCATGCCTGACACCGGCCCTCGGGACCCCGCGCGCACATTGGTCGCGGTGCGGGCAATGGTGCCGGTCACGCAAATGCCGCCGAACAAGGGCGTGACGATATTGGCAACCCCTTGGGCCAGAAGTTCGGCATTCGGGCGGTGACGGCGGCCCGACATACCATCCGCGACCACGGCGGACAGCAGGCTTTCAATCGCCCCCAAAAGCGTGAAGGACAGCGCCCACGGCAGGGCGGCCGCAATCGCACCGCCGCCCAAACCTGGCAGCACCGGCGCAGGTGGCGTCCGCGGCAGCGCGCCAAAGCGGCTGTGGATCGTCTCAACCGGCAGCTCCAGAACCACCACAGCAACGGCGGCCAAGGCGACAGCGATCAGCATGTTGGGCGCCTGCGGCAGCCAGCGCTTGACGCCGACGATCAACGCGATGGTCCCGACCGAGACCGCCAGCGCCGATGGGTTCAGACTGGCCCGCGCCGCCCAAAGCGTCTGTAGTTTGTGCAAGACGTCGGCCGGTTCGGTGCTGGGCAGCGTCAGACCCAGCAAATCCTTCAACTGACTGGCAAAAATGATAACCGCGATGCCCGCGGTAAAACCCACCGTCACCGGATAGGGGATAAAGCGCACATAGGATCCCGCGCGCATCAAGGCCAAAAGGCTTAGGAATATGCCCGAGAGCAGGGTCGCCAGCAACAACCCCTCGATCCCGATCTGCGTCGCACAGGCCGCCACCAACACGATGAACGCCCCGGCAGGCCCGCCAATCTGGTACCGCGACCCGCCCAGCAGCGACACCAAAAAGCCGCCGATGATGGTGGTGAACAGCCCGCGCTCTGGCCCGACACCGCTGGCAATGGCAATCGCCATCGACAGTGGCAGGGCCACGATGGCGACCGTCAGCCCGGCCATGACATCGGCACGCAGATCGGCCGCGCGATAGCCTTCACGAAAGATCGAAACGAGCTTGGGCAGAAACTCGGATGGCGGGGCAGCGGGTGTGGGCGCAAGAGCCATGGCGGCAACCTGAATTGTAAGGGGAGCCAGAAATCATGGCGGATCGTTTCAAATGCGATTAACAAACGCTGCAAGGCGGCGCCTGTCAACGGCAATGCCCACCGCCCAGCCCATCCGCGGCGTTTCGCCCTCCCCGGAGCCTTCTTCATGGCCAGCCCCAAAGACCCTGTTCAAGCCGCCGATGCCGAGGCCCGCGCGCTGGCCCAAACCCTGCTTCAGGCCCAACATGCCGCCCTTGCCTGGTCAGATCCCGAAACGGGCCATCCCTCGATCAGCCGGATCGCCTTTGGCCTTTGCCCCGAAGGCTTGCCTATGACGCTCATCTCGGGCCTTGCACCGCATCTGGCGGCCTTGAAAGCCGACCCGCGCTGTTCGGTGATGCTGGGCGAGGTCGGGGCCAAGGGCGATCCTTTGACCCATCCGCGCCTGATGATCCGGTCACGCGCAGCCTTTGTGCCCACCGATGATCCGGCGCGGCCCGCCATCCGCGCCCATTGGCTTAAGGGCCACCCGAAGGCGGCCCTTTACATCGACTTTCCCGATTTTGCCTTTGTGCGGCTGATCCCAGAGAGCGCGCTCTTGAACGGCGGCTTTGCCCGCGCCTTTCGCCTGACACCCGACGATCTGCGGGCGCCGCAGGCTTAGGCCGGGTTGTCGCAGCGCAGGGTGACCATGGCTTTGCCCTTCACCGCACTTGGCCATTGCAGATAGGCCTGCCGGTTGGCCACGCCCTGCTCGGTCAGCACATAGGGCTGCGCCCATTGCACGGCATTTGCCGCATTGCGCAGCGGCCCCTCCAACACGACAGCCTCTACATTGCGGTGCCGCCCGCCAAAGGGCATGTAATCCGTGGCGTCCACCACCCATGTGGTATCCGCCGTGGCCTGCGTATGTTCAACATAGACCGGGCTGACAGAAGGCTGACCAACGCCCGTGTAGGTGTTGTTGGCAAAGACCACATTGCGGAAACTGGCCGGGTTCAAGGTGCCGTTGCTGGTGTCCACCCGCTCCACCCGATCCAATGTCGCCCCGCTGGAGCGGAAGACATTGTTGGTCACGATCAACCCGTTCAAGAAATGGCCCGCGCCCTTGGGGCTGACGGTGATGAAGCTGAAGGCAGGGCTGCTTTGGCCATAGAGAAACAGGTTTCCGGTGACGGTCAGCCCGCCAAAGGTATAGCTGGCCCCGAAATCCGGATCGGGGTCATATTCATTCGACAGTTCGATGAACTGGTGGTCGATATAATTATTCGACACGAAACTGCGCACGTTCGGCGTGGTAAAAATCAACCCCGCCCGCAGATAGGTCGCCGAGCCCTTGGTATCAGAGAATGTGTGATTGCCCGTGACCGTATGGCTGCCCCCTGCAAAAACCCCGAAATGTGCAACATAGGCGGCGCGGTTGTTGCGGATCTTGCTGTCATTGGCATTGATGTTGAAGGCGATGATGTCTTCAGGCGGGGTCGATCCGCCGCCATTGAACAGACAGCCGTCAATCACCAACCCCTGACACCCGCCCCGGAATGAGGTGATCGCCTTGTTCAACGGCATCATGAAGGTGCAGCGGTCAAACCGGTTGATGCTGCCATCATAGGCCAGGTTGACGGCACTGGCCTGATACCCGCAGGAGAATTCGATATCGGCGATTTCAAAACGGTTCAGCTCGGTAAACCCGCTGAAGTCCAACAGATATTTGAACCGCTTGAACGTATAGGTTCGCGTGCCGTTGCCGCCCCACAAAGGCTGGCTCAACTCCAGCGTTCCTGCCCCGACATTCTTTGCAGCGACATAAACTTCGCGGCCCACCCCCGTGCCAGACAATCGGGCGCCGACAGGGATCGCGGCGATGTTGGTCACGGCGGACAACTGTTTCGGGCTGGCCGTGTTATAGGTGCCAACGGCAGTCACAGTGACCGTATCCCAAGCGCTGCCCGAGGCCGCCGACAAAAGGCCATTTGACAGCACACGGCGCTGGCCAAAGCTGGTGATGCCCGCCAGCCCTGCCACATCAATGGGCGCGTTCAGTTCAATGCGACGACCATTCAAATCCAGCGTGGTGTGATCAGTAAAGTGGAACAGCACCTGCAGGGCGCGGCGAAAACCCTCCAGCTCTGTCCCGAACGCGGCAGCGTAGGTGTTCAGATCGTAGTCGCGCGTGCAGGACAGCCGTTGGTCAGCGGGCATCACCAGCCTGCCTTCGAACTTGACCGGATTGTCAAAGGTGAAATGGCTGCCAAGGAAATAAGTGCCGGGCGACACCAGAACCGTCTTGCCATTGGCGGCGGCATCGGCCGCCTCGAACGCCGCCCAATCATTGGCAACCCCATTGCCGATTGCGCCAAAGTCCCGCACGTCGACCCAATCGAACATCGCTGAATGAAAAACCGCCGTGACATCCTCGATGGTGATGTCGTCGATCCGCACCACGCCACCTGCTGGCCCGGTCAGGTCAAGGCCGAGATGGCCATAGGCCGGGGTGGTGCCCCAGACCATATCAACGCCTTGGCGATTGCCGGAGCCGATGATGGCGCTGACCGTCACCACCTGACCATAGGCGGTCAGCGGCACGTCCGGGCCTTGTTGATCCGCCGTCGCCACATTCGCCCCGCTGGCATTGCCAGCCCAGCCCGCGATCCGCACCGTGGGCAAAGGGCCACTGACTGCCTTAATCTTGGCGGTGACACGCAGATACAGCCCCGGCTGAAACGGGATCTGCTGAAAGCAGCGCAGCTTCAACAGCGAGGTGGTCTTTTGCACCTCAAGGCACCCTGCGAAATCCTGATCCGAGGGCACATAACCCGCGTTGGGCTGGCCCGCATAGCTGGCATTGCCCGGCCGCCCATCCTCGCTGGACCACAGCCCCAGCCCTGCCGAAAACGCCGGTGGCATCAGGACCAGACCTTCGGTGATTGCCTTGTTCATCTTGGAAAACCTCGCCCTTTGCATGATCTGCCGGATGGCGTGCGCAACCGCTCACGCCCTGCGCAAGGATGTGCCAGAGCGCGGTTAACCGGGTACGCAGCCATCGCACGGTGCCAAGTGCGCGGGCGCAACGGGCAGGCATACGCGCCGTCGCGTCAAAGATGGCGCGCATCCGCTGATCGCGCGGGATCAAGGTTGCGAATCGCACGGCCCGGCACCCCGGGGGCCAGACGGGTCGCGCATTGGCAGTGCCAAAGGGCCTACGCGCAACTCCAAGCCACAGACTGTTGCCAAATTGACGAAACTTACCATCCTTGGTCTGCCGAATTTCACTTTCATGGCAGGAGTTTGTTGTCTTTACGCAAAGGAGCGCGTTACATGGCGGGCGAAGAGGCATGCTTAATTAAGGGTAGACGCCTCTGAACCCAATTTGACTCTGCTTTAACCTGGAGGTCCCTATGAAAAAGATCGCTCTCGCTGCCGCTCTGTCGGTTGCTGCTACCACCGCTTT
>CALBSG010000041.1 GCA_937927675.1 uncultured Paracoccaceae bacterium | reverse complement strand
TGCCCGTCACAAAATTGCGGATCACATCTGCCTCCACCCGTTATAAGACGCCACTTGCCCTTGACGCCCCTTTGCCGCTAGGCCCATCTATGAACCCAACACCTGCTGGTCTTCTATAGACCGAAACCAATGCCGCCTTCATCCTCTTTCCGTCCGGACCCTGCAAGATGCTGCTTCTGATCGACAACTACGACAGCTTTACCTACAACCTTGTCCATTATCTGGGCGAGCTTGGCGCGGATGTGCAGGTGGTGCGCAACGATGCAATGTCGGTGCAAGACGCGCTGGCGTTAAAACCGGAACTGATCGTGCTGTCGCCCGGTCCCTGCGATCCGGCGCAGGCGGGCATCTGCATCCCGCTGACCCGCGCCGCCGCCGCCGCGGATGTGCCGCTGTTGGGGGTTTGCCTTGGCCATCAGACCATCGGCGAAGCCTTTGGCGGCGATGTGATCCGCTGCCACGAAATCGTGCATGGCAAGATGGGTGCGATGCATCACGACGGCAAAGGCATGTTCCGCGGCTTGCCCTCACCCTTTCTGGCCACCCGCTATCATTCGCTGGTTGTGGACCGCAACACCCTGCCCGACTGCCTTGAGGTGACGGCATGGTTGGAGGATGGCACCATCATGGGCCTACGCCATAAGGAAAAACTGATCGAGGGCGTGCAGTTCCACCCCGAAAGCATTGCTTCGGAACATGGCCATCAGCTTTTGAAAAACTTCCTTGATGCGGCAAAGGCGCATGTTGCGGCATGAGTGATGTTCTCAAACCCCTGATCGGCATTGCCGCCACCCGCCCCCTGACCCGCGCCGAGGCTGAGGCCGCGTTCACCGCGCTTTTTGAAGGTGCGGCGACGCCAGCGCAAATGGGCGGCTTTTTGATGGCGCTGCGCGTGCGCGGCGAGACGGTGGATGAATATGCCGCCGCCGCATCCGTGATGCGCGCCAAATGCAATCCGGTCCGCGCCCCGAAAGGGGCGATCGACATCGTCGGCACTGGCGGCGATGGCAAGGGCACGCTGAACATTTCCACCGCCACCGCCTTTGTGGTCGCGGGCGCGGGTGTGCCGGTCGCAAAGCACGGCAACCGCAACCTCAGTTCCAAATCGGGTGCAGCCGATGCGCTGACCGAGATGGGCCTCAATGTCATGGTCGGCCCCGAGGTGGTGGAGCGCTGCTTGGCCGAGGCCGGGATCGGCTTCATGATGGCGCCGATGCACCACCCCGCCACCCGCCACGTCGCACCCGTGCGAATGGAGCTTGGCACCCGCACCATCTTTAACATCCTTGGCCCCCTGACCAACCCGGCCGGTGTGAAACGTCAGTTGACCGGGGCGTTTTCCGCCGCCCTGATCCGCCCTATGGCCGAAACCCTGCGCGCGCTTGGGTCGGAAAAGGCGTGGCTGGTGCATGGCGGCGATGGCTCGGATGAACTGTCGATCGTGGCAGCTTCGCCAGTCTGCGAGTTGAACGCAGATGAGATCCGCGAATTCATGGTGCATCCCGAAGACGCAGGGCTTCCCGCCTACCCGTTCGAGGCGATCCAAGGCGGCACGCCTGCCGAAAACGCTGTCGCCTTCCGCGCGCTTTTGGATGGCGCCAAGGGCGGCTTCCGCGATGCGGTCCTTCTCAATGCCGCCGCCGCGCTGGTGGTGGCAGATCGCGCGCAGACCTTGAAAGAGGGCGTTGAAATCGCAAGGGAAAGTCTGGATTCTGGCAAGGCCAAGGCCAAAATCGAGGCCCTGGCCCGCCTGACCCATGCCTGAGATTCCGGCCCCGCCCACAAGCTGGGCCACCCTACCCTTCTTCCAATCTGACTGGCCCGCGCTATCCGCTCGGCTGGCCCAAGCTCCGGCATGGCAACCCGCCGACCCGTTCCGCGCCCTGCGCCTGACGCCGCGCGCACAAACCCGCGTGATCATTCTGGGCCAAGACCCCTACCCCACGCCGGGCCGCGCCACCGGCCTTGCGTTTTCCTTTCCCCCAGGAGAGCGTCCCAAACATTCGCTGAAAAATATCCTCACCGAACTGAGCAGCGATACCGGTCAATCCCGCGCCGATGGGGATCTGACCGCTTGGGCCACCCAAGGCGTCCTTTTGCTGAACACCGTGCTCACCGTGCCCGAGAACGCCGCACATGGCCACAAGGGCTGGGGCTGGGAGCCGCTCATCAGTCAAATCCTGAGCGCCCTTGCCAGCGACGGGCCAAAAGCCTTCCTCCTCTGGGGCGCGCCTGCACAAAGCCTCTGCGCCAATCTGCCGCGCGACGGTCACCTCTTTCTCAGCAGCCCGCATCCCTCGCCGCTCTCGGCCCATCGGGGCTTTTTCGGCTCTCGTCCGTTCAGCGCCATCAATCGCTGGCTCACGGCTCAAGGTCAAAACCCCATCGACTGGACCGCCTGAGCGCTTCCCTTCGCCAAGCCCACAGGCTAAATCCATGCTGGACCCGGCCTTCAATGTGGCCCAAATATCCAACGGGGGTCCGGGGGGTGTGCCCCACCCGGGTCGCCAGCCATAAGGAACCCGCCATGTCCACCATCCTCGACCGCATCAAGACCTACAAGCTAGAGGAAGTCGCCGCCCGCAAGGCGCTGCGCCCGCTGGCCGATGTGGAAGCGGCTGCCAAATCCGCCCCGGCCCCCCGCGGCTTTGCCCGCGCGCTGGCGGACGCCGCCGCGCAAGGCTATGGGCTGATCGCCGAAATCAAAAAGGCCAGCCCGTCAAAGGGTCTGATCCGCGCTGATTTCAACCCGCCGGAATTGGCACGCGCCTACGAAGCGGGTGGTGCCACCTGCCTTTCGGTGCTGACCGACACCCCCTCGTTCCAAGGCGAAGACAGTTTCCTGACGGCCGCGCATGACGCCGTGTCGCTGCCCTGCCTGCGCAAAGACTTTCTTTACGACACCTATCAGGTGACCGAGGCCCGCGCCCTTTCGGCCGACTGCATCCTTATCATCATGGCCTCGGTCAGCGATGCCCAAGCGGCTGAGTTGGAAGAAGCCGCCTTTGCCCTTGGCATGGATGTGCTGATCGAAGTGCATGATCGCGCCGAACTGGACCGCGCAGCGCAGTTGAAATCTCCGCTGATCGGCATCAACAACCGCAACCTGCATACCTTCGAAGTCACGCTACAAACCACGCGCGATCTGGCCCGCCATGTGCCGGAAGACCGGCTGATCGTCTCGGAATCCGGGCTTTTCACCCCGGCTGACCTTGCCGATGTCGCCGCCTATGGCGCACGCTGCTTCCTGATTGGCGAGGCTTTGATGCGTCAGGCCGATGTCACGGCGGCCACCAAAGCCATCCTGTCGCGTCCGCTCGTCTCGGAGGGCGGCGCATGAGCGGCCTGACGCATTTCGACGCGCAGGGTCAGGCGCATATGGTCGATGTGTCGGACAAGCCGGTGACCGCCCGTGTTGCTGTGGCACGCGGCCATGTGGTGATGTCTGCCGCAACGCTGGATCTCATCACCTCGGGCACGGCGAAAAAGGGCGATGTCTTGGGCATCGCGCGGCTTGCAGGCATCATGGGGGCCAAAAAGACGGCGGATCTCATTCCGCTCTGCCATCCGCTGCCGATCACCAAGGTCGCGCTTGATCTGATCCCCGACGCCAGCCTGCCCGGCATCGTGGTAGAAGCCACCGTGAAAACCGGCGGCCAGACCGGGGTCGAGATGGAGGCGCTGACCGCCGTCTCGGTGGCCTGCCTGACCATCTATGACATGGTCAAAGCGGTCGAAAAATCCATGCGGATCGAGGGCATCCGGCTGATCCTGAAAGACGGCGGCAAGTCCGGCCGGTTCGAGGTCTCCGAATGATCACGGTCGAAGAGGCGCTGGCCCGCTGTTTTGCCCTGCTTTCCCCGCTGCCCGCCGAAACCGTTCCGCTGCGGCAGGCCAGTGGCCGGGTGCTTTTGGCCCCCGCAGTCGCCCGGCTGACCCAGCCGCCTTTTGATGCCAGTGCCATGGATGGCTACGCGCTTGGCCGCGCCGGTGCAGCCGGCGGGCGCTATCGCGTGATTGGCGAGGCCGGCGCCGGGCACGGGTTCGCAGGCCAGCTTGCCCCTGATGAGGCCACCCGCATCTTCACCGGCGCCCCCTTGCCACAAGGCGCGGATACCATCGCGATTCAAGAAGATGTCACGGCCTCTGGCACCGAGATCACAGTGACAACCGCCACCCGCCCCGGCGACAATATCCGCAAACGCGGGCAGGACTTTGCCCAAGGTGACAGCCTCTCTGCCCCCCGGCGGCTTCGCGCCAATGATCTGGCGCTGCTTGCCTCAATGAATATTCCGCAAGTGGCCGTCGCCCGCCGCCCCGTGGTCGCCATCATCGCGACAGGCGACGAATTGGTCATGCCCGGCGAAGAGCCCGGTCCGGACCAGATCGTCGCCTCCAACCTCTTTGCGCTAGAGGCGTTGGCCCGTGCCGAAGGGGCCGAGGTGCGGCTGTTGCCGATCGCGCGCGACAGCGAAGACGAATTGCGGCAGGTGTTTGAACTGGCCCGCGGTGCGGATCTGATCGTCACCATTGGCGGCGCCTCGGTGGGCGATCATGATCTGGTCGGCAAGGTGGCCGCCGATCTGGGGTTGGAGCGGGCGTTTTGGAAAATCGCCATGCGGCCGGGCAAACCGCTGATGGCGGGGCGTCTGGGCGATGCGGTCATGCTGGGCCTGCCCGGCAACCCGGTCTCGGCCATCGTCTGCGGCCATCTATTCCTGTTGCCGATGCTGCGCGCGATGCAGGGGCTGCCGGGCGCACCTGCCCCCACCGCCCGCGCTGTGCTGGCCGAAGATGTCAGCGCCGCCGGCCCCCGCGTGCATTACATGCGCGCCCGGCTGTCTCCCGGTGACGGACTGCCGCAGATCGCCCCGTTTACGTCGCAAGATTCTGCACTGCTGCGCATCCTGACCGAAGCGGACGCGCTGCTGATCCGCCCCTTGGGCGATGGTCCGCGTCGCGCCGGCGAGATGGTGGAGTATCTGCCAATCTGACGCCCAAATGCGCGCGCCGATTGTTTTTCTTGACACAAGCCATGAACAAGGGCAGAACATAAGGGAAACAACCGACCACGAGGTGTGGGATGCTGACGCGCAAGCAGTTGGAACTTCTGGATTTCATCAAGACACGGATGGACCGCGATGGCGTGCCGCCGTCCTTTGATGAAATGAAGGATGCGCTGGATCTGCGGTCAAAATCCGGGATCCATCGGTTGATCACCGCCTTGGAAGAACGCGGCTTCATCCGCCGTCTGGCGCATCGGGCCCGGGCGCTGGAAATTCTGAAGCTGCCCGAGGCGATGGAGAGACCCGGCTTCACGCCCAAGGTGATCGCGGGCGACAAGGTGGATCCGCCCCGCGCCGCCCTGCCCATTGAGGCGATTTATGCCATGGAACTGCCGGTGATGGGCCGCATCGCCGCCGGTGTCCCGATTGAGGCGATTTCACAAATCTCGCACCATGTCGCAGTGCCGGGCACCATGCTGTCAGGCAAGGGGCAGCACTATGCGCTTGAAGTCAAAGGCGATTCGATGATCGAGGCCGGGATCAACGATGGCGACGTCGTGGTGATTCGCGAACAGGCCACGGCTGAGAACGGCGATATCGTCGTCGCTTTGGTAGAAGATCACGAGGCGACGCTGAAACGGTTCCGCCGCCGTGGCGCCATGATCGCGCTAGAGGCGGCAAACCCCGCCTATGAAACCCGCGTCTTTCCCGATCACATGGTCAAGGTGCAGGGGCGGTTGGTCGGCCTGATCCGCAATTACTAAGCGGATCGCACCGGGTTCGCCTTTGCATTTATGAGCGGGGTTTTAGCAACGGCAGCGCGGGCAACGCGGTTTGCCCCATCCAAATCCGCCCCACCCGTGCAGCGGGGATGATCTGCCAACCGCCCGGCTGTGGCCTGAACGCCAACGCTCCGGTTTTCTGCAAAAGCCTGCGGTCGATCAGGTGGCACCCTTTGGGCGGCTTGTGCGGCGCATAACCGGCAAGGATCACCAGATCCGCCCCGGCGCAGGCCGCGACCAGATCGGGGGACTTTCCGGTCAGAATGACACCTGTCAGCGCGCGGTCACAGGGTTGAGCCGCAGCGCAGTCGGCAGATGGCGGGCGCAATCGAAAACTCCGCGCCGCTTTTGGGCCGGAAAAACCGCTTCGGGCAAAAGCCTCGTCCTGTGTCGCCAGATCGCCGTCTTTCGCCAACCAATTCCCGGCCGTAAACCCGGCCCCCTTGGCGGCCGACAAGGCCCGCCCCCCCGCCGCGTGCAGCCCCGCCAAACTGCCATCGCTGCTGACCAGAAGAAGCGGTCGCTCTGCCATCGCCCAAAGCCCCAGTCCCAGCGCCATCGGCAGCACCGCAAGCGCCCGCGCCCGCCCGCCCATCAACACCAGCCAACACCCCGCCAGCGTTAACAACGGCAGAACCCAAGGCCCCGGCGCCACGATCGGCGTGACCGCCCCGTCCAGCCCGGCGATCCAATGGGCGACAAACAAAATCCAGCGGGCGGCAATCTCCATCACCCACAGCGCGGGCGCGGCAAGGCCGATGGGAGCCAAGAGCGCCGCCACCGCCCCCGCGGCCATCAACAGGCTCATCACCGGCACGGTCAACAGATTGGCCACCAACCCATAATCGGTAAATCGGTTGAAGGCCGCCGCCGCAAAGGGGGCAGTCGCCGCCCCCGCAATGACCGAGGACAGCACCAGCGTGAACAGCGGCAGCACCCAGCGTGGCAAACGCTCCCGCATCACATGGCCCTCCAGCGCGCCAAAGCCTGCGATCAGCGCGACGGTGGCGGCAAAGGACAGTTGAAACCCCGGCTCCATCAGGCTTTCGGGTTGCCACAGCAGCAGCACGGTGGCCGAAAGCGCGACCGAGCGCATGGTCAGCGCCCGCCGATCAAACAAGACCGCCCCCAGCATGACCGAAACCATCAGAAACGCCCGTTCGGTCGCCACATTGGCCCCCGACAGCAGCAGGTAAAACAGCGCCACGCCAAATGCGACCATGGCGGCCAGTTTCTTGGTGTTCAATCGCAGCGCCACGGGCGGGATCAACGCCAGCCCATAGCGCAAGAGGACAAAGACAAAGCCTGTCAAAAAGGCCATGTTCATCCCCGAAATCGCCAGAAGATGCGCAAGGTTTGAATCACGCAGCGCCTCTACGGTGTCTTTCGTAATCCCCGACCGATCCCCCGTCATCGCCCCTGAGGCAAACGCCCCCGCATCCCCCGGCAGTGCCGCCATGATTCCGCGCGACAGGTAGAGCCGAAAGCGGTTCACGATCTGCGCGCCCGGCGCAGGGTCGTCCCACAGCATCACCGGTGTGCGGCTATAGCCCACCGCCCCCAAACCATCGAAAAACGCCATTCGGCGAAAGTCGAACCCGCCAGGCTCGGTGGGACCTTCGGGCGCGGCAAGGCGGGCCGTCAGCATCACCACCTGCCCCGGAACCGGCACGGCCGCATCGCCCCGCAGCGAAACCCGCACCCGCAGCGGTGTGTCATCGGGCGGCAGATCCAGCACCACCCGGTCCAGTGTCAAGCGCAGGGCATCCGACTGCGAGCGGTCGATCTCAATGATCCGGCCCGTGACGGAGCCGTAATAGGGCCGCTCCAGCATCGGGGCGGCCACCAGATGCGCCCGCGCACCTGCGGCAAGAAAGCCTGCCAACAGGCAACCCCCAATGATGACCAAAGGATGCAAGAGCTCAGGCCCCAGCCGCCAGATCACCACGGCAAGCCCAAGCACAACGCTGCAAGCCGCATAGCTGCGCCAGCCCGGTTCATCGGCAAGAGCGAACCACAGCCCGACCCCGGCCCCCAGAAACACCGGCACCCACGGGAAAAGCATCCCCCGCAACCCCAAAAGCCACCGAAGCGGC
>CALBSG010000040.1 GCA_937927675.1 uncultured Paracoccaceae bacterium | reverse complement strand
GCCGGTTGCGGGCAGCACACAGCGTTTGCCCCGGCTGGTTGGGGCCCCCATCGCCTTGCAGCTTTTGACCAGTGGCGCACCGGTTCAGGCCGTAGAGGCCTTGGCGATGGGGCTTTTGGATGCGGTGGTTGAGGAAAAGCCCTTGCCCCGCGCCGTGGCACTGGCGCTGGATCTGGCTGAAAAACCCGTGGTCAAGCCGGCAGATCGTGCCATGGGCCTGCGCGATCCGATCGCCTATCAATCCGCCATTGCCGAGGCCCGCAAGACGCATGAGGGCTGGCGCTTGCCTGCGCCCGGCGCGGTGATTGCCTGCGTCGAGGCGGCCCTTTTGCTGCCCTTTGATCTGGGGCTGACCTTTGAACAGGCGCAGGCCGAGGCGATGGCCGAAAGCCCCGAGGCCGCCGGCCTGCGCCACGCTTTTGTGGCCCAGCGGCGGGCGATGCTGCCGCCTGCCGCACTTGCTGGCGCGGCATCCCCGCCTTTGTCAGCGGTGACGGTGCTTGGCACCGCAGGACAGGCGCCCGAGGTGGTGCAGATGGCGCTTGGTGCCGGGTTGCGGGTACGGCTGGTGGCGGGGGATCGCGACAGTCTTGGCGCGGCCCTGACAAGAATTGCCGCCCGGCACGAGGCCCTCGTGACCGAGGGCAGGCTTTCGCACGCCGCGCGCGAGGCCGATTGGGCGCGGCTGACCGGCAGTGTCGGGGGCGGCGATGCAGAGCCAGCTGATCTGGTGCTGATAACCCCCGACGCATCCTGGCAGTCCGCTGGCCTCGGCCCAAGCATTGCCTTGGGGGGGGCGGGGCCGATTGCGCTTTATCCGGCGGCGGGGGTGGGGGGGCTGGCCCAACTGGCCATCGCGCCGGGGGCGCCCTTGCCGCATCAGGCGCTTGCCTTGGCCTTTGGGCGCAAATTGGGCTGGCAGGTCTTGGTGCAAGGCCCCGGTGTCGCGATCGACCAACGGTTGCGGCTCGCGTTGGCGCGGGCGATTGCTGCGCTTGAAGAGGGCGGGCAGGCTGACCGCGCCCAGATCGCCGCCGCGCTGGCGGCCTATGGTCTTGGGGCAGGCCTCCGCCCGAAACTTCCCGCCGCACCCGAGGGTGGCGCGGAGATAAGGGATTTCTGCCTTGCGGCGTTGATGAATGAAGCTGCGGTGATCGTGTCGGAAAGTGTGGCGCACCGCCCGTCAGATGTTGATGCGACCGCACTGCTGTCGGGGCTATTCCCACGCTGGGAGGGTGGGCCGATGTTTCAGGCTGACCGGATCGGCGCCATGGCGCTTAGGGCTGATCTGCGGCAGCGGGCGCAACGCCATCCGCAAATCTTTACGCCCGCCGCCGTCTTTGACCTTTTGCTGGCAGAGGGTCAGACCTTTGCCGATCTCAACCGCTGAACCTGAGCGCAAATCTCAGGCGAGGAAAACGCCAAAGACCACGCACATCAGCCCAAGGCCCGACAGGGCCAGCGCCGCCATGTTCAGCACAACGGCGCGCTGCAAGGTGGCGCGCATTTCGGCATCTGGCAGGCCCGCGCGTTTGGCGCGCATCGCCAGAACGATGCACCACACCAGACCCGCGACCCCCAAAAGCGTCAGAGCCGCCCCGATCCAAATCAGCCAATCCATTCCGTGTCGTCTCCGGCTTGTTCTCTGCGGTCAATGCCCGTGGGGCGAAGGTCTTAGAACAGAATCTTATAGGTGTTGCCCAGCGTATCGGTTGCGGTGCCGGTGCCACTGGTGGTGCCGCTGCCCATGATAAAGGTGCCTTGCACGCGCGTCCCGTCGCGGCAAACGGCATAGATCTCGCCCGAGTTGACGCCGCCGACGGTTTCCGAACTGCGGCCCAGCTTGCCACCCAGATCGCGGATCGACAGGCTGAAGCCCCGCTCGCGGGTTTGCACGCGGGGGGCAACGCTGCTCCAGGTGCCTTTGCAGCGCGGACCTTTCGGAATACGGAAGGTCAATTGACCGGAATTATCCTTGTAATTCGAGGCCTTGGCCACGATGACCGGCGGCGGCGTCTTGGCAGCCAACGGCCCCGCCGTCGGATAAAGCTGCATGTCCTTTGAAGCCCCACAAGCCGCCAGAAGCAGCGTGATGGCCAGAGCGGAAACAAGGCGATTAGACATGCGATGATCCTTCAATGAACGACGGTTGACGCAATGGCCCCGACGGTCGTCACTGTCAATCCCGCCAAAAGAGCATGGGCCATCAAGCAACCGAAATCGCCCACTTAGCGGGCGGCGGTGAGTTTTGTCTGAAGGGAAAGGTTGGCTGGGGCGCTAGGATTCGAACCTAGGTATGGCGGTACCAAAAACCGCTGCCTTACCACTTGGCGACGCCCCAACCGTGGGGGGGTATTTAGCGAAGGGTTTCCGGGGGTGCAAGGGGGATTTCGCAAAAATCTCTGGTGGTTGTCAGGCGCAGGCCGGGCGGCTATGCGGGAGCCATGAAACAAGCGGATGTGATCGTTCTTGGCGCGGGTGCGGCTGGTTTAATGGCCGGGATTGAAGCTGCGCGGCGGGGTCGGCGGGTGGTTGTGATCGACCATGCGGCGCGGGCTGGGGAAAAGATTCGAATCTCGGGCGGGGGGCGGTGCAACTTTACCAACCTTGGGATCACGGCCGATCGATTCTTGTCGAAGAATCCGCGCTTTGCGCTTTCGGCGCTGAAACGCTTCACCGCGTGGGATTTCATCGGGCGGCTGGATGCGGCGGGAATCGCGTGGCACGAAAAGACCTTGGGGCAATTGTTCTGTGATGGCTCTGCCAAAGAGGTCGTGGCGCTGTTGACCGGCGATCTGGCGGCGGCGGGGGCCGAACTTTGGTTGTCCTGCACCGTTGGCGCGGTTCGGCGCAGCGGGCAGGGGTTTGAGGTGGAGACGGTACGGGGGCCGTTGCGCGCGGCCTCGGTGATCGTGGCGACCGGGGGCAAGTCCATCCCGAAGATGGGGGCCACCGGCTTTGGTTATCAGATCGCCGAGAGTTTCGGCTTGCCGCTGGTGGAAACCCGGCCCGGTCTGGTGCCTTTGACCTTTGCCGAACAGGAATTGGCTTGGATGGCGCCTTTGGCAGGTGTGGCTCTGCCGGGTCGGGTCAGTTGCGGCAAGACCAGCTTTGACGAGGCGGTGCTGTTCACGCATCGCGGGCTGTCGGGGCCGGCGATCCTGCAAATCTCCAGCTATTGGCGCGAGGGGCAGGCGGTGGCGCTGAACCTTTGCCCCGGCGTTGATGTGGCGGCGGGGCTGCGGAGCGCGAAGCAGGAAAACGGTCGGGCCTTGCTGCGTACGGCGCTGGCGCGGCTGATGCCCGAAAAGCTGGCCCGTCGGATCGAGGCGGAGCTGGGGATGGAGGCGCCGATTGGCACGTTGCCCAATGCGAGCCTGGAACGGATTGCAGGCCATCTGCGCGATTGGCGGTTGATGCCCGTCGGGTCTGAGGGCTACCGCACGGCAGAGGTCACCTTGGGCGGGGTTGATACCGATGCGCTGGACGCCCGCACCATGGAGGCCAAGGGCGTGCCGGGGTTGTATTTCGTGGGCGAGGTGGTGGATGTCACCGGCTGGCTGGGCGGCTACAACTTCCAGTGGGCGTGGTCGTCGGGGTGGGCAGCGGGGCAGGTGGCATAAGGATCCTCGTCGACTTCGTCGCTCGTCGTGGGTGTCGACGAGAAGACGAAGTCGCCCGAGGAGAAGCCGTTACACCCGCAAGGGATCGGCCTTGGCCAAGCGGTCAAACGCCATCAGGCTGGCGATCAGTGCTGGCATGTCGGCAAGCCGGATCATGTTCGGGCCATCTGACGGCGCGCGATCCGGGTCTTCGTGGGTTTCTAGAAACACGCCCGCAATCCCCAAGGAGACCGCTGCGCGGGCCAGAACCGGCGCGAATTCGCGTTGGCCGCCCGAACTGTCGCCCAAGCCGCCGGGGAAGGCCACCGCGTGGGTGGCATCCATCACCACCGGATAACCGGTACGGCAGATCGGAAGAGCACACGTCTGAACTCCAGTCACCTTGTACTATCTCGTAT
>CALBSG010000039.1 GCA_937927675.1 uncultured Paracoccaceae bacterium | reverse complement strand
AGCACAGTCGGCTCTGCCTGAGAAAGACGCTCAACAATCTCGGGAAAGGACCGATTCATGACATCGACAATCAGGTGACGGTTGTGGTCGAAGTAATGTGGGCGAATTGAAGGATCTTCGCGCGCGTCGTGTAGGGGGTTTTGCAGCAAGCCTTCCGCTCGTGCCCGTATCCCATTGAACAGCCGAACGATGTCGGTGGACAGGATATCTAAACTTTCATTGATCCTATTCGGTCGGCTAATCGCGTCCTTGGGGGGAGAGATATCAGCAGCCTCAAGAACCGCCTGTAGGATGCCGCCGTCTTTTGCCGCACGATCGTACGAGACGATGGCGTTGGTATCGAAACCAGCATCCAGAATACACTGAACGAGTAGATCAAAACGCAGGTTGATGCTGACACTTTCAGGGTCGCGTAGCCGGGCGACCATTTTGCCGAAGGACTGGCTATCGGCCCGACTGACATTCTGTTTCCAGCGCGATGGCAGAAAGCCATTCCAGTGACGTATGGTGAGAATGCAGCGTGTGCGAACATTCGGAATGGCGCGTGCAAGGAGGGCAATACGCTGCCGATCAAAGAACGAGATTCCCTCGTGCGAAATGATAATGCGTTTGCCGCCAGCCAAACGGACTGCTTCGACAAGCTCCTGAAGTTTTGCGACCAATGCATCGCCACGCAACAGCACAAGTGGGCCAAGCGTCTCAGGAATGAATACCCAAGTTCCTTCCGAAAGGAGCTTATCACGATTGTCCTTTAGCCACATTTGGACAAAAGTTGTGCCCGTTTTGTGCATCCCAGCGTGATAGATGACCTCCATCGTTTCGCCCCATCCATTCATCGCGGTTGAGTACATGCCTCACAAACCGAGACATTGAGTGCCAAGGTAAATCTGCCCCATCCAAACGAAGGCGTACTGTCAAAGATACAACGCCACTTCGGGCCTACTCAGGCCGTTTTACACGAATTTTGTCAATTCTCAGCCCTCGGCGAGGAGTTTCGGCAAAAGAGAAGGCAAGCCTTATGCGCCAAGGAGCGCTTCTCGGTTTGTTGCCAATTTTTGTTCGATCCGCGCAACGACGCTGTCCAACGCAGACGATTTTAAACCAACTTCAGCTGCAGCATGAGCAATCATCAGGTCGATCCTTTCCACCTGCGTGGCCCCTTGCGCCAACACGCGCGCCAAAGACGACGGGCGCGACAACGAGCGGGCTGCTGTTGCGTAGGTCGAAAAGGGGACAAGGTCACTTTCAGCGGCTCCAAGGCGCTGAACGACACCCGTCACCTCGGCATAAAGTCTGCGACTTTCGTCCGGGTTTGCGGCAACTGCCTCGGCAATGCTTCGGGGTTGGCCGCCGTCGGTGACCGACCGGCAATTGCCCGTGATCAGCATGGGCCATTTGACCAAAGGCACATGACGGGAGGCGTGCGCGATCAATCGCGCCGGAAGCGGCACACCATTGCTGCGAAATGCCCCGACATCCGCCGCGAGCCGTTCCAAAATCGCTTGTGGTCCGCCTGCCGCAAACGGTGCAATTTTGAAGTTCGATCCAAGCGTGACGGTCAATTGGTCGGCGCGTGCCGGATCAGTCCGAACCGCTTGCGCATCCGGGCTTGCCGCTGTGACGAGGTCCGGATCCATCACGTCCCAAACCGCAGCGCCCTGATAAGCCGACCGCAGGGGCGCAAGGTTCAGGGATGCAATCCGTGCCAGAAATGGCAAAGGCAGCAGGTTCGCGAGTGCAACTAGCGGTTTGCGCGCTGCGGCGATACGGGAAAAAAGCGCGGCGATCTCTGGCGCAGCAAGTTGTGGCTCGCCCAATGCGGAAAAAACCATGTCAAAGCCAGAGAGGTCTGTGTCTGACCCAACCAGCCCCAGTTTCCCCTGTGTCACACTTGGCCCAAGCCCCGCGGGGACGGCCAACGCCTGCCCGGGTCTCCCGTCCCGACGCATGAAAGTGACAGTCGCGCCGTGGCGGGCAAGACTGTCCTGCTCTTCAGCACGGCACATCACGCTGACGCAATGCCCGGCGAGGGCAATCCGTACAGCCGGAAGCAAACCATAGGCCGCCCCCAGAACAAGAATACGCAGCGGCTCCATCAACGCAAAAACCACAAATCAGGAATGCCGACGTGGATGACACCCGGTGGCGACACCCCGACTGTCGCAACCAGCAGTCCGGCTCAGGCCAATGTCAACAACATCAGCCGGGCTGGACAAGGAAGACGGCGGAACACGGCGACACAAAAGGGGCATCATGACACAGCCTCCATCAAGCTTGGGATAAGGGGGCTGGCCCTGAGCCAGACATCCAAGGATCAGGACGGACGCTAACACGGACGAAAGGTCGAGAAAAGGGAGGGGGGACCACCCTCATAGCCCAAGCGCGCGGCACTTTCCCGATGGCACGACCAATCCATTGTCGGGACAAAGATTGAAAACTCGGGCGTCCGGCAGTTGCGAAAATGCCGGTGAAAACCCGTCAAAAACTGTCCGTGTGAAAACATGCAGCCTTATAAATATATTCGGCAAACAACGATAGCCGCCGCCAAACTCCGCGTTGAATATAAAATCCGTCTCGACGTTCGCACGAAGAACTTAATTGCGCACATACCCACAGGTCAATTTCGGGGCTGAATTACAGAGATCTCCAGCTAAATCCGGCTGGTAGAGAAAGTGTTCAGCCAGCAACCGATTTGCGCAAGAGTGCAAAGACACTCACCAAAAGAGCAAAGAGTGTCTCTGAAAATGTTTCCAGAGATGCACCACGAGACAGCGACAGTCATCTTTCATTGCGGTAGGGGTTGCGATGATCCGAATCATGGGAATTCGGACTTGAGAGGCGAATGCCGCTTCGTCTTGAAATACCGGCTGATCCGAACGCGCGTTCGGTTTGGCGGCAACAATCAATAGGTCCATCCAAAACATGAGTGCAACCTTTGCCGCAGCCCTTGAAGCGTTGCACCAGATTGCACATCTTCAAGTGCTTTCCATGCTTGTTGCCGGTGTATGCATCGGTCTGGTCGTCGGAGTACTGCCCGGAATCGGTGGGCTGGCGGGACTGACCCTGCTGATGCCCGTGACCATCGGAATGGATGCGCCGTCGGCCCTTGCCCTTTTGATTGGTATGCATTCCGTCATTGCAACGGCCGACGCCATTCCAGCGGTCTTGCTTGGCGTGCCAGGAGGTGTTGGGTCAGCCGCAACGGTGCTTGATGGCCATCCGATGGCACAAAGAGGCGAGGCCGCACGCGCGCTGGGAGCGTCATTTGCGGCATCGATGCTGGGGGGCGTCTTTGGGGCAATCCTTCTGGTCGTATCTATCCCGGTCCTGCGGCCGGTTATCCTGTCGGTGGGCACGCCCGAGATGTTCGCCCTCTGCGTGCTGGGCTTGTCACTATCGGCCGCACTCAGTGGGAAACACATCCTGCCCGGTCTAGCGCTGGCCTGCCTTGGTCTTTTGCTGGCCACTGTAGGTCAGGACCATCAGACCGGCACGCTGCGTTTTGATTTTGGAACGCTCTATCTGTGGGATGGGATCCCGCTTGTACCATTCTCTTTGGGTCTTTTTGCCCTGCCGGAACTGACCAGCCTGGCCATAGAACGGCGCACGATCGCGGCGCAGCGGCCAAAAGACAGATCAACGCAACTGACCGGGCTGCGCGACGTGCTGGCCCATCCGGTGGTATTGTTGCGAAGTTCCGTCATCGGTTCGGTTCTGGGGGCCATGCCCGGCATCGGCAGTGCCGTGATCGACTGGATCGCCTACGGATCCGTCGTGCGGAGCAAGGTGCCGAACGCGCATTTCGGGCGCGGCGACGTGCGGGGCGTCATCGCCAGCGAGGCCGCGAACAACGCAAAGGAAGGCGGCGCGCTGATCCCCACAATTGCGTTCGGTGTGCCGGGATCGGCCGCCATGTCGATCCTGATCGGCGCCTTCCTGATGCACGGCATCGTACCCGGGCCTGCGATGCTGTCGGAAAATCTGGACATCACCTATGTGATGGTCATCTGCCTTGCCCTTGCCAATGTTCTGGGCGCGGGCCTTTGCTTCTTGCTGGCGCCCGCATTGGCGGCGGCGACGCTGGCGCCCGTGGGCGTGCTGGTGCCGATCATAACAGGCACTGTCCTGCTGGGTGCCTTGCAAGGAACGGGTCAATGGGGCGATCTGGCAGTTCTGCTTGGTGCGGGGTTGCTTGGCCACATCCTGCGACTTTTGGAATGGCCCCGTGCGCCTCTTGTCCTTGGTCTGGTGCTGGGGACGCTGGTTGAACGGTATCTGGCGACCTCAATACAGATCTATGACGCAACCTTTCTGACCCGCCCCGTGGTGGTCATATTGCTGGTCCTCGCGCTGATGGGGTTCCTGCGGCAACTCTGGCGCTTTCGGGTTCAAAGCGGGCAACCCCGAGCACCACGTCCCGCAAGCGCCCGGATCGCTGCGGTTCTACTGGGTGGGACAATGCTATCATCCATCATGATGACCCCAGGCTGGGACAACGCGGCCCGCATCATGCCCCTCGGTGCCGCCATCTTCGGAGGTATCATGCTTCTGCTTTTCGTCACGACCCGCGCCGGGGTAGACGACCGTCACGACATGGTGGTCGATGTGCCACTTTCAAATCCGGATGGCATCGTGGAGTCCTTGCGCAGTAGCGTAGGCTTCTTCGCTTGGTTCGTGGCGGCCATGGCATGCGCCTTCTTGCTTGGTCCCGAAGCGGGCATACCGCTTTGGATGGGCGCCTACATGTGGGTTGGCTTCGGGCTTTCGGTGTGGCGCGCCGCGACAATCGCCGTCATCCAGTGGCTGGTGATCGTGCTGTTGTTCGGCGTTCTGTTGAAAACGACCTTCCCATCAGGGTTACTCTGACGGGGGGGGCGGGCCGCCACCTAGCCGGGGCGGCCCGCTTTACGCATTATTCTTCGCCCAGCACACTCTGTGCGAGGTCCAAGGTTTCCGGTGGCGTCGCAAGGAGCGTGGAAATCAGCTTCGAAAACTCGGCATGATCCGCACTATCAAGGGGCAGCTGGAGAGCGTCTGCAGCTGATCGGAACGCGGGATCAGTGATCATTTCGCCAAAGGCCGCCCGCAGGGTGGCAACCTTGTCAGCAGGCGTTTCGGGCGGCATGACAAGAGCCCGCGCCATCGCATTCGATATCGATAGGAACTGATAAAGCGCCGCCTCTGAAGGAGACTGAGCAAGATCGGTCAGAAGCGGAACCTCGAGCAGGTCAGGCGCAGGTTTCGTTCCGACCTGCAAAATGACATGCGCAATCCCTGTTCCGTCGATCCAGTCATCATGCTGTTCCTGCACGGCGCTGAGCGAATTCATGGACGCGCCGACTTCCCCACGTTCAAGTGCCAACTGCACCTCGCCAGCGCCACTGTAGGTCGGCACAATCTTGAACTCTGCCCGCCCAAAGTGGTTCATCAGCGTCGGAACGATGAACTGGTATGACCCACGCCCCGTAGCCCCGATAGTCACCGCCATTTTGGCGAGATCCTCGACACCGTCAACGCCCAGATCCGTGCGAACCACCATGACCGAATTCATCGCGGACAATATGCCGATGGGGGCGAACTCGCTCACGTCATAGCTTGTCGCGTCCGGGGACACCAACTGCGCGGTAGGCGCATTCTGGTGCATCATGTACAGAACCGTCCCGTCGCGCGCGGCAACAGAGGCTACAGCATTGCTGGCACGGATACCGCCAGCGCCGTCCATGTATTCAAGGACGACGTCCGGGTCACCCGGAATGTGGCGCCCCAGATGGTCGACAATCAGCTGACCATAAAGCCCGTATGAGCCTCCGGCGGATGCAGGAATGATCACCTTGATCGTCTTGTCCGCATAGAACATGCCTTCTTCTGCCCAACTTGGCATGGCATGCGTCAGGAAAGACGCTGCAAGCACTGCAAGCCACTTTTGTTTCATAGAACTCTCTCTTTCGTTGCACTACGCCTGTGGGCGCTCTTGGTTCATGTAGCGGAAGCGTTGATGGCCTGAAGACGCGCCTTCAGTCTTGCGCCAAAGGACTTGACGAAGGGGTCGCGAAAGAACTGGCCATGGGAGCCGGGGATGATGTCCCATGCCACCTCCCCATGCAGTCTGGCCCAGTCCTGTTCAGGCCGGTGTCGCAGCAAAAATGGGTTATGGCGGGTACTCTCAGCACCAAAGAACATCGCCAATGGGTATGTGCAGGGATGAACGGGTTCGTGCTCTAGAACGGCGAGCACATCGACCTTGCGCCCCATTTCAACCAGCGCACGGGCGGTATCTTCCATGATGCGCGCGCCTTGACAGTTGCCCCCGAGGCGCAACCCTCCTGCCGGCTGGAGGCGTGCAATCTCGGTGGCATAAAGCCTGCCAAGGCCGGGTTCCATCGCGCGCCTGGCCGCACCATCCCTCACAATCGAGTTAAGCGATCTCAATATGACAAGCGGTTGGTCTGGCCCAAACTCCTGCGCCAGGGCGGGGGCCTCATGCGGCGCATTGAAACACCAAAACAGCGGCGGCAAGGGCCCTTTCGGGTTCAAGACAGTCGCCGGCACCGCACGGCCCACGTTGACCCGCCCCCAGCCTGACATTGTCTCTGCCAACTTACGAAGCACATCGGCAAATTCGCTTGCCGAAGGCTCTCTCTTGTTGGCGGTTGGCGTCATGGCGCGCCGTTTGCGAATGAGCGCCGCCATCGCGTTGACGCTGCTGGCCAGTCCGGCCATGTCCTCCAGATCGAGATGCACACCCGTTAATTCTTCGACGTCGAGCAGAAGGTTCACCGCCCGCAATGAATCTCCGCCTAAGGTGAAGAAATCGGTATCAAGGTCCACATCAGCTTGCCCCAGCACACCTGCCCAAAGCATGGCAAGATGCCGGGACAGCGCAACCTCTGCCGTGGGAACGATCGCAGGTTGCGAAATCACGGTGTCGTTCAGTGCTGCAAAGGCAACTGAGGCGTCGTTGCGCAATATCTTTCCGACTGGGCCACGCGGAACCGAGTCACATTGAACGATGCGCACAGGCAACTTGTATGAAGAAAGGCGATCTCGAAGAAAGTGAAGGATCTCGGCGGGATCAAAGGGAAATCCGGCGCGCACCACCACTGCCGCCGCAGGAACGCTCCCCAAGGTCGGGTGTTTCTGGGCGAAACAGACGGCATCGGCGACCGCGGGGTGTTGCGTCAAGACGGTCTCAACCTCGACAGGCGAAACCTTCTGGCCGCCCCTGTTGATGACATCATTCAGACGGCCGCATAGGGTGAGATAGCCCAGATCATCCAATCGCCCAAGATCACCGGTCTTGTACCAGCCATCCGAAAAGGCGGCCTGCGTGCGAGCGGGATCTTCGTCATATCCAGCAAACACCAAAGGGCCGCGCAGCCGAATCTCACCTTCGGATCCGGGCGGCAGTTCAGTGCCGTCAGCTGCGCAAATTCTGATCTCACTCCCCATGGCAACACCCACAGTCCCGGGTCTACGAATTGCCGGAGGCAGCGGGTTGCAGGCAATCGGTCCGGTTTCGGTGCTTGAGTAGCTTTGAATGCATGGGACACCGAACAGCACCTCGATCCGAGACTGCATGGCCGGATCAAGCGAGGTACTGCTTGACCTGACAAACCGCAGACGAGACTTTGACAGCGCGTCATCGTGCATTGGCGCGCGGTCAAGTATAGCGCTGCTATGGGCTGGACCGGCGTTGAACCAGGTCACATTGAAATCGACCAGGTCGGTGAAGAACCTGTCCACATCAAAGCCGTCCGGCAAGACGACCGCGCTTCCCGATACAAGTACAGAGGCCAGAGAAACACTGAGAGTCGACGTAAGATGGGTTGGACGAAAGCTGAGACAAACATCCCCTTGTGTCAGCTGCAAATGTGTAGCCACCCGACGGCCGCGGGCCAACACGATCCGGTGGCTCAACGGAATTGCCTTGGGTTCTGACGTCGTGCCTGAAGACATGAGGATCGCGGCAATGGCGTCCGCACTGGGATTTTCAGCGTCTGACGCGGCGGCCTGTCCGTCACACGCAGGCAGCGAGAACAGTGCCGCCGTCTCGGGATCAGGCGTCAGACGCAACAATGTTATATTTGCCGCCTCCAACGCTGGCAACGACGGGCTACCGATCACGGCACGCGCCTTGATCCGTCTCAAGGTCTTCGTCAGTTCGGCGGCGGTAGCATTGGGGTCCAGCGGGACCGCAATGCAATGCGCGGCGGCGCTCAAATAGGCCAGACACGCTTGCGGTCGTTCTTTGACCACGATCGCAACCCTGTCGGTCCGCATCAGGCCAAGGGCCCGAAACTGCCGCCCGATCGCAGCTAGGTGCAAGGCCATACCAGCATAGCCTAGATGTTTTTTGCCCGGCGACAGAATAGCAGGTGAATCGCCGTATCGACGGGCCTGCATCGCGATCATGGAATAAAGATCAGTACCTTCGTGGCACGATCCCAGCTCGTTAAAGTCCACCACGTTTTCGCCCTTTGAGGCAGTTGGTCTGCCCAACTCATTGAGGGTAAACGCCTAAGACAAAATGGACATTCATACAATTCACGCAAAAGATTGGCTTTTGATCCATGTCATTAAAGGCGGTTTCAGCCGTCTGATCCTCGATCATCCGAGAGAACCGCAACACCAGAAAAGAAGACGGCGCCAGATCATAGAGCTGCCGCCACTCCAATCTTTTCGCCGCGGTTGAATTTCAACGACTGGTTCTTGTTCGATCTGCCTGGAGCTGTATTTGAATAGCCCCAAGATTTTAAAGGCCTTGCTTCGTAAGTTTGGAAGCGGGGACGATGCGATGCCTGGGGTCAAATTCAAAGACACAGTCATCCAAGATTGGGTCTGCCTCACTGATGAACGGACATATTAAACGAATGCCGCCATCTCCCTTTGGCGGAGTTTCGCCCGTTGGGTTGTGCTTCTGCACCGTTTAAAGCTCTGCGCGATCCTGTCGCTGTGCGCGGCGGGCGCCACAAAAGCAAAAGCCCACGCGGTTGGCGTGGGCGTTGTGCGGGTATTTTTGGTTGCGGGGGCAGGATTTGAACCTGCGGCCTTCAGGTTATGAGCCGAAACATCAATGATTCCAATAACTTATGAGAATCACAGGCTTAGCCGATAACTCTTTGATTTCCCGAATTTTCTTCCCCAACAGCCGACCACGTTCACGGACAGCGGACCACAGGCAATTGTTTTCAAACCACTTTCGACTGTTGATGTGGCGTTGATGTAAACGAGCCATCCATACTCAAGGTATAATCGCAGTCTTGAGGTCTTTGACGGAAGGGTCAGCGCGTTCGATTGGGTGAAGCGCGCCCCCTTGCAGACGGTCGTGATGTCGTTCTGTTCTCGTCTGAAATCCCCGGAAGTTGATGCTGGTCACGCTCCCTTTCGACCAAAGCCATGTTCATGAGGTACGATTACCGGGCAACCGTCCTTGGCTTGCATGAGCTCCACCGCCACGTTCCAGCATTCGGCGATGCAGGGCCTAGACATGACATCGCCGGGAGGGCCGAACGCAAGGGCCTTGCCGTCCTTAAGCACGAGCAAACTGTCACAAAACCGCCCAGCAAGTGTCAGATCGTGCAAGGCCATGATGGTGGTTGCAGGCCTTTCCTGTGTATAGGTCTTGAGATGCCGCAGGATTACCAGCTGGTGGTGAATGTCGAGGGCCGATGTCGGCTCGTCCAGGACGAGGAGGCGTGGCGCGCGGAGTAGACGTTGCGCCACGAGGACCATCTGCTGTTGTCCGCCGGAGAGCCGGTCCATGCTGCGGTCTTCGAGGTGGGACAATCCAAGGTCCAACAGGACGTTGGATGCGGCTTCCAGATCACCCGGAGCCATGCGCCAGCCAAGGGCTTCTCGCTTGCCTAGGAGAACCGCTTCCAGCACCGAAAGACGCGCATTCATCTGAAAGCCTTGAGGCATATAGCCGATTTGGTCCCGGGGCAGCGGCACGCCGTTCCAGTCAGCATGAAGTCTGTCGATCCCGGCAAGGCTGCGAAGAAGCGTGGACTTGCCCGCGCCGTTTGGACCGATCACACCAAGCACCTGGCCTGCGGGAACGACAATTTCCGTTGGATGCAGAATCTGACTGCGACCTTTGAAAACGGCTGGCAGGTTGGCGGTGAGGGTCATCTTGTCCCCACAGGTTTGAGCGTCAGGATTACCGCCATCAGCATCGGGATCCCCGCGATTGCGGTGATGATCCCCACGGGAATGACGGCTCCGGGCGAAATGAGCTTTCCGATAACGGACGCCGCGACAAGGATGACCGCACCCATCAGCGCGGCGGTCGGCAGGGCAAAGCGGTGGTCTTCGCCAACTGCCGCCCGCGCGATATGGGGGGCAATCAACCCCACAAAGCCGATGGTGCCGGTAAAACAGACTGCCCCGGCCGTCAGGGCCGCGACCAGAAGAAAGCTGCGGCGACGCAAGCGGTTCACATCCAGCCCAAGGCTGGTGGCGTTGCCGTCACCCATCCGCAGGGCAGTAAGGTTCCACGCGTCGCGAAGGACCAAGGGCAGACAGACCAGCAGTATGGCCCCGCAGACCTGCACCGAAGTCCAGCTGGCCTTTAACAGGCTGCCGAACAGCCAGAAGACGATCTGTTGCAAGACTTCGGGCGAGGCCATGAACTGCACCAGCGATTGCAGCGATTGAAAGAAGAACAAGACCGCGATGCCCGCCAGCACCAGCACCTCGGGCGCCGCCCCCTTGAGGCGGGCGATCAGATAGATCAGCGCGGCGGCGGCAAGCGTCATGGCAAAGGCGGCAAGCGGGGTTTGCAGCCATTGCGGCAGCCCCCAAAGCCCGCCGATCAGGATCGACAGGGCCGCGCCAAACCCGGCAGCGGCGGAAAATCCAAGGGTGAAGGGGCTGGCCAGCGGGTTGTTCAGGATGGTCTGCATCATCAACCCGGCAAGGCCAAGGCAGGCCCCGACCAGCGCTGCCATGATGCTTTGTGGCAAACGGATTTGCCAGAGGATTGCGGCGGCCGCGCGGTCTTCACCTGCGGGGCCTGCCCAAAGTGCGGTGTTCAGGTCGGCCAGCGACATGCCTGACGGTCCGGTGATCAGATCCGCGGCCAGCAGCAGGCAAAGCGCTGCTGCGGCGGCCAGCAAGGCTGCCGTGCGTGCCCTGATCTGGCGGGCATAAAGCCCGCCAGATGTCGTTGCTACAGCCGTCATTGCAGCTTTTGTACGAAGATGCCGTCCAGCGGGATCGGCAACCATTCGGCGTAGTAGGCCGCCAGTTCCGCTTGCGGATCGACATTGGCAAAAGCCTCGGGGTGCAAGACCTTGCCCAGATAGCGGGCAAAGACGAAGTCAGACAAAGACCGCGCGCCACCGTGATAGATGGCATGAACCTCACCCGATTTCGCAGCTGGAAGGTCAGCCCAACCGGCGCGCGTGAGATAGGCCGCCATCTTTTCCTGCGCTACCGCGGCGTCAGCCTTGAAGCCCACCCGCACAGCTTCCGGCGCGTTCATCCACTCCGACCCCGCAAGCAGGACCACGTCAGGCTGCTGTGCCAACACATATTCCGGGGCCAGCGGACCCCAGTTTTCGACCTGGCCTTTGGCAATGTTCGCCCCGCCCACAAGATCAATCACCCCTGCCCACATGCCATTACCATAGCTGTTGCCCACCTCGGCCGGACCCTTCTTGGCCAGCTCGACATAGACCTTCTTCGGTGCATCGTTTGCCGCGGCCACCCGCGCCATTGTGTCGGTGATCTTGTCCTCGTAAAGCTTGGCCAGTGCTTCGGCCCGATCTTCGGTTCCCATCAGCCTGCCAATCACTCGGGTAGAGGCCAAATGTGCCTCAAGCGTCTGGGCGTTGTAATCGACCACGACAACCGGGATGCCTGCGGATTCAAGCTGCGCCACACCCTCGCCAAGCGCATCGAACTGCCAGCCAGCCAGCAGGGCGACATCCGGTTTGGCGGCGATGGCGGCTTCAACGCTGAAGGTGCTGGTTTCGGTATCGCCAACATCGGGAAGCGTATCGATCTGGGGATAGACAGCCTTGTAGGCTTCCCACTGCATCGGGCGCCATTCGGCCCAAGGCGCGCGTGAAATGGCGACAACCTTGTCGATGCCGCCCGGCCCGGTGATGGCGATGAAGTCCTCGTAGTAAAAGCCCAAGAGAACCCGATCAGGGGTGTCGGCCAAGGTGACCGTGCGGCCCTTGAGGTCGGTCAGCGTAACCTCGGCCCATGCGGGCAAAGCGGTGGTCAAGGCAAGCGCGCCAAGACTGATGAGTTTGAAGATGTGTTTCATTGAGTTCTTCGCTGTTTGAAGGGGGAATTGATGAGTTGGGTCAGTTACCGTCGCGGCCGATCTGGAGCATCCCATCGAAGCTGTCGAACAGAGCGATCGCGTCGGCCCCCAAGACGGCTTCGGCAGTTTGCGCGGTGGAGAGCAACTTATCGGCGTCGACAGCAGACAGACCGAGACCTTGCAATGTATCGGCTTTCATCAAGCCTGACCCCGCGCACAGTTCGACGAACCAGCCGCCATGATCCTTGCGCAGGAAGGCGCGCCCTCCGGCACCGCCCTGTGCCCAAGCTGCAATCGCAACGTCGCCTTGGCCTGTGATTGGTGCGACGGTCAGCGGGTTTTCGGGGCTGTCAAACTGGGATTTCAACATGGCTTCGATGTCGTGCAGGTCATCACCCGTCATCATCGGGGCGGCAGCACCGTGGCCATGAGCATGGCTCGTTTCCGTCCCTGTTGCTTGCCCCATGGCCGTATGATTCATGGCGGCGTGATCCATCCCACCGGGCGGGTCCACCATGAATTCGAACTCAACCCTGCCGGCCTGTTCGAAGATGAGAACACCTGGCACCATTTGACCCTCTGTCAACGTTTGGTTCAGACCCATAAGCATGATATGAAAGCCCCCCGGTTCCAGAACCGCAGTATCGCCTGCGGGGATATCGATCCCCTCGATATGGGACATGGCGGCGACGCCATCGGCCGAAACACGGCTTTCGTGCAGCATCGCACTCGAGGCGACCGGCGTTTCAACGCCGATCAAACGATCTGGGTGGTCACTGCCATTGGCAATGGCCATGTACCCGGCGGCAGCCATGGCACCTTCTGCAGGCTGCGGGATGTTGGGATGGATGATTTCAATATCACCAACTGTCACGCTATGAGCATGAACGCTTGTCGTCATTATGAATAGAGTGGTCAGGATACAGATAATGGGTTTCATTCGCGGGGTTCCTTTCAGGTCACCTCAGTTGGGTTTGGCACTGGACCTTTGACCAAGGTCCAAGCATTCTGGAAAAGGACCCCATCCGGCACGAAACCAGATGGGGCCAGTTGCGGCCCCGCCCCACGGGAAGAGGGGTAGGACCACCGGCCTTGCGGGTGTTCGGGACGCCTCCCACCGCAAGGCCGGGGAAAGTCAGTCGTTCTGTGCAGGTGCAATCTGGCCAGATGTTACATGGTTGCGTTTGTGCCGACCGTGCCGCCGGCAAAGGCACCGCAGGGCAACCTGTTTTCCGTTGGTGGGTTGCAGGCCGCCCTGAGCCAGCACCCGCAAGGAGTATATGGCGACGCATGCAGCTGAAGCCGCGAACGTGAAATTAGTCATAGGAGTTGCCACTGGCAGGCGCGGAGGGATGCGCTGAATTGATCGGGTGTGTTTAGAGCGCGATCAAGCCAGAGGAGGGGCACGCAACCCGCGTGCCGGATCAAGAACAATGCGCACCGCGCGGCTCTCACGTGGCGCAACCACGTGAGCCACGAAAATCAGGTCTGCATCATGTAAGCCAAACTCAGTATGAGGCAGATCGGCAGTCGCTGAGATGTGGCAAGCAGGGCAGTCTAGATGGTCGCCTCGCCCGTCGCCGTCGGCGTCAGAACAAAGATCGGCCAGATCACCGCCAGACATCATAAACGCCTGAAGCGCTGTGTCGTCCAACGAGGGAGAGCGATGCGAAAAGCCCGTCGCCACAAGGGCAACAGAAATTGCAGCTATCAACAACAGCCGCTGGAAAGTGCGCATCAAGCCTAGCATGGTGCGTTAGTGATGCTACAGTTTGCAGAGGTCGGCAACAGGTTTCTGCCCCGTTCGGGCTGCGGCTGTTTGCCCTATTCGTTCAGTCCCGGCACCTGATGGATCGGGTCTAGGATGAAACGATCTGGCTCTGATGGCCAGATTTTGCAGGTGTATTCGGAGAGGCTGAAGCTGCCAAGGTGTTTAGTGCCTGCATCACCGACAACGATCACGACCTATTCCGGCATTTGGTGCTTCCACGCCTGCTCGCCGCAGGACTGCTGTTCCCATTCGGCGTCGAAAATGTTCGACAGAATATCCAGACGCGCCGTCTCACCGAAGCCCAGACATGGGCGTGCGATGTCAGGTGGAGGGTGGGTTGGCCGTATCAGGACCGTGCCGCGCGCATGCCACCAGTGCTGCGCCACCTGACAAATACGGCAGCCTTTACTCACTATTCATCTACCAGCCTTCCATCGCGCAAATGGATCAGCCGGTCGAAGCGGTCGAAGATCTTTTCGTCATGCGTCACGGTCAGGATGCTGGCCTCTTGCTCGGTGGCCAGCTTGCGCAGCAGATCCATCACAAGCTGCGCCCGTTTGCTGTCCAACGCAGCCGTTGGTTCATCGGCCAGAATGATGCGCGGGCGGTTGGCAAGTGCGCGCGCGATGGCGACGCGCTGCGCCTCGCCGCCCGACAGCAGGGCGGGTTTCACGCCCGCGCGGTGACCGACCTCAAGATAATCGAGAAGCTCCCTTGCCCGCTCCTTCCCCTTGTCGGCAGGCCAACCCGCCAGATCAAGGACAAGCGACACGTTTTCCGCAGCCGTCAGGAAAGGCAACAGGTTATGCGCCTGAAAAATGAAGCCAATCTTGTCCAGCCGCAGGCGGCGCAGGTCACTGCGCAACCATTTGCCATCAAAAACGGGCTCACCATCCAGCATCACGCGCCCTGAAGACGGGTCAAGGATGCAGCCGATGATGTTCAGAAGTGTCGTCTTGCCCGAACCGGATGGCCCCAGAAGTGCAATCACCTCGCCCGCACGCACCTGCAAATCGACCTGCCGCAGCGCATCGACGCGTGTCTCCCCATCGCCATAATGCTTGGCCACCGCCTGCACATCGACCAGAATGTCGCCGATCGCCATCCCTCAGCCCCCCAAGGCAGTGGCTGGATCCACCTTCATGGCGGCACGCACGCCCAGACCGCTGGCGGCAATGCAGACGACAAAGATGATGCCCGCCAACACCGCCACGTTGAACGGTTCCAGCACCACGCGGCGGGGAAAGACGTCCTTGACCAAAAGGATCAGCACCAGCCCGATCCCCCAGCCCGACGCGCCAAGGATCAGCGCTTGTTGCACGATCAGCCCGACGACCGAACGATCCGGCGCGCCGATCAGTTTCAGCGTGGCTATCTGCTTCAGCTTTTCCATCGTCATCGTGTAAATGATCAGCGCAATCACCACGGCCGAAACGGTCAGCAAGATCCCCAGAAACAACCCGATCTGCCGTCTGGCCCGGTCGACAACCGAAGCGAGAAGGATGTTTTCCTGTTCGGCCTGACTTAGGGCCGCCAGATGTTTCCATTGTCGCAGCGTGGCCGTCAGCAAATCGACATCCGCGCCGGGCATGACCCGCACGATCACCGCCGCAACAGAGGCTGATTTGACGGCCCCGGCCCCGCGCGCGACCTGAACCCGCTGGTCCGCCGGGGCCAACTCGATTTGCAGCGCCATCGCGTCCGCCAGCGTCATGTAAACCGCCGGATCGCCGCCCGAGTTCATGGCACCATCGACCAGCCCGGCGACGGTGAACCGATGGCGCCCCAGACGGATCGTATCACCCGGAACAAGGCCAGTCTTGCGATCGGCGACCAGTTCGAAATGGCTGGTGCCGATGCCGCGCCCCTCGGCAATGGTCTGCGGCCCACCGGGGCGACCGGGTTCATAGCCGATGACGTAAAGGCGCAAGGTGCGGTCCTGAAACGAGGCTTCGACGGTCTGGTAATTGATTGCGCCTGCTTCGGCCACGCCGGGCATGCGGGCCACAGTATCGCGGGTGTCGACAGGAATGGAGGAGGCTTCCGCAAACGGCCCTTTGGTTCCCGCTTCGACCACCCAGACATCCGCTGCGGGTGCCTTGACCACCGCCAACGCATCGGCGACCAACCCGTTGTAGATGCCGATCATCGCCAGAACCACCGTCATTAAAAGACCCAGCCCAAAGCAGGTCAGGACAAAGCGGAACAGCCCATGGCGGATGTCCTTCAGCGCCAGATTCATGGCGCATTTCCGATTCGGGCAAGGCGGCCTTCCTCTGCCCCTTTCGGCGGCAGGGCGACGATAGCCGCACCTTCGGGCAGCCCGGCCGTCACCTCGAACCGGCCACGGTCGTCACGCGCGCCAAAACTCAGCTCTGCGCGCCGCAATCTGCCCTCCTGCACCAGCCAGACCATACCGCGAAAGCCATCAAAGCCGGTGATCGCCACCTCTGGCACCATGAGGGCGCTGCTTCGTGTGCCGGTCAGGATGCGGACTTCGGCCTGTTCGCCAAGAAACATCGCTGCGGGGCAGTCGGCACAGGTCAGCCAGACCCGCCGCTCTTCGTTCACCCGGTCACTTTCCAAGCCGATCCGGACGATTTTGCCTTGGAACTCTGCCGCAGGCTGCGACCGAAGCCGGATGACCCCCTCTTGCCCAAGCGCAAGCTGTCCTGCCCGTTCCTCGTCGATATAGGCCTGAATCCAGATCGTCGCCGGGTCGATCAGGGTAAAGATCGGATCGCCCGCCTTCACCACAGTTCCCGGCTCGACATGCCGCGCCACGACCGTCGCATCATAGGGCGCAACCAGCCGGTGATGGGCCAGAAGCGTTTCCTCAAGCCGCAGGGCCGCCGCCGCATCCGCCCCTTGCGCGCGGATCACTGCCAAATCGGCCTCTGCCAGCGCCTGTTCGGCCCGGGCCACATCCTCGTCGCGCTGCGCTTCCTCAGCCCGTTGGATTGAGGCAACATCCTGCCGCGCCAATTCCTTCTGCCGCTGGTTTGCCGCGATGCGCTGCGCCAGAACCGCCGCCGCACGGGCAACCGCCGCCTCGGCCTTGGCCTGCCCTGCGGCGTTAGCTGCGACAGCCGCCTGCGCGCGGGCCACACGCGCCTCTTGCTCTGCCGGATGCAGGGCGGCCAATTCCTGCCCTGCCGCCACGACATCGCCCGCATCTGCCGACACCGACACAAGCGCAGCGCCCACCTCAAAACCGACGCGGGACAGAACGCGCGCCTCAACAGTGCCAAGACCGTAAAGGCGCAGGGGTACGTTGGTTTCTGCCGCGACAACGGCCACGGTCAGGGGGCGCTCGGCCAGAAACCAGCCACCCGCCGCCAGCGCCAGCACCGCAACGGCACCAAGGATCCAAGATCTCCGCATGTCTCAGCCCTCGGCCCGACGCATGCGACTGAGCAGGCCATCCCGCAACACGATCTGAGGGCGGATGTATCCTTTGGGGCTGGGCATGGCGATCCTTTCGGCTTGGCGACTCAGCTTGATTGCCTCACAGATTATGTTAGTGTGCGCTCACTTACAAGAGGTGACCCATGCTCCGTCGCAAACCGGCAGAGGATCGCAAGGCCGACATCGTTGCCGCCGTTCTGGTGCTGGCCGACCGGATCGGCCCGGATCGGCTGACAACCAACGATATCGCGCATGAAGTCGGCGTGACTCAGGCTGCGATTTTCCGGCACTTCCCGACCAAGGCAGAGCTTTGGACTGCGGTCGGTGATGCGATTGCCGATCGACTGGAAGAAGCCTGGCAGCAGGCGGTGAACGCAAACGAAACTGCGGAAACCCGCGTCAGGGCTTTGATCTCGACTCAACTTCGACAGATCGAGAAGACCCCGGCCCTTCCGGCCATTCTACATTCCCGCG
>CALBSG010000038.1 GCA_937927675.1 uncultured Paracoccaceae bacterium | reverse complement strand
ATAAAGCCCCGCCGTCACGATCACAAGCGCGCCGATCAGCGTCCAGCCATCGGGCCAGTCATCGAAGAACAGCACCGACCACAGGCTGGAAAAGACAATGCCGAGATAGGTGAAGGGGGCTACGACGGCGGCCTCGGTGGTGGAAAAAGAGCGGATGATGCAGAGTTGGGCCGCGGTGCCAAGGCAGCCGACAAGGAAGAACAGGCCAAGGTCAGGCAGGCTGGGCGTGACCCATATCATCGGCAGATAGACCCCCAGCACGAGGGTGCCGAACAGGGCGCCATACATCAGCGAACTCCAGAACGGTTCACGCGCGCCGATGTGGCGGGTCAAAAGGGCGTTGCCAGCATAGGCTACGGCATTGGCAAGCGGTAGCAGCGCCGCAAGCTGAAAAACCTCGGCCCCCGGCCGGATGATGATAAGCGCCCCGGCCAGCGCGGCAAAAACGCCGAACAGGCGGCGCGGACCGAGTTTCTCGCCCAGAAAGAGTGCCGCCCCCAAGGTGATGAGCACGGGGCTGGTGTCGGCCAGTGCGGTGGCTTCGGGCAGGCCGATATAGGCCAGCGCGAGGAAGAAAAATCCGGTGGCACACAGTTGAAAGGCCGAGCGCCAGACATGCAGCCACGGATGCGCCGTGCGCAGCATCGGCCCCATGCGCGGACCAAGAACTACGGCCACAATCACGGCTTGCCCGGCAAAGCGCGCCCAGACCACCTGGGGCGCGGGGTAGCGGGCAATCAGCCCTTTGGCGACCGCATCCATGATGGTGAAGAGGAAAACCGCAAGGATCATCAGAAGGATGCCCTTGCGGGTGCTGTCGGCGCTCATGTCCGGCCTCCGAGGGGTTTGCCGCTGCTATGCCCCCGATCGCTCGGAGCTGTGGCGCGGAGCCGGGGCAAACCCGCACATGATTTTGAACGGCGCACATACATGGAAGACGCCCGCGGTTGCGCCTTGCCAAATACTCCCGCCGGAGGCTGCGCGGGCAGGGGCCGGGTGCTGACTTGCGGGGTTTCGCGCCCGGTGGTCGGTCCTGTCCTCATTCCGCTGCCCGCAAGGTTCCACCCATCCGGGCCCTGAGGTCGGCCTGCCCGGCCTCCAGCGCGGCGATCTGGGCGGCGAGGGTTTCGGGGGTAGGGGTTTCGGGTTCTACCTCTTTCTCGCCGATGAAGCGGGCGAAGATCCGGCTCACAAGGCGGGAAAGGTCGTCCATGATGAGATAGAAGGACGGCACCACGATGAGCGACAGCACGGTAGACACGATGATGCCGCCGATCACCGCCGTTGCCATCGGGGCGCGGAAGGCGCCGCCTTCGCCGACGCCAAGGGCAGAGGGCAGCATGCCCGCCGACATGGCGATGGAGGTCATCACGATGGGCTGGGCGCGTTTGTGGCCAGCCTCGATCACGGCTGCCATGCGGTCGTGGCCACGGGCGCGCATCTCGATGATGAAGTCGATCAAGAGGATGGCGTTCTTGGTCACGATGCCCATCAGCATCAAAATGCCGATCAGCACCGGCATCGACAGCGCCGATCCGGTCAGGATCAGGGCCGCGGCCACGCCGCCGATGGCCAAGGGCAAGGACAGAAGGATGGTGAAGGGCTGGATGACCGAGCCGAAGAGCAGGATCAGCACCGACAGCACCAGCATCAGCCCCATGATCATGGCCTGCCCGAAGGAGGACATGAGTTCCGCCTGCACCTCGGCGTCGCCCGATTCCTTGACCGTGACGCCTGCGGGCAGCGGGGTGGCGGCGACGATGGCGTTGAAGCGCTCTTTGGCGGTGCCAAGTGCGACGCCCATCGGCAGGCTGGCGCCGATGATGGCCTGACTCTGACGGTTCAGGCGTTTCACCGTGGCCGGGCCTTCGCCGATGGTGACATCGGCCACGGCGGAGAGGGGCACCAAGGTGCCAGAGGTGGTTTGCACCTTGAGCGCGGCAATGCGGTGCAGGTCTTCGCGGGCGATATCGGCGAGTTGCACGCGGACCGGGATCAGCCGGTCATCAATGTTCAGCTGCGCAAGTGCGGCATCCAGATCGCCGATGGTGGCGATGCGGAGGGTTTGCGCAATGGCCGCCGCTGTGACGCCAAGGCGGGCGGCCTCATCCGGGCGGGGTGTCACCTGCACCTCGGGGCGGGGAAGCGCCCCTTCGGAGCTGAGCCCGGTCAGCGTTGGTTCATCGCGCAGGGCGGTTTCAAGCGCGGTGACTGCGGTGGTCAGGTCGGCGTCGTTGGCGGCCAAGACGGAATAGGAAATGTCTCGTTCGCCGCGGTCGTTCAGCTTGAGCGCGCGAATATCGGGGATGGCGGCAAGACGGTCGAACACATCGACCTCGATTTCCTTTTGCGTGCGCACACGGCCATGGTTTTCCATCGTGGGCACCAGCAGCGACACGACGGGGATGCGGTTGCCGATCTCTGACAGGCGGCGCAGCAGCGAATGGTCGAGCCGATCCAACACCACCGCGACCGAAGCACGGCGAATATCCAACTCGCCCCGCGGAGAAGAGCCCCCGAGCACGAAGACATCGCGGACGCCTTCGATATCCGCGATGGCCTTGGTGATGGATCGGGTGGTGCGGTCAGTGTCTTCCAGCGTAGCACCCGGCGGGAGTTCGACCGAAACCGAAATGCGGCTGACATCTTCGGGTGGCAAGAACGAGCCCGGCACTTGCAACATGAAATAGACCGAGACGATCAGCACGCCGATGGCGGAAAACAAGGTGATGAAGTAGCTGGGCAGTTTCCATGGCACCAGCGGCAGACGGATGCCGCCCCGGATCGAGCGGTTCACAAAGCCAAGATAGCGGCGCATCACCGGCCCGTCGGTTTCGCCTTCGTGATGGCCCGCGTTGGCGTCTTTGGCGGTCATCAGATAGGCTGCCATCATGGGTGTGATGAGGCGGGCAACCAGCAGGGAGAAGCCAACGGCGATGGCAACCGTCAGGCCGAATTGGCGGAAGTACTGACCGGGGATGCCCGCCATGAAGGAAACCGGCACAAAGACCGCGATGATGGTGAAGGTGGTGGCGATGACCGCAAGGCCGATTTCGTCGGCGGCGTCGATGGCGGCACGGTAAGGGGTTTTGCCCATGCGGATATGGCGGGCGATGTTTTCGATTTCCACAATCGCATCGTCAACAAGGATGCCTGTTGCCAGCGTGATGGCAAGGAAGCTGACGAGGTTCAGCGAAAAGCCCAAGAGGTCCATCACCCAAAAGGTGGGCACGGCCGAAAGCGGCAAGGCGACAGCGGTGATAAGCGTGGCGCGCCAGTTTCTGAGGAAGGCAAAGACCACGAGGACGGCAAGGATCGAGCCTTCCATCAACGTGTGAAGGGCGCTTTCGTAGTTGCCATAGGTGTAGAACACGGTTTCATCAACGACGGTGATCCCAACAGAGGGATGTTCCGCGCGCAGGGTATCCAAAGTGGCATTGACGGTTTCGGCCACCGAGACCTCTGACGCCCCCTTGGCGCGGAAGACGGCAAAGGTGACGACCTGATCGCCGTTGAGGCGGGAAAAGGATTTCAGATCCTGATAGCCGTCCACGACCTCGCCCAGATCCGCCAGCCGTACATGGCGGCCACCGGGGAGCGCAATCGGGGTATCGGCCAAGCCTTCGACGGTTTGTGCATCGCCAAGAGTGCGGATCGCCTGTTCGGCGGCGCCGATTTCGGCCTTGCCGCCACCCACATTGGTGTTGGTCAGTCTAAGTTGGCCTGACACCGTGGTTGCGGTGATGCCAAAGCTTTCCAGCTTGACCGGATCCAGTGCCACGCGCACCTCGCGGTCGGCCCCGCCATAGCGTTCGACCTTGCCGACACCGGGGCGGCCTTGCAGGGCGCGGATGATGGTATCATCGACGAACCACGAAACCTCCTCTAGCGTCATGTCGGGGGCGGTGACGGCAAAGGTCATGATCGCCTGACCTTCGACATCGACGCGGGTGACGACAGGGGCCTCGATGGAGGCGGGCAGATCGCCAAGGACGCGGTCGATGGCGTCTTTGGTGTCCTGCACGGCCTTGTCGGTCGGCACTTCCATGCGGAACTCAATCGCGGTGGTGGAAACACCATCCGAAATCGTGGTGGTGATGTTCTTGGCGCCTGTCAGGCCGGCGACGGCATCCTCGATCTTCTTGGAGACTTGGGTTTCCATCTCGGCCGGGGCCGCGCCGGGTTGGGCCACGGTGACTGCGACAACCGGGATGTCGATGTTCGGAAAGCGCGTAACCGGCAGGCCGTTGAAGGACTGCCAGCCCAAGACCATGAGCATGAAAAATGCCAAAAGCGGGGCGACCGGGTTCTTGATGGCCCAAGCAGAGAAGTTCATGGCAGCTTACTCCTTTGCGGCCTGAACCGGGGTGATCTTGTCGCCATCTCGCACAAAGGCGCCGGCCTTGGCGACAACCTGCTGACCGGGCGAAAGGCCGTCGGTGATTTCCACCCAAGCCCCATCCCGGATGCCGGTTTTCACAGCGACCTGCCGGGCGATATCGCCCGTGACCTTGAGCGCGATGGGGCCAGAGGGCGAGATGCCAAGCGCGGTGATCGGTACGGCGGCGGCCTGATGTTCCGCCACCAGAACCTCGGCCATGGCATACATGCCCGGGCGCACACCGGTCGGCTCGTCCAGCGTGATGCGGACACGGCCCATGCGGGTGGCGCTGTCGATGGCGGGTTCGACAAGGCGGACGGTGCCTTTGCGCGGGCTGGTGTCACCGACAAGGTGCAGGGCAACGCTTTGGCCGGGCTGAAGCCGCAGCACATCGCCTTCGGCCACGTCGGCGCGCAGTTCCAAGGCATTGTCGCGGATCAAGGCAAACATCGGTTGGGCCGCAGAGGCGATGGCGCCGATCTGCGCGTTGCGTGCGGTGATTTCACCAGCCACGGGGGCCTTTACCTCGGTGCGCGACAGCTGCAGATCCACATTTGCCAGCTGCGCCTCGACCAGCGCGAGGTTGGCGCGGGCGGCTTCCAGCGATTGGGCGGCGCTGATCGCGGCGGCATTCGCCTTGTCGGCATTGGCCTGCGACATGCTGCCCTGATTGCGCAGCGTTTCGGTGCGGGCGGCAACGCGGCTTGCCTCGTCCGCTTGGGCCTGGGCCTGCGGCACGGCGGCGCGGGCGGCGGCGAGTGAAGCGTTCAACTGGGCCTTTTGCAGACTGAGGCTGGCGGTCGAGAGCCGGGCCAAGACTTGGCCTGCTGTCACCTGATCGCCAACATCGGCCAGAAGGTCTTCGATCGGCTGGCCTTCGACCAAGGGGGCGATGCGCACGTCTTCCACCGCGCCGATCAGGCCCGAGGCGATGATGACATCGCGCAGCACCCTCGTTTCAACCGGAGCTACGGTGATATGCGGGGCAGGAACGGTTTGCGGCGCATCAGCGGCGGCTTCGGCCCAAAGCGGCTGGGCGGCGAGGAGGAACAGGGGGATGAGCGGCAAACGCATTACTTAGACTTTCTGCAAAGCGGGGAGCTTGGCCGTAAGGATTTCGGCCATGGCGATGTCTATAGAACGCTGGATGAGCGCGGTCAGATCATCGCGGATGGGGCCAGTGCTGGGCGGCAGCATGGCGGCGGATTTGAACATGGTGATGGCAAAGGCGGCGTGTGCCGGGAACCGCGCGGTGATTTCCGCCTCGGTCAGGCCCCTGATTGACCTGCAATTAGGCGGCTCCAGGTTTCCTCCACTCCGCATGCCAACGGCGTGACCATTC
>CALBSG010000037.1 GCA_937927675.1 uncultured Paracoccaceae bacterium | reverse complement strand
TTGATGCCCATCTTCAGGGCCTTCTCGCGCGCGGGCGCCAGCTCCTCACCCTGCCCCAGGTCGGCGGTGAAGGTGACGACCTCGGCGTTATATTCCGTCTGCAGCCACTTCAGGATGATCGAGGTGTCGAGGCCGCCGGAATAGGCCAGGATGACGCGCTCGGACATGAAGTTTCTCCCTTTGCTTGCTTAACGGATGTTCTCGAACATGGCGGCCAGTTGCGCTCCGCTCATCGCCTCCCGGGCGATCACCAGGATGGTGTCATCACCGGCGACGGTGCCGACCACCTCGGGCACCGGCAGCGAGGTGAGCCGCGGCGGCGTCATCATCATGGATTCCGGCCGCAAGCTCGCGATCGGCAGCCCGTACCTGATCCCGCGTCTGGCCCTGATCGATCCGGAACTGACGATGAGCCTGCCGCCGCATCTCACGGCCGGCACCGGCATGGATGCGCTCGCCCATTGCCTTGAGGCCTATTCCAGCCCCTTCTACCACCCGATGAGCCAGGGCATCGCCTTGGAAGGCATGCGGCTGGTGTTTGAAAACCTGCCCAAGGTCTACGCCAACCCCAATGATCTGGACGCCCGCGCGCATATGATGTCCGCCGCCGCCATGGGGGCCGTGGCCTTCCAGAAGGGCCTTGGCGCGATCCATAGCCTTTCCCACCCGATCGGCGCGGTTTACGGCACCCACCACGGCACCACCAACGCCGTCGTGATGCCGATGGTGCTGGACATGAACCGGGCCGCGATTGAGGACCGGATCGAGAAAGCCGCCGCCTATCTGGGCATCAAAGGCGGGTTTGACGGTTTCCGCGCCGCCATCATGGATCTGCGCAAGACCCTGAACATCCCGGAAAACCTGACCGCTTTGGGCGTCACCAACCCAAATCTGGACGAGTTGACCGAGATGGCGCTGGAAGACCCGTCTTGCGGCGGCAATCCGATTGAAATGACGCGGGAAAATACCCTCGCCTTGTTCAAGGCCTGCCTCTAAAACGTCACCAAAGCCGTTCCGGTCCCGCAAAGGGGCCGGAACGGCGCGTGACGCGCAAAGGCAACCATGACCGAACACCTTACCACTGAAATCGCCGTCCTTGGTGCGGGCGTTGTTGGCCTTGCTGTGGCCGAAGCGCTGCTTGCCAAAGGGCATGAGGTCACGATCCTTGATCCGAACACGCCCGGCATGGGGGCCTCTTACGGCAATGCCGGCACCATCGCCGATTATGCCGTGATGCCGGTTGGTTCACCCGATGTGCTGAAAAACCTGCCCTCGCTTTTGTTCGACGAAACCTCGCCGCTTGCCATCCGCCGCGCCGCGCTGCCATCGCTGATGCCGTGGCTCGCGCGATTTGCATGGCAATCTCTGCCCGGCCCGACAGCGCGCAACGCCGCCGCGATTGCAGGGCTTTTGGCCGATGCGGCCCCCCTGTGGCAGGGCTTGGCCCAGCGCATCGGAGGTGAGACGATCTTGCAGCATCGCGGCTGCCTTTATGTCTATGAAACCGCCGCTGCCTATCGCGCCGCCCAAAAGGACATGGCCTATCGCCGGGGCTTTGGCGTGACGGTTGACCTGATCGGTGCGGGCGAATTGTCTGACATGGAGCCGGGTCTGCCCGACGTCAGCGGCGGCGCGGCGTTCTTCCCAAAAGCGGTGTTTTTGTCAGATCCGGGCCAGATGGTTGGGCTTTTGGCCGATCATGTGTTGAAAAAAGCCAACTTCCGCCAAGTGCCCGCCCAACGCCTGACTCGCCAGATTGATGGCGTCCGAATTGATGCCCCCGGCCTGCGACTGCATGCGCGCAAGGTGGTGATTGCGGCGGGGGCACATTCCCGCGCCCTTGCCCGGCAGGCGGGCGACCGCGTGCCTTTGGACACCGAACGCGGCTATCATCTGGAATGGGATATGGCCCAGCCGCGCCTGACCCGCCCCGCCTGCCCCACCTCGCGCGGGTTTTATCTGTGCCCGATGACGGGACGGCTGCGGGTGGCAGGCACGGTGGAACTCGGCGGGCTGACCGCTCCCCCGTCGCCCCATCGGCTGCAAAAGCTGCTGGACGGCGCGCGGGCCATCTTCCCCGATCTGCAAGAGCCTGACCGCGACTGGATGGGGTTCCGCCCCTCCATGCCGGATTCCGTTCCGGTGATCGGGCCGTCTGCCCATGGGGCAGAGGTGATCCACGCCTATGGCCACGGCCATATCGGCCTGACGCTGGCGCCCATCACCGGGCGGCTGGTCGCCGATCTTGTCGCTGGCCGTACCCCCGAGCGTGATCTGACCGCCACCCTGCCGCGCCGCTTTGCCTGATAGCCCATGCAAAAGGCCGCCCCGAGGGCGGCCTTTGGTCGTTTAGCCAAGGTAGCTCAGCACGAAGGGTTCCACCTCGTGCCAACCCTCCCACATCATCTTCAGCGCCACATAAACAATGATCGCCAGACCAACAAAGGCAATCCAACGGTGCTTGTTCAACAGTTTGGCGATGAAGCTGGCGGCAAGGCCCATCATGGCAATCGACAGGGCAAGACCAATGATCAACACCGTCGGGTGATCCTTGGCGGCCCCGGCCACGGCCAGCACGTTGTCCAAGGACATCGAAACGTCGGCAATCACGATCTGCCAAGCAGCTTGGGCAAAGGTCTTGCGCGGCGCATCGTCGGCCACCGCACCATCGGCATCGAGATCTTCGTTGGATAAAGCCTCCATCGCCTCGATGTCGTGTTCATGCGCACCCGCGCGCAGTTCCTGCCACATCTTCCAGCAGACCCAGAGCAGCAAAATGCCGCCCGCAAGCAAAAGCCCGACAATCGCCAGAAGCTGCGTCGTGACCAGCGCAAAACCGATCCGCATGATGGTCGCGGCGGCGATGCCCACAAGAATCGCCTTGGCGCGTTGTTCTTTCGGCAGGCCTGCCGCAGCAAGGCCGATGACGATGGCGTTATCGCCCGCCAGCACCAAGTCGATACCGATGACTTGCAAAAGAGCCATCAGGCCCTGGTAGGTGAAGATTTCCATGCGTTCCTCTGACGTGTGCCTTTGCGGCCTTGAGCGTCACTTAGGCAGTGCCGCGCCGACAATCAAGCACCCAGCGCAGCGGGAAGGGGGGCGACACTGCCCGGCCATGTCGCTTTCGAACCAGCCTCGCGGCGCGGCGCATGCGACAGGGGACGAGCCCTTTTTGACGAGACCGCCTTGCCCCGCGCCCTGATCTCTCGCCTGCCGCAAGGCGTGCCCGCCATCCTGATCGCCGTCTTTGCCATGGCGCTGACCGACACGATCATCAAGCTGTCGAGTTCAGGCATGGTGCTGTGGCAGATATGGATTCTGCGCTCTGCCCTTGTGCTGCCCATGTTATTCGTGGCCGCCCGGGGTCGCGTTACCGGGCCGGGCACGGCATGGGTTGCCTTGCGCAGTCTGGCCTTGGTGGCGCAGTACATTTGCCTTTACGCCGTGCTGCCGCTGATAGACATGGCACTGGCCGGTGCGGCCTTTTATGTCGCGCCGTTCTTCATCGTCGGGCTGTCGGCGCTGATCCTAGGCAACCGCATTACCCTGCGGCATTGGTTGGCGATCCTGACCGGCTTTGTCGGGCTGCTCTTGATCGTAAAGCCCCTTGGCGCGGCCTTTACTCCGCTGATCGGCATGCCGATCGCTGCCGCCGCCTTCTACGCCATCGCGGCAATCATCACCCGCGCCCGCTGTGCCGAGGTGGCCCCGCTGGCCATCGCCTTTTGGCTGAACCTTGCCTGCCTTGCCGGGGGGCTGGTGCTTGGCCTTTCGCGCCAAAGCCTGCCCGCGCCGGATTGGGCCGGTTTCATCACTGGCCCGTGGCATCCGATGGCAGCCCAAGATTGGGCGATGATCGGCGCGCTTTCCGCGCTGATTCTTGTGCTGTCGATCAGCCTTGCCAAAGCCTATCAATCCCCGCGCCCCGAGGTGATCGCGGCGCTGGACTATGTCTATATGATCTTTGTGGTCTTCTGGGGCTATGTCGTCTTCGCCGAAGTGCCTGACCTTTGGACACTTCTCGGGATCACGTTGATCTCCGCCGGGGGGCTGTCGATGCTGCGGACCCCGGCGGTACAGGGGCGCAAGGCCCCTCAGAGCATCCCTGGCACCACCTGATCCGGCGGGCGGTGGCCGTCGGCGAAGGTTTTGATGTTGATGATGACCTTCTCGCCCTGTTCGATCCGCCCCTCGACGGTGGCGGATCCCATATGCGGCAGCAGCACCACATTCGGCAACGCGCGCAAATCGGCCGACACATCGGTGCCGTGTTCGTAAACATCCAACCCCGCGCCCGCCAACTCGCGTGACGCCAGCATCCGGGTAAGGGCGTTTTCGTCGATCACTTCACCGCGTGAGGTGTTGATGATCACGGCCGAGGGTTTCATCAACTTCAGCCGCCGGGCGTTCATCAGATGGAAGGTTGACGGCGTGTGCGGGCAGTTGATCGACAGGATGTCCATCCGCGACACCATCTGATCAAGGCTTTCCCAATAGGTCGCGTCCAATTCCTGCTCGATCTCGGGGCGCAGGCGTTTGCGGTTGTGATAATGCACCTGCAAGCCAAAGGCGCGGGCCCGCCGCGCCACCGCCTGACCGATCCGCCCCATGCCAAGGATGCCCAAACGCCGCCCGCCAAGGCGGCCGCCCAGAAACGCGGTGGGCGCCCAGCCTTCCCATTTGCCCGATTGCATCACCGCCAAACCTTCGGGGATTCGGCGGGTGACGGACAGCATCAGCGCCATGGTCATATCGGCGGTGTCTTCGGTGACAACACCGGGGGTGTTCGAGACCAGAATTCCACGGCTTCGCGCTGTGGCCACATCGATGTGATCCACACCAGACCCGAAAGAGGCGATCAGCCGCAGCCGCTCGCCGGCCTTGGCGATCAGCCCCGCGTCAATCTGATCGGTGATCGTCGGCACCAGCACATCGGCACGCGCCATGGCGGCGGCCAACTCCTCGCGGGTCATCGGGCGATCATCGTCGCGCAACTCGACGTCAAACAATTCCTTCATCCGTGTCTCCACGGGTTCGGGCAAGCGTCGCGTCACGACAACACTCAGGCGTCCTGCGGGCATCGGGGCCTCCCTGCACTTCCAATTCCTCGTCCAGAATGGCAAAGTGACGGGAAGCGGGGCGAGGCACAAGCCCCGGTGAGCGGTAACTGCAACCCTTGGCACGGTCATTCCACCAAAGGGTCTGCGAAAGGCACGGGCGATGATGGGAATTCGGGAAGTCGCAGCGGCGGTTCTGGCGCTGGCGATCAGCGCAGGCGGCGCCATGGCGCAGGTCAGCGGCGAGGCAACGGCCGCCTTGGGCGCCCCTGCCGAAAGTGCCGCAACAGGCGTCACCTCGTCTCCGCGACCCAAGACGCGCTCGGGCATTGCGCCGCCGACGCCAGAGGTGGCCGAACCTGTGGTCGCGGCCCCTGCCCCCGTCCAGCCGGCCGCTGCTGCCCCCGCGCCGGCACCTGCCGCCAAACCCATCGTTCCCCCGCGTGATCCGTCAAAGGGGGCCGTGACCAACCTGCCCATCCCGCGGTTCGTCAGCCTGAAGGGCAATGAGGGCAACGCCCGCCGCGGCCCGAGTCTGACGCACCGCATCGACTGGGTGTTCACCACCGCCGGGATGCCGCTGCGCGTCACAGCCGAACATGAAAACTGGCGCCGGGTTGAGGATGCCGAGGGCATGGGTGGTTGGGTGCATTACGCGCTGCTGTCCGGGGTCCGCACCGCCTTGGTCACCGCAGAGATGGCAAAGTTCTACAGCAGGCCCGATACGCAAGCCTCCATCACCTTCGAGGCAGAGAGCGGCGTGACCGGCCGACTTTTGGAATGCCAGCCCGATTGGTGCCGGATGAACATTCAAGGTGAAAAGGGCTGGGTGGAAAAGACCGCGCTCTGGGGCGTTCTGCCCGGAGAAGTGTTGGAATAAGTCGCCGCATCGGGCGCGGCGGCCATGAGCGGGGCGCAACTTCGTCCTTGATCGGCCTTCGTCCCGGCCTTATGCGGCAGGCCTGCATTCTACCGAGAGTCTCCCGATGTCGACCGATACCTCCACCCGCCTCACCCTGACCGCTGGCGCGGCATCGGTTGGAATGGCTGCACTTTTGGTGGCGCTGAAGCTTTGGGCTTTGGGGGAAACCGGGGCACTGTCGGTCGCGGCATCGCTGGCAGACAGCGCGATGGATCTGATGATGTCGCTGGCCGCAATGGCCGCCTTGATCTATGCCGCCAAGCCCGCAGACGAAGATCATGCCTTTGGCCATACCAGCGCCGAAGATCTCGCCGCCTTGGGACAGGCGATCTTCATTCTGATTTCTGCCGCCATCATCGCATTCGCCGCCAGCCAGCGGCTTTTGGACCCGACCACGGCCCCCCTGCAATCGCAGGGTCGCGGCATGGTGGTGATGGGGCTTTCCGTCGTGATGACGCTAGGGCTTGTGATGTGGCAAGGGCGGGTGGCCCGCCGTACCGGATCCAAGGTGGTGGCGGCGGATCGGCTGCATTATCTTGGCGACCTTTTGCCAAACCTTGGTGCCATCGCCTCGCTTTGGGCGTCTTCGACCTTTGGGATGGGGCAGATCGACAGCATCGTGGCCATCGGGGCCGCGGTCATGCTGTCCTTGGGCGCGCTGCGCATTGGCAAGGGCGCTTGGGACGCGCTGATGGATCGCCGGGCCGACCCCGAAATCATCGCCGGCATCGGCCGCATCGCGGATCAGTGGCCGGGCGTTCATGGCTATCACGACCTGAAAACCCGGACGGCCGGCAGCCGGATTTTCGTCAACCTGCACATCGAACTGGATGGCAGCCAGACCCTGCGCGACGCACATGATATTGGCGCGGGCTTGCGCCGGGCCATCTTGCAGGCCTATCCGCAGGCCGATGTCATCATCCACAAGGATGTGTCGGGCGAGACCTAATCGGTTCGACGGCAGGGCGTCCGCGACCAAAGGCCCCATTCGATAGATAATTCGCTCTATTTTGCGGATCGCCAGACCTTTGGCCCTTGCGTAAAGTCGCAACAGGGGGCACCGTCCCGACAATTATTCACTCGTATAACAGTGGCGAGATGTCCTCCGATCGCAAGATCTACAAACGGGAAAGCGAAGAGGCCCGGCGCGATGCGCTGATTGCGGCCGCCATGGATCTTGTCGCCATGGGAGGGCCGCAGGCGGCGACCGTGCGCGCAATTGCCGACCGGGCCGGCGTGACACCGGGCCTGATCCGTCACTATTTTTCGTCGAAAGAAGAACTGACTCGCGCCGCCTATCGCCGCCTGATGGAGATGCTGACCCGCGACAGCGCCACCGCCATACAGAGCGGCGATCTGGATCCAAAGGGGCGGCTTGTAGCCTTTGTCTCGGCGTCCTTGCGCCCGCCGGTCGTGGACCCAAAGCGTCTTGGCCTTTGGGCAGGTTTTCTCAATGCGCTGCGCACGGATCCCGCCATGCGCGAGGTGCATGAACAAGGCTATCGCGCGTATCGCGATATTCTGGAAATGCTCATCGCGCACCTGCCCCGCCCGGCTGTCCAGCCTGACCAGATCCGCCGCGATGCAATCGCCTGCAACGCCGTAATCGACGGGCTCTGGCTGGAAGGGTCGGCCCTGCCCGACGGTTTTGCTGCCGGAGAGTTGGAATCCATCGGCCTTGGGGCCATCTCGGCCATTTTGAACATTGACCTGACGGGTGCTTGATCCATGCGCTACTCTCCCCTGACCCAACGCCTGCAAGGCCTTGGCGGTGCCAAATGGGAGGTTCACCGCCTTGCCCGCCAGATGAAGGCCGAAGGGCGCGAGGTGATCGAACTGACCATCGGCGAGCCGGATGTGCCCTGCCCGCCCGGCCTGATCGCCGCCGCATCAACCGCAATGGCGGCCGGGCGCACCGGCTATTCCAACGGGCATGGCGAGCCTGCGGCCCTTGCCGCCCTTGCCGCGCGCTATACGGCCCGTCGCGGTCGCACCTTTGGCCCGGAAAACGTGCTGACATTGCCCGGCACCCAGACCTCCCTTTATGCGGTTCTCTGCACGCTTTTGGGTCCGGGGGATGAGGTGATCGTCGCTGACCCGATGTATGCCACCTATGAAGGCTTGATCGCCGCCACCGGCGCTGCGGCGGTTGCCGTTGCCCTGCGCCCCGAGATGGGCTTTCGCCTGCAAGCCGCCGATGTGGCCCCGAAGATCACCCCGCAGACCCGCGTCTTGTTCCTGAATTCGCCCCATAACCCGACCGGTGCCGTCCTGCGGGCCGCCGACATCGCGGCCCTTGGCGCCTTGGCGCGCGCGCATGATCTGTGGATCGTCGCCGATGAGGTTTATGAGGATCTGATTTTCGACGGCGTGCCCTTTGCCTCGCCCTTGGATTTCCCCGATCTGGCCGACCGCACCGTCGTCACCTCGTCGATCTCCAAATCCCACGCCGCGCCCGGCTTTCGGTCAGGATGGTGCATTGGACCCGAGGCGTTTTGCACCAAACTGCTGCCGCTTTCGGAAACCATGCTGTTCGGCAGCCAACCCTTTATCGCCGACATGACCGCACAGGCCATCACCGAAGGATCGCCCGTAGCCCGCGGCATGGCAGAACGGTTTGCCCGCCGCGCCGCACTGATCCATGGGCGGCTGCACGGGACGGCTGGCCTTGCGGTTCACCGCCCCGAGGCGGGGATGTTTGCGCTTTTGGACATTCGCACCACCGGGATGAGTGGCGAAGGCTTTGCCCGCGCGCTTTTGGCGGCGACTGGGGTCGCCTGCATGCCCGGCGAAAGCTTTGGTGCGGGGCTGGCGGGGTGGCTTCGCCTGTCGCTCACTCAACCCGATGCCGCGATCGAAATCGCTTGTGACCGTATCGCCGCCTTTGCCGGCCAAACCCAAGGAGAAGCCGCATGAACACCGTCGGTATGAGACTGGTCGAAGGGCTGCACGCCCGTGGCGTCGAGGTGGTTTTTGGCATCCCCGGCGTGCATACGGTTGAAATGTATCGGGGGCTGTCCGGCAGCCCGGTGCGCCATGTCACCGCACGCCACGAACAAGGCTGCGCCTTCATGGCTGACGGCTATGCCCGGGCCACAGGCAAGCCCGGCGTGGCGCTGGTCATCACCGGCCCCGGCCTGACCAACGCGCTGACCGCCATGGCCCAAGCGCGCGAAGATTCGATCCCGATGCTGGTGATTTCCGGCGTCAATCGCCGCGGCAGCTTGGGCAAGGGGTGGGGGCTGTTACACGAACTGCCCGATCAACAGGCCATGGTCGCCGCCCTGTGCCCGACCCGCCGCATCACCGAGCCGTCCCAAGTGGCCGAAACACTGGATTGGGCTTTTGCAACCATGGCCACCGGCCGCCCCGGCCCCGTGCATATCGAGGTGCCGACCGATGTGATGCCGATGGAATGTCCCGCGCTGCCAGCGCCCAACGCGCCCGCGCCGCGCGCCGCGGCCAAGGGGGTAGAGGAGGCCGCAGCCCTTCTGAACGCCGCCAGCCGCGTGGTGATCCTTGCCGGAGGCGGCACACGCGGACAGGAAACCGCCCTGCGCGCACTGGCCGAAAAGCTGGACGCCCCCGTGGTCCAAACCACCAATGCCCGCGGCCAAATGCATGACCATCCCTTGACCGTCCCGGCCTCGCCCAGCCTGTCGTCCGTGCGCGAGTTGATCCGGGGGGCCGACCGCGTTTTGGCCATCGGCACCGAGTTCGGGTGGACCGATTACGATATGTATGTCGTGGGCGACCTGCCCGCCCCCGAAGACATGATCCGCATCGACGCCTGCGCCGAACAACTGGCCCGCCTGCCCGCCGCCCTGCGCCTGCACGGCGATGCGGGCGCAACCATGGCCACGCTTTTGCCGCTTCTGACGGCGCACAAAACCGATGGGGCCGCCCGCGCCGAAGCCACCCGGCAAAAGGCCCGCGCCGAGATCGGCCATCTGGAACCGCTGATGCCGAACCGGCTTGAGATGGTCGAGGTGATCCGCAGCGCCATGCCGAATTGCCTGATCGTGGCCGACAGCACCCAGCCGATTTATGCTGCCAATCTGTATTATGACCATGACCGTCCGCATGGATTTTTCAACGCCGCGACCGGCTATGGCGCGCTGGGCTATGGTCCCGGCGCCGCCGTGGGCGCGGCAATTGGCGCACCGGGGGTGAAGGTCGTTTGCCTGATCGGCGATGGCGGGCTGCAATTTTCGCCGGGCGAATTGCGCACCGCCGTTGATGAACATCTGCCCATCACCTTCCTTGTCTGGAACAACGCCGCCTATAACGAGATCGCCGACGCCATGCGTGCGGCCAATACCGAAGTGATCGGCTGCCACCCCTCGCCCTTGAAACTGGAGCCCTTCGCCGCCGCCTGCGATCTGCCCTTCACCTCGGTGCCGCTTGACCCCGAGACGCTGCACTGGGCGCTTATGCAGCCGCAAGACGGGCCAAGGCTGATTGAGGTGCGGGTGAAAGCATGAGGTTCTGCTGCGCGCAGAAAAATCATGCCCCAAGAATTTTCGCCGATAATTCGCAGCACCCTTTGATTTGATCAAATTTTGCGCCATAACACAGCGAGCCTTTCAGGGAGTCGCCCCATGGCCCAAGATCTGATCGCCGGCATTGCTGCCGACCGCCTGTCCACCTTCGCCACGCGCGAAGCCAAACGCTATGCTGCTGCGCGCACCAAGGCCAAGGCGGCACTGGCCAACGGCGGTGAGGTGTTCCTGTCCGGCGTGCCGCTGCATTGGATGAAAGATTGGCCGATGCCGCACCTGCCCCTTGTCGCCAAGGCCAAGGGCGCACGGATCACGGATATTGACGGCTATGAGATTGACGATTTCTGCTTGGGCGACACCGGCAGCATGTTCGGCCACTCGCCCGATCCGCTGGCCCGCGCCATCCGCCATCAGGCCACCCGTGGTCTGACCTATATGCTGCCAACCGAAGACGCGCTTGCGGCTGGTCAACTCTTGCGCGACATCTTTGGCCCCTTCCGCTGGCAGATCGCCACCACGGCAACCGATGCCAACCGTTTCGCCATCCGCGTCGCCCGCGCCATTACAGGGCGACCCAAGATCCTTGTGTTCAACGGCTGCTACCACGGCACCGTGGACGACGCGATGGTCGAACTGGTGAACGGGAAAACTCAGAACCGTCAAGGGCTTATGGGGCAGGTTGCTGACCTGACACTGGGGGCCACCTGCGTCGAATTCAACAATCTGGCCGCCGTTGAGGCCGCACTTCAGACCGGCGAAATCGCGGCAATCCTGACCGAACCTGTGATGACAAATTCCTGCATGGTGTTGCCTGATGCGGGCTTCCATGACGGATTGCGCACACTCTCGCGCCGTTATGGCGCGCTTCTTATCATCGACGAAACCCACACCATTTCCAGCGGGTTGGGCGGCTATACCCGTGTCCATTCGCTGTCGCCCGATATCTTTGTTGTCGGCAAATGCGTGGCCGGCGGCATGCCCACGGCCGTTTGGGGCCTGACCGACGAAACCGCGCAGCGGTATGAGGAGGCCAACGCCGCCCGCGCGCCCGGCCATTCCGGCATGGGCACCACGCTTTCGGCCAACCCGATGCAATTCGCCTGCTTGCGCGCCACCCTGTCAGAGGTGATGACCGCCAAGAATTATGCGCACATGGAAAAGCTGGCCGAACGGCTCGCCCATGGTTTGGCCAAGGTCATCGACCGTCACAAGGCCCCGTGGCACGTCGTGCGCGTTGGCGCACGGGTGGAATTTATCTGCGCCCCCGGCCCGCTGAAAAACGGCACCGAGGCGGGCTTTGCCCATCAGCCGCAGGTCGAGGCCGCGCTGCACACCGCCCTTCTCAATCGGGGAAGTTTGATTGCGCCCTTCCACAATATGATGCTTATCAGCCCAAAGACACGAAAACGTCAGGTCGATCGCTTGATCGCCGCTTTTGACGACGTGTTGACCGAACTTTTCGCCTGAAAGACCAGACAGATGACCACCCTTTCCCCTTCCGGCTCCAGCGTGACCGAGGCCGAAACCTTTCTCGAAGCCCATCCGGAAATTGAGGCTTTTGACATCATCCTGCACGATTCCAACGGCATCGGGCGCGGCAAGATCATCCGGCGCCACGAACTGTTGTCGATCTATAAATCCGGTCGGCACATGCCGATCTCGATCTTGGGTCTCGATATCTGCGGCGAAGATGTGCATGAAACCGGGCTGATCTGGGATCAGGGCGATGGCGACCGCCGGGCTTGGCCGATTCCCGGCACGCTGGTGCCGCTGGCCGGAACCAATCCGCCGCGCGGCGAGGTGTTCTTGTCGCTTTACAATCTGGATGGCAGCCAGATGACATCGGACCCGCGCCACGCCTTGCAAAATCAGGTCGATGCCATGGCCGCCGAAGGGCTTTTCCCCGCCGGGGCCTTTGAGCTGGAGTTCTTCCTGCTGGAAAATGACCGCGACGCGAATGGCAAGATGATCCCGGCCCGCGATGTGCTGGACCGCCGCCGCAATTCCAAGACTGATGTCTATTCGGTGGATCAGCTGCACGGCATGCTGCCCCTGTTCAACGACGTCTACGCCGGGGCCAAGGCGGCAGGCATCAAGGCCGAAACCCTGATTTCCGAATTCGCGCCGGGCCAGTATGAGTTGACGCTGCATTACCGCGAAAACGTGATGCAGGCGGCAGATGATCTGATGCGGTTGAAGCGGCTGGTGCGCCTGCATGCCCGCCAACACGGCGTCACCGCCTGTTTCATGGCCAAACCGAATGAGAATTACGCAGGCTCCGGCATGCATTTTCATGTCTCGATGCAGGACGCCAAAGGCCAGAACGTCTTTGTCGAGGCGGTCGAGGGCCAGTATAACGACACCATCAAGCACGCCATCGGCGGCTTGCAGCAGACCATGGGCGAAAGCATGCTTGTGTTCGCGCCGCACGCCAATTCATGGCGGCGCTTTGCCAGCCAAAGCTATGCCCCCGTCAGCCCGACTTGGGGCGTCAACAACCGCTCGGTCGCCTTGCGCATCCCGGCGGGGGATATTCGCGCCCGCCGCATCGAACATCGCCCGGCCGGCGTCGACTCCAATCCCTATCTGGTGGCAGCCACCGTCTTGGCGGGCATCCGCCACGGGCTGAAGCACAAGATCGACCCCGGCCCAGAGGTCACCGGAAATGGCTATGACGCGGAAAGCCCTGTGGTGATGCCCGACGATTGGCGCTCGGCGATCAAACTGGCGCAGGGGTCAGAGTTTCTAAAGGCCGCTTTGGGCGAAGACATGCACCGCACGTTCACCGCCGTGAAAGCGGCCGAATATGCCCGCGTCATGCGCACGGTTTCCGAGGTGGATTTCGACCTCTATCTGCACACGGTTTAACACGCCCAAGGGCGGGGTTAGCCCCGCCCTAGCCCCAGCGACAGGCCCCCTCACAAACGCCGCGCCCCGCCCGGATCGCCTCGGCAATAAGGCCCGGCACCCGCGCATCCAGCGCCAAGGCGGGCAACAGCCGCCCCTGAAACCCCGCCTCGGCCAAGGCGGCGGGAATGTCCTTGGCCACATGCCCGCCCTCGGCCGCGAAAAACGGCAGACAAACCGCCTGCGCGCCAAACCCGGTCAAACCGGCCAGACGCGGCTCTTGGTCGATAAAACCGCAGCCGACCCGCAGCCCCCGCGCAGCGACCGCGGCCGCCACCCGGCCCGCTATGGCCGCCGGGACCGGGCTTTTGAAACTGCCATGGGCAGCGATGATCGCCTCCTCCGCACCGCTCTCCAACACCAGCTGAACCGCCAAATCCTGAACGGCCTCCAAACAGCCAAAAGGCTCTAGCACCCGCCAGTCCACGGCCCCGGCCTTGACCAACTGCCCCGGCAAATGCACCCGCGTGAACCATCCACCCGCCATGAACAACGGAAACACCGCGCCCCCCGGCCCCGCCGCTGCCAAGGCCGCCGCCAAGGCCCCCGGTGCTGCCAAGGTGGCCGATCCCACCTTACGCCCCGGCAGCAATGCGGAAACCGCAACGGCCAACTGCGCCAAAACGGCCTCGGCCGGGGCCGGGTCAGAGGGCTGCCCATGCGCCACGATCAGAATCGGTTCTGCTGCTTTCATCTTGGCCTAAATACTCCCGCCGGAGGCTCCTTCGGTCGCCGCCAAACCATCCGCGTCGGGAACCGACACGCCCCCGTCAGGTGCACAGCTTAGCCTGACACACGCAAGGGAGCGACCATGAAACTTGTCAAACTGGAAACCTTCACCACGCCCGCCGTCAGTTTCGTCCGCGCCACCTCTGAAACCGGCGCGCAGGGCTGGGGGCAAATGTCGACCTATCATGCCGATATCACGGCGCAGGTGTTTCACCGTCAGGTCGCCCCCTATGCCCTTGGTACCGATGCACTGGATTTTGCGGATACCATCCAGCGCATCTATGAACGAGAACACAAATTTCCCGGCAGCTATCTGCGCCGGGCGCAGACCGGTCTTGATACCGCCCTGTGGGACTTGCGCGGCAAGGTCGAGGGCAAGCCGGTCGCCACGCTTTTGGGCGGCAGCCCCGGCCGCGTGCGCGCCTATGCCAGCTCCATGAAGCGCGACATCACGCCCGAAGACGAAGCCGCCCGCTTTGTCAAACTGCGCGACACTTACGGCTTCACCGCCTTCAAATGGCGCGTCGGGGCGGAATGTGGCCGCGACGCCGACGAATGGCCCGGCCGCACCGAGGCCGTCATCCCCGCCGTGTCAAAAGCGCTGGGCGATGGGATCGACAAGCTGGTGGATGGCAATTCCTGCTATTCCCCCAAACGCGCCATCGAAGTGGGCCAGATGCTGCAAGACCACGGCATCAACCATTTCGAGGAACCCTGCCCCTATTGGGAACCCGACCAGACCGCCGAGGTGCGCGCGGCCCTCTCGCTGGATGTGGCGGGCGGTGAGCAGGATTGCGAATATTCAAGCTGGCAGTTGATGTTAGACCGCCGCGCCGTCGACATTGCCCAGCCCGACATCATGTATATGGGCGGGATGCACCGCACGCTTGCGGTGTGTCGCATGGCCGCCGCCCATGGCCTGCCTGTCACGCCCCATGCCGCGAACCTGTCTTTGGTGACGATGTGCACCATGCACCTTCTGCGCGCCATTCCGAACGCCGGCAAATATCTGGAGTTCTCCATCGAAGGCCCAGACTATTACCCGTGGCAAGAGGGGCTGTTCCTTGACCAGCCCTATGCGATCACCGATGGCCACGCCACTGTCACCGACGCCCCCGGCTGGGGGGTCACGATCAACCCCGAATGGCTGGCAGGCGCGCAGTATCAGATCACCAGTCTGGATTAGGCCCGGTGACACCCGGTTTCGCCCCAACACAGCCTCTTCCCCGGCAAGCATCACTCCTATATATCCGCGGCCATGACCCAGCTTGACCTCATCCGCAACTTCTCCATCGTGGCCCATATCGACCACGGCAAATCCACCCTTGCCGACCGGCTCATCCAGATGACCGGCACGGTGGCCGAACGCGATATGAAGGCGCAGATCCTTGACTCAATGGATATTGAGCGCGAGCGCGGCATCACCATCAAGGCCAACACCGTCCGGATCGAATACCCGGCCAAGGACGGCAAGACCTATATCCTAAACCTGATCGACACCCCCGGTCACGTCGACTTTGCCTACGAAGTCTCCCGCTCCATGCGCGCGGTCGAAGGCTCGCTTTTGGTCGTCGACGCCTCTCAGGGGGTCGAGGCGCAGACCTTGGCCAACGTCTATCATGCGCTGGACGCGGGCCACGAAATCGTGCCGGTCCTGAACAAGATCGACTTGCCCGCCGCCGAACCCGAACGAGTCAAGCAAAACATCGAAGACGTGATCGGCCTTGATGCGTCGGACGCCGTCGCCATTTCGGCCAAATCCGGCATCGGCATCCCCGATGTGCTCGAGGCCATCGTCACCCGCCTGCCCGCCCCCAAGGGCGACCGCGAGGCACCCTTGAAGGCGATGCTGGTCGACAGCTGGTATGACCCCTACCTCGGCGTTGTCGTCATGGTCCGCATCATGGACGGCGTCATGAAAAAGGGCGACCGCGTCCGGATGATGCAAACCAATGCGGTTTACGGCATCGACAAACTGGCCGTGCTGAAACCGCAAATGGTAGATATCGCCGAGCTTGGCCCGGGTGAGATCGGCATCTTCACCGCCTCCATCAAACAGGTTCGCGACACCCGTGTTGGTGACACCATCACCCATGAACGCCGCGGCTGCGACGCGGCTTTGCCGGGCTTCAAACCCGCGCAACCTGTGGTGTTCTGCGGCCTGTTCCCCGTGGACGCCAATGACTTTGAGGCGCTGCGCGACGCCATCGAAAAATTGTCGCTCAACGACGCTTCTTTCTCGACCGAGATGGAAACCTCGGCAGCCCTTGGCTTTGGCTTCCGCTGCGGCTTCCTTGGGCTGTTGCACCTTGAGGTGATCCGCGACCGTCTGGAACGCGAATATGACCTTGACCTGATCACCACCGCACCGTCGGTTGTGTTCAAGCTGTACATGAAAGACGGCGAAGTGCGCGAATTGCACAACCCCGCCGACATGCCCGACCTGACCTATGTCGACCACATCGAAGAGCCGCGCATCAAGGCCACGATCATGGTGCCGGACGAATATCTGGGCGACATCCTAAAGCTGTGCCAAGAACGCCGCGGCATCCAGCTGAACCTGACCTATGCTGGCAACCGGGCCATGGTGGAATATGACCTGCCCTTGGCCGAGGTGGTCTTTGACTTCTACGACCGGCTGAAATCGGTGACCAAGGGTTATGCGAGCTTTGACTATACCATCTCGGAATACCGGGAAGACTTCCTTGTGAAGATGTCGATCCTTGTGAACGAAGAACCCGTCGATGCCCTGTCGATCATGGTTCACCGCGACCGGGCCGAAGCGCGTGGCCGCGCCATGGTGGAAAAGCTGAAAGACCTGATCCCCCGGCACATGTTCAAAATTCCGATTCAGGCCGCCATCGGCGCGCGGGTTATTGCCCGCGAAACCCTGTCGGCCATGCGCAAGGACGTGACCGCCAAATGCTATGGCGGCGACGCGACCCGGAAGAAGAAGCTCTTGGAAAAGCAGAAGGCCGGGAAAAAGCGGATGCGCCAGTTCGGCAAGGTGGAAATCCCGCAAGAGGCGTTTATTGCCGCCCTCAAAATGGACAATTGATTGTCCAATTTTGAGGGACGGTGGGCGGCAGCGATTGGCCTGCCAATCGTGTGCCCACACGGGACAGGATTTTGCCTGCCGATGACGCTCAAAATGGACGATTGATTGTCCTGATTTGACGGCTTGAAGACATGACAAAGGGGCGCGTCCAAACGCGCCCCTTTGTCTTTACCTGTTCTCACACCCCGGCACGTTCAGGTCGCGGCAGAAATAGCCCGCGGCACCTCCAAGGACGGCCCCGGTCAGGGGGCTGCCCCCCGTCACATCAGACAAAACTGCGCCCCCCGCCGCACCGGCAAGGCCACGTTCAGCATCACTGGCGAGGCATCCGCCAAGGCCAAAGATGGCAAGAGCCAAAGGGGCAAGGGCAAAGAGTTTGCGTGTCATGGGCGGCCTCCGATCCAAAGGATATCGGCCCAGCCTGCGCGCAACCGCGCCACTTTGCACCGCTTGTGCCTTGCACGGGTACACGATGCGCGGGTTTCCGATCTTCCCCTTGCACCAAACAAGCGAAAACCTGCTGGCACACCAATCAAGACGGACACCGTCAGGTCACAGACCGCCTTAGCAACCCCGTAAGTTGGGCTTCAGCCCGACCTAACCCCAGGTCCGTTCCAGCACGGCAAACCAATTCTCATGGGCGATCTTGCGGATCAGCGCCTCGCCATAGCCGTGGTCGCGCATGGCCTGCAAAAGCGCCTGTTGGCCGACCACATCGCCGATCCCCTTGGGCAGGGTCGCACCGTCGAAATCCGAGCCCAGCCCAAGATGGTCCTCGCCCAAATACTCGAGCAGGTGGTCGAGATGGGCCAGAACATCCTCCCACCCCATGTCGGCCGATTGCTTGCCATCGCGACGCAGGAAAGAGGTCGCATAGTTCAGCCCCACCATGCCACCGCTTTCACGGATTGCGGCCAGTTGTTTGTCGGTCAAGTTCCGCGATGACGGCGTCACCGCATGTGCGTTCGAGTGGGTCGCCACCAAGGGCGCGTCGGTCAGCCCGGCCACATCCCAGAACCCCTTTTCGTTGATATGGCTCATGTCCAGCATGATCCGCAGGCGGTTGCATTCTTTGACCAACCGCTTGCCCGCCTCGGTCAGACCGTCCCCGGTATCGGGCCCTGACGGGAAGGCAAACGGCACGCCGTTTCCAAAGACCGTGGGCCGCGACCAGACCGGCCCAAGCGAGCGCAGGCCCATGGCATGAAACACATGCAGCGCGTCAAGATCGGGGTCGATTGCCTCGGCGCCTTCCATGTGAAGGATGGCCGAAATCACCCCGCGCGCCAGACACTCACGCAACTCCGCGACGGTCCGGCAGATCTTGAAGGCGCCGTTGGACACCCGCTCCATCCACATCAGATGTCCGGCCTTGGCCAGCGCGATGGGTTGGGCGGTGTGGTGGTCGATCAGCGCGGGCAGGGGCAGCGAGAACGGCGGGTTTTCCATCGCCGCCATATAATCCGGTGCATCATGGGCGATGGGTGAGGGAATGTAGATGGCGAAAAAGCCACCCGCAAAACCGCCCTTTTTCATGCGCGGCAGATCAAGATGGCCCTCGGCCCCGCCGGTCAGCCACAGCGCGTCGCGTTGGTCAGGGTGCTGGTAAAGCCGCAGAAGAAAATCGTTGTGGCCGTCAAAAACGGGGATCATCAGGTGGTCCTTTCAGCCGGCAAGCATCCGGTCAGCACTGGCCGCAAACAGGCTGCGGGCATAGTCGGTTTTCATCTGCGCCCCAGCAAGTTGGTCGCGGGTCAACTCCTCAACCGCGGCCCCGTGCTGCATCACCAGCACCCGGTCACACATGTGGTCGATCACCGCGAGGTCATGGCTGACCATCAGGAAGGTCAGTCCACGCTCGGCCCGGAGACGGTTCAGAAGGTTCAGGGTTTCGGCCTGAACGCTGGCATCCAGCGCAGAGGTCGGTTCATCCAGCAGCAGGATTTCAGGCTCCAGCATCAGCGCGCGGGCGATGGCGACGCGCTGCCGTTGGCCACCCGAAAGCTGGTGGGGAAAGCGGAAGCGGAAGTTGCGCGGCAGGCCGACATCATCCAGCGCCCGCATCACACGGGCATCGGTGTCGCCGATCCCATGGATCGCCAGTGGTTCCGAAAGCGTGCGGTCGATGGTGTGGCGCGGATGCAGGCTTGCATAGGGGTCTTGAAAGACCATCTGCACCCGCACGGCAAAGGCCTTGCCCGCCTTGCGGTCCAAGACCTGCCCGCCGATGCGGATCGCCCCACCCGAGATGGGCGCCAGCCCACAGATCGCCCGCAGAATGGTCGATTTTCCGGACCCGCTCTCGCCCACCAAGCCAAAGCTTTCCTGCGCCGCGACAGACAGGGAAACATCCTTGACCGCGTTCACCCTGTGCCCCTTGGACAGGAAGGTGACCGAGAGGTTGTCGATTTCAATCAGCGCCATGTCACACCGCCCAATCTGCGCTGCGGTCCAGCCCCGGCAGGGGCTGACGCGGGCCGCCGATGCGGGGCAGGCAGTTCAAAAGCCCTTGGGTATAGGGGTGCTTGGCCTGCATAAGGTCTTTCGCCGCGAGTTCTTCGACCACCCGCCCCTTGTACATGACCAAAACCCGGTCGCAGAACCGCGCCACCAACCGCAAATCGTGGCTGATAAAGATCAACCCCATGCCGCGGGTTTTCACAAGATTGTCCAGAATGGCCAGAACCTCTGCCTGAACGGTCACGTCCAGCGCACTGGTCGGCTCATCGGCGATCAAGAGGTCCGGGTTCGGGATCAGCATCATGGCGATCATCACCCGCTGCCCCATGCCGCCCGACAACTCATGCGGATAGGCTTCCATCACCCGCTCGGGGTCGCGAATCTGGACAGCCTCCAACGCGGCGATGGCCTTGTCATGGGCGTCCATTTTCGACATGCGGTCGCGCTGCCGCAGGCCTTCGACCAGTTGCGCACCAACCTTCATCACCGGGTTGAGACTGTATTTCGGGTCTTGCATCACCATGGCGATGCGGGGGCCGCGCAGGGCGCGCATCTCGCGCTCGGATGCGGTCATCAGGTCTTGGCCATCAAACAGCAGACTGTCCGCCTCGATCCGGCCCGGCGGGCGGATCAGACGCAAGACGGCGCGGCCGGTCATGGTTTTGCCGGACCCGGATTCCCCCACAATCCCCAACCGTTCGCGGCCAAGGTCAAAGGAGACGCCGCGCACCGCCTCGACCAGACCGGCCTCGGTGTCGAAACTCACGCGGAGGTTTTTTACAGAAAGGAGGCTCATCTTCCGGCACTCCTTGGGTCAAGAACATCGCGCAAGCCGTCGCCCAGCAGGTTGAAGCCGAGGGACACGATAAAGATGGCAAGCCCCGGCATGGTGGCGACCCACCATTGTTCAAAAAGGTATTTGCGACCTGCCGAAATCATCGCCCCCCATTCCGGCAGCGGAGGTTGCACCCCAAGGCCAAGGAATCCCAATCCAGCGGCAATCAGGATCACGCCTGCCATGTCCAGCGTCACCCGGATGATGACCGAGGGCAGGCACATCGGCATGACATGGCCAAGGATGATCCGCACCGGCCCCGCGCCTTGCAGGCGGACGGCGGCGATATAGTCAGATGTGCGGACCGTCAGGGTTTCCGCCCGCGCCACGCGGGCATAGGGCGGCCATGAGGTGATGGCGATGGCAAGAATGGCGTTTTCCATGCCGGGGCCAAGCACAGCCACCAGCGCCAGCGCCAAGATCAGCTTGGGAAAGGCGAGGAAGATATCGGTGATCCGCATCAGGATTTCATCGGTCCAACCGCCGAAATAACCCGCAACGGTGCCAACGGCCAAGCCAAAGACCGGGGCGGTCACGGCGACAAGGCCGATGATGAACAGCGTGATGCGGCTGCCGTAAAGGATGCGGGACAGGATATCGCGGCCGAAATCATCCGTGCCCAGAATATGCCCCGGGGTAAAGGGCGGGTGCAGGCGGTTCGACAGGTCCTGCGTGATGGGATCATGCGGGGCAAGCCACGGCGCAAAAGCCGCCATGATCATCAAGACAGCGACAATGCCCAACCCCACCATCGCCAAAGGATTCCGTCGCATCCGAAGCCACGCCATATAGGCCTGCCCCAGCCGCGCCTGCCGCCGCGAGGTCGGGTTCGGATCACGCAGCCAAGTGGTGATCTGGCTCATGCCCGCGCTCATGTTCTGGCCCTCGGATCGACGAGTTTGTACAGGATGTCGCTGAGAAGATTCAGCCCGATATACACCATGCCAACAACGATGGTTCCGCCCATGACCGCGGGCATATTGTTCGCCATCAAGGCATCGGTGATATAGCTGCCCAGACCCGGCCAACCAAAGATCGTCTCGGTCAGCACCGCACCTTCCAACAGGCTGGCGTAAGACAGGGCCACCACGGTAATCAGCGGCACCATGACGTTTCGCATCGCATGAACCCAGATCACACGGGATTCGGGCATGCCCTTGACGCGGGCGGTGGTGATATATTCCTGACCAAGTTCGTTCATCATGAAGGACCGGGTCATGCGGCTGATATAGGCCATGGACAGATAGCCCAAAAGCCCCGCCGGCAAGACGATATGCGAGACGGCATTGGCAAACATGTCCCAGCGCCCGGCCAATGCGGTGTCGATCAAGATCATGCCGGTATGCGCCGTCACCTCAAATTCGAACATCATGTCAAAGGCGGCATCCAACCGCCCCGGTCCGCCCACCCAGCCCAGCACGCCGTAAAACAACAAAAGCCCCATCAGACCCAGCCAGAAAACTGGCATCGAATAGCCCATCAGGCCGACAAGCCGCACGATCTGATCGGCCCAAGATCCGGGCTTGGTGGCCGCAAGCACCCCGGCCGGCACGCCCAGTGCGACACCGAAAAGGGTGGCCAGTGTGGCCAGTTCCAGCGTGGCCGGAAAGAAGCGGGCGATTTCCTCGATCACCGGCTCGCGCGTACGGATCGAGACGCCGAAATCGCCTTGCAGTGCCTGCCAGACATAGATGCCGAATTGCTTCCACATCGGCTCGTCCAGCCCCAGGCGCAACCGTTCGGCGGCGATCTGGGCGTCGGTGGCGCGGTCGCCAAGGATCGACAGCACAGGATCGATCGGCACGATGCGCGCGATGATGAAGGTGACGAACAGCAATCCGACAAAGGTGAAAAGCAACGATACGGCAATACCGATCAGGCTTTTTGCCAAGCGGGCCAGCGGAGAGACGGCAAGGGGTTCTGACATGGGAATAGGGCCGGGCGGTCAAACGGACCGCCCGGCCTTGGGTCCTTATTTGGTTACGGTCCAGTAGGCTGCCGAGTCGGTGGCGCCACCGGTGTAGAAGCCGCCGACATTGGCACGCAGGCCGGTCTGATACCCGATCTGGAACATCACGATGAAGGGAGAGGTTTCGCGATGCGCCTTCTGGATCTCTTCATACATGGCCTTGCGCGCCTCGCCGTCCCGCTCCATCACCGCGGCTTCGGTCTTGCCGTGCAACTCGCCCGGTTCATAGGCGTTGCGATAGGCAAGGCCACCGGTGCCCGCATCATCGGCGTTGTTCGCGTTCATCGAGAAGGCCGAGGCGTTGGTGTGGGGATCGGGATAATCGGGACCCCAGCTTTGCAGGGTGCCGTCATGCTGGCGAGCACGATAGCGCTTGAGCTGTTCCGCCCCTTCGCCGATGTTCAACTCAACCGTGATGCCGGCCTGACCAAAGGTGTTCTGGATCGACTGCGCCATCTCCATCCGGTCGGTCGCGTTGCGCACGTCCAACACAATCTTGGGGTTCTCGATGCCGCTTTCAGCGACCAGTGCCTTGGCCTTTTCGATGTCCAGCTTATAGGGCTGATCGTCCAAAGCACCAAGATAGCCCTTGGGCAGATAGGCTTGATGCACGACCATATTGCCCTTGAGGAAGCTGTTCGCCATGCCCTCATAGTCAACGGCCCAGCGCATTGCGTCCAAGAGTTTGGGGTTCTTGTACTGTTCATTCTTTTGGTTGAAGGACAGGTAGAAAATCTGCCCACCGACGTCGCCTTGAATCTTCACATCGGCATTGCCCTGCAGGCCTTCGATGTCGACCGGGGTCAGCTCGCGTGCGATGTCGATATCGCCTTTTTCCAGCTGCAAACGCTGGGTGGCGGCTTCGGGCACATGCTGCATGAAGACCTTGGCAATCGCAGGGGCCCCGCGCCAATGCGTCGGGTTTGCTTCAAGGATATAGCCTTCGTTCGGCTTGAAGGATTTCAGCACATAGGCCCCGGTGCCCGCCGAATTGGATTTCAGCCATTCGTTGCCGAAGTCTCCGGCAACCTCGTTCGGCATCACCAATTCCTTATCGACCACCGACGCCACACCCGAGGTCAGGCAGTTGTAAAGGAAGGTCGGTGCATAGGGCTTGTCGACGGTCAGGGTCAGCGTATCGCCATCCGCCTTGACCATGCTATCGACATTTTCAGGCGTCCAGCCAAACTGACCCAGAATGAAGGCGGGGGATTTGTTCAGCTTGATCGCACGCTGCAAGGACCAAGCCGCATCTTCTGCGCGCACCGGATTGCCAGAGGCAAAGGTGATGCCAGGCTTCATCTTGAAGCTGAAGGTCCGGCCATCGTCCGACACCGACCAGCTTTCCGCAAGGCCCGGCACCATCGCCCCACCTTGGGTCGGGTCCAGTTCGACCAGCCCGTCATAAACATTGTTGACCACATCCAGCCCAGAAAACTCATAGGCCTCGCCGGGGTCGAGCGCCACGATGTCATCAATGGCATCGGCCAGAACCAGCGTATCAGCGGGCGTTTCGGCGAACAGCGCGGCAGGCGCCGTGCCGACCAAAAGCCCAGCAAGGGCAACCGTGCCAAGACGGCGGAAAACCGGATCAAGCATCGTCATCAACTCCCTGATATTTTATGGTTAAACGTTGTTTGCGCGAATAGGCGGATACCTGAGTCTTCAGGCCATTCCTTGACCAATTGGGCAACTTTCGCCAATGCTTGTCAACAACCGCGACGTGAAATGATGCCGCAATTCCAAGAACAACCGAAAAGACGGTCAAGATGACGGATTTTCCGATCTTTGATGGACACAATGATCTTTTGTCCTGCCTGCAATCCGAGGGCGAAACCGTCGAACACGGTTTCTTCGCCGGGCGCGACGGCGTGGTGCGCGGCTTCCGCAACGCCTGTCGTCATCGCGGCATGAAGCTCGAGGAAGGCGAGGGCTGCAAGCGCGCCTTCGCCTGCCCCTATCATGCCTGGACCTATAATCTGGACGGCTCCTTGCGCGGCGCGCCTGCGATGACGCTGAACGAAGGCTTCTGCAAAGAAGACATG
>CALBSG010000036.1 GCA_937927675.1 uncultured Paracoccaceae bacterium | reverse complement strand
GATCCGCACGGAAGTGATCGAAGGCGGCGCGGTGAAGCGCCTGTCAGTCGCCGTCGCCCTCGACCAGGTGCGCGTGCCCGGCAAGGACGGCGCGCCCGCGACCTACCAGGACCGCTCGCCCGAAGAAATCGCCCGCCTGACCGCCCGCGCGCTTCTGGAAATCAAGGCCGTGCATTTCAACGCGGAAACGCCCTTCACCCTCGCCTCGGGCCTGCCCAGCCCGACCTATATCGACTGCCGCAAGCTGATTTCTTATCCGCGCATCCGCTCGACCTTGATGGATTTCCTGACTGTCACCGTGATGCGCGACGCCGGGTTTGAGGCGTTTGACAACATCGCTGGCGGCGAAACGGCGGGCATCCCCTTTGCCGCCCTTGTGGCAGAGCGCATGGCCCTGCCGATGACCTATGTGCGCAAAAAGCCCAAAGGTTATGGCCGCAACGCCCGCATCGAAGGCGCAATGACCGAAGGCCAACGCGTGCTTTTGGTTGAGGATCTGACCACCGACGGCGGATCGAAACTGTCCTTCGTCGATGCGATCCGCGAAACCGGCGCAACCTGCGCCCATACGGCGGTGATCTTCTATTACGGCATCTTCCCCGAAACCACCGGACGGCTGGCCGATCACGGCGTGGCGCTGCATCACCTGTGCACTTGGTGGGACGTGCTGGCCGAGGCCCGCGCCCAAGGGGCGTTTGACGAAAAGACCCTGACCGAGGTCGAGGCCTTCCTGAACGACCCCCGCGCCTGGCAGGCGGCCCGGGCAAAGTAAGTCAGCTTCGCGCCCTGATGTTCGAAAAGAAGGAGGGCTTCGCGCCCCCCCGTACGCGGGATTGTGCCAATCCCGCTCCCCCCGCGGAGTATTTCCAAAGGCGCAAATGCCTTGGGGATACGCCTGTGGACAGATTGGGGACAAGCGGTGGGCCGAATCTGCCCTGCGGTGGTCTTTTGCACCGCCACACCCAAATGTGGTGGATTGGCACGGTGCCCCCACAAGAATAGCCTGCGGCGTCGCAAGTTATCCCCAGACTTGCCCCAATTGCCGGGCCCGGTCCGAATGGTTTAAGAACGGGACAGCCGAGGAACATCATGACCGAAATCGCCCGCCTGCCCGTTGCCAACCCCGCCACCACCGCCATGGCCGAGCCCGAGGCCCTGCCCCATAATATCGAGGCGGAACAGCAGCTTCTGGGTGCCATTCTCACCAACAACGATGTCTATGACCGCATCGCCGCCTTGGTGAAGGCCGAACATTTCTTTGACCCGGTGCACGCGCGCATCTTTGAAAAGGCCTCGGCGCGGATCCAGAAAAACGCTCTGGCATCTCCCGTCACGCTGAAGCCGTTTTTCGAAGATGACGAGGGGCTGAAAGAGCTGGGCGGCCCGTCCTATCTGGTGCGTCTGGCGGGGGCGGCGATTTCGGCCTTTGCCGCGCGTGATTATGCCCAGATGATCTATGATCTCGCGGTGCGGCGCGAGCTGATTTCGCTTGGTCGCGATATCTCGGCCAAGGCCGCCAAGGTTGACCTCGCCTCCGAGCCGCGCGAGCAGATCACCGAAGCCGAACAGGCGCTTTACAAACTGGGCGAGCAAGGCGTCGCCGAGCGCGGCTTTCAGTCCTTCCTCAAGGCCGCGGTCGAGGCGGTGAACACCGCCAACGCCGCCTATCAGCGCGGCGGCGGGCTGTCGGGCATTTCCACCGGTCTCGTTGATCTGGACAAGAAGCTGGGCGGCCTGCACCCGTCCGACCTTTTGATCCTTGCCGGTCGTCCGTCGATGGGCAAGACCTCGCTTGCCACCAACATCGCCTTCAACATCGCCAAGGTCTACAAGAAAGGCCGCACCCATGACGGCAATGAAGGCGCGGTTGAAGGTGGGGTGGTCGGCTTTTTCAGCCTTGAAATGAGCGCAGAACAGTTGGCCGCGAGGATCCTGTCGGAAGCCTCGGAAGTGCCGTCGGAACAGATCCGCCGCGGCAGCATGGAAGAACATGAGTTCCGCCGCTTTGTCGATGCCGCCAAGGCGCTGGAAAGCTGCCCCTTGTACATCGACGACACGCCTGCCCTGCCGATCTCGCAGGTCGCCGCCCGCGCACGCCGGTTGAAGCGTACCCACGGGCTGGATTGTCTGGTGATCGACTACCTGCAGCTTCTGAAAGGCTCCTCCTCCAAGGGTGAAAACCGCGTGCAGGAAGTGTCCGAGATCACTCAGGGCCTGAAGGCCATCGCCAAGGAACTCAACATCCCGGTGATCGCGCTCAGCCAGCTCAGCCGGACCGTGGAAAGCCGCGACGACAAGCGCCCGCAACTCAGCGACCTGCGCGAATCGGGCTCGATCGAGCAGGACGCCGATGTGGTGATGTTCGTTTACCGCGACGAATATTACCATGAACGCCTGAAGCCGCCGGAAGACGACCCGCGCTTTGTTGAATGGCTGGACAAGATGAACCGCGTGCATGGCACGGCCGAGGTCATCATCGGCAAACAACGCCACGGCCCGATCGGCACGGTGGAACTTTCCTTCGAAGGCAAGTTCACCCGCTTTGGCAACCTTGCCCGCGACTGGCAGGGCGATGGCCATCAGGACGTGGGGTTCTAACCCCGGCCATAACGCCGCGCCGCGCCCAGATTTGCGCCTTACAAAATACTCCCGCCGGAGGCGACCCCGGCGGAAAATCCGCGCAAGGCCAGCCGAAATGGCTGCGACAGCGCCACCGCGCGGGGGCTCGATGCCCCCCAAGGTGGCAGCCCCTTGCAGAAATTCCCCTTGACCCCACGGCCCCGCCTGTCAAAACCCCTCACCATGTCCACAAGCCATCTCACCATCGATCTTGACGCCATTGCCACCAATTGGCGTGCCCTTGACCGGGCCTCGGCCTCGGGCGTGCAAACCGCCGCCGTGGTCAAGGCCGACGCCTATGGCCTTGGGGCCAAACGGGTGTCAAAGGCCCTCGCGCGGGCTGGTGCCCGGCGCTTTTTCGTCGCCGCCGCCGAAGAAGGCGCTGCGGTGCGTCAGGCCTTGGGGCCGGGGCCGCAGATCAACATCCTGTCGGGCCATATGGCTGGCGATACCGATATGATCTGCGATCTTGACCTGACCCCGATGCTGAACAGCCTGGAGCAGGTCACCCGCCACCTTGAGGCGCTGCCAGGCCATGCCTTTGGGGTGCAGCTCAACACCGGCATGAACCGGCTTGGCATGGACGAGCTGGAATGGGACGCCGTGGCGCCCTATGTGCTGGACGCCGGCCCCGAGCTTTTGATGTCGCATCTTGCCTGCGCCGATGAGCCGGACCATCCCTTGAACGACCATCAGTTGGCCCGCTTTCATGCCATGACCGACGGCACCGGCGTGCCGCGCTCGCTGGCGGCAACGGGCGGCATTTTGCTTGGGCCGCGCTATCACTTTGACCTGACGCGCCCCGGCGTTGGGCTTTATGGCGGGCGGCCCTATGAGGCAGCCCTGCCCGTCACCACCCTGTCCCTGCCGATCATCCAGACCCGCGAGGTCGATGCCGGCCAGCCGGTGGGGTATTCTTGTGCTTGGGTGGCCGAAAAGCCGTCGATCATCGCCACACTGGCCGCCGGATATGCCGACGGGCTGATGCGCACGCTGTCGAATGCCGCGATCCTGTGGGATGGCGATACGCCCTGCCCGCTGGTGGGTCGCGTCTCGATGGACCTTATCACCGCCGACATCACCCATCTGTCGGAAATTCCGCGCTATCTGGACATTCTGTGCCCCCATCAGGGCGTCGACGCCTTGGCCGACAGTGCCGGCACCATCGGCTATGAAATCCTGACCCATTTCGGCGGACGCTATTCGCGCCGCTATATCGAGGGCGGGGCGTGACAGGGCTGCTTGCCGCGCTGGGTCGTCCGCTTCTGGCGGTGTTGGCCGCTTTTGGGCGGCTGGCGATCTATGCTGCGCAGGTCATGGCGGGTCTTTTGCGTCGGCCGTTCTACAGCCGTGAGTTTCTGTCCGCCCTGTTGAATGTCGGCTGGCTGTCCTTGCCGGTGGTCGGGCTGACCGCAATCTTCACCGGCGGCGCGCTGGCCTTGCAGATCTACGCGGGCGGCCAGCGCTTCAACGCCGAGGCGGTGGTGCCGCAGATCGTCGCCATCGGCATGGTGCGCGAGCTTGGCCCCGTGCTGGTGGGCCTGATGATTGCGGCACGGGTCACCTCCTCCATCGCGGCCGAAATTGCCACGATGAAGGTGACCGAACAGATCGACGCCTTGGTGACACTTTCGACCAATCCCTTGAAATACCTGACAGTTCCGCGCGTTCTTGCCGGAACCCTGACGGTGCCCTTGCTGGTTGCGGTGGGGGATATCATCGGCATCATGGGCGGCTTTGCCGTGGCCACGGGCCAGCTTGGTTTCAACAAGGCGACCTATATCCAGAACACGATCGACTTTCTGGAAACCGCCGATGTGGTCTCCTCGCTCATCAAGGGCGCGGTTTTTGGCGCCATTGCCACGCTGATCGGCTGCTATCACGGCATGAATTCGGGCCGGGGCGCGATGGGGGTGGGCCAGGCCACCAAGACGGCCGTCGCCACCGCCTCGATCCTGATTTTGGCGGCGAATTTCCTGCTCACATCGGTGATGTTCGGATCATGATAACCCTGTCGCATGTCACAAAATCCTTTGGCCCGAAACAGGTGCTGACCGGTGTTGATCTGGTGGTGCCGAAAGGGCAGTCGATGGTGGTGATCGGCGGGTCTGGCACCGGCAAATCGGTGCTGCTGAAGTGCATCCTTGGCCTTGTTCATCCCGATCAAGGGACCATCACGCTGGACGGGCAAGATGTGGAAAAGGCCGAGCGCGAGGCCTTTCTGGCCCGGTTCGGGATGCTGTTTCAGGGCGGGGCGCTGTTTGACAGCCTGCGGGTTTGGGAAAACATCGCCTTCCGCCTACTGCGCGGCCCCTTGAAACTGCCGAAAGCCGAAGCCCGCGAGGCAGCGATTGAAAAGCTGCGCCGCGTGGGCCTGACGCCGGAAACCGCCGATCTTTTCCCCGCCGAACTGTCGGGTGGCATGCAAAAGCGCGTGGGCCTTGCCCGTGCCATCGCCGCCAGCCCCGAGATCATCTTCTTTGACGAACCCACGACCGGGCTGGACCCGATCATGGCGGGCGTCATCAATGATCTGATCCGCGAGATCGTCACAGAGATGGGGGCAACCGCCATCACCATCACCCATGACATGTCCTCGGTCCGTGCCATTGCCGACCGGGTCGCGATGCTGCACGGCGGCGTGATCCGCTGGGAGGGCCCGGTGGCCGAGATGGACGCTACGCCAGACCCTTATGTGCAGCAGTTCATCCATGGCCGCGCCGAAGGACCAATCGCCGCGGTGCGGTGATTCCTGACGCCGCCGCGTCCGGCCGGTCAGGCCCCGCGTGACTGTTTTCACCCCAGAAACAATGACGCGTATCCAACCGAATTTATTGCCCATTATTGAAACAAGCCTATAATTTCATTGCAATTTTATCTGCAATTGCCAAACCTGCCCCGCAGGTGGGTTTGGGGTAACCGCATGTTGGGTCGGGTTTCAGATGGGCTGCGGATTTCGCAGGACAGCTTGCATGTCGCGGCACAGATCCTCATCGCGCTGATCGGGGCCATACTCTTGGGGGCCAGCCTGCTGGCTGCTCTCGGTCTGATCCCTTGGCCCGAAATTTCGTTGCAGTTTGGCGGGGCGGCCGTGCCAATGGCGGGGATGTGGCTGCAACTGGGGCTGACGCTGCTGGTGGGGCTGTTGGTGTGCTTTCTGCCCGGCAGTCTGCGCATCGCGCGGCTTGAAAACAGCCACCGCAGCTTTGCCATGGGGATGCAGGACGTGGCCCAAGCCTATGCCACCGCCCACGCCGCCGACCGGCGCGGCGTCTTTGCCTTGTCGGCGGAGTTCGACGCCATGCGGGCGCGGATGGACCATCTGCGGCACCATCCCGACCTTGGCCATCTGGAACCGGAACTGTTGCAACTTGCCGCGCAGATGAGCTTTGAAACGCGGCAACTGGCACAGACCTATTCTGACGAGCGGGTCACGCGCGCCAAGACCTTTCTGAAACAGCGCCAAGAAGAGGTGCAGGCCCTGACCGACCACCTTGCTTTGGCACGGCAGACCTGTGACGAGTTGAAACGCTGGCTGCACGATGTCGAGGCAGAGGAGCGCGCGGCACAGGTGCAGATCCGGCGGCTGGAGGCGGATCTGCGGGAAATCCTGCCCGGCCTTGGCTATGACTTTGATCTGGAAGACCACCGCGAACCGAATGTGGTGCAACTCCCCAAGCCCGGCAAGTCACCGCCTTGACGCCAGCACTTCAGATTTTAGCGCAGGCAATCACGCGGCATGCCGCGGCGGCATCGCGGCCGTCTGTGACCCCGCCCGGCCATCGCCCGCACTGCGCCGAGGCCATGGGGCTTGAGCAGGTGACCATTTCAAGGCAACAAGGGGCATGAGCAAATCAGGCCCCTCTTTCACCTGTTCGTCCTGCGGGGCGGCACATCGCAAATGGGCCGGGCGCTGCGACGCCTGCGGCGCATGGAATTCCATCCTTGAAGAAGCGCCGTTGTCGGCCGGGCCCAAGGCGCTTGGCGGCAAGGGGCGGTCGATCCCGCTCACAGATCTTGCAACCGTTGAGGCGCTGCCGCCGCGGGCCTCGTCAGGGATTGACGAGTTGGACCGGGTGCTAGGCGGCGGGTTGGTCCCGGCCTCGGCCATTCTGGTTGGTGGCGATCCTGGCATTGGCAAATCGACGCTTCTGCTGCAGGCCGCCGCAAGTTTTGCCCGCAAGGGTCTGAAATGCCTGTATATATCCGGCGAAGAGGCCTCGGCCCAAGTGCGGATGCGCGCCCAAAGGCTGGGGCTGACGGATGCGCCGGTGGCGCTTGGCGCCGAGACCAACCTGCGCGACATCCTGACCACACTAGAGGCGGAACGCCCCGGTTTGGTCATCATCGATTCGATCCAGACCATGTGGCTGGACAATATCGAGGCAGCCCCCGGATCGGTCAGCCAAGTGCGCGGGGCCGCGCATGAATTGGTGACCTTTGCCAAGAAACGCGGCGTGGCGATCATCATCGTCGGCCATGTCACCAAGGATGGCCAGATCGCCGGCCCCCGCGTTGTCGAGCATATGGTCGATACCGTGCTTTATTTCGAAGGCGAACGCGGCCACCAGTTCCGCATACTGCGGGCGGTCAAGAACCGCTTTGGCCCAGCGGACGAGATCGGCGTTTTTGAAATGACCGGGGGCGGGCTCAGCCAGGTGTTGAACCCTTCGGCGCTGTTCCTGTCGGATCGGGGCCAGCCCTCGCCGGGGAGTGCCGTCTTTGCCGGCATCGAAGGCACAAGGCCGGTGCTGACCGAGATTCAGGCGCTGGTTGCCCCCTCGCCGCTGGGCACCCCGCGCCGCACGGTGGTGGGGCTGGATTCAGGCCGTCTGTCCACCATTCTGGCGGTCTTGGAGGCGCGCTGCGGCATCCCCTTTACCGGTCTGGATGTGTTTTTGAATGTTGCGGGCGGCATGCGTGTGACCGAACCCGCCGCCGATCTGGCGCTGGCGGCCGCCTTGGTTTCGGCGCGCGAAGATGTGGCAATTCCCGCCGAATCTGTCCTCTTTGGAGAAATTTCCTTGTCAGGCGCGCTGCGTCCGGTGGGGCAAACGGAAAATCGGTTGAAAGAAGCGGCAAAACTTGGTTTCTCACAGGCGATTGCGCCCAGCGGTTCAAAGCTGGTCGCGGTGGAAGGCATGAGTGTGCGGCAGATACCCGACCTCACCGCCTTTGTCGGTGAAATGTTTGGTGCAGGCTAAGGCGAAGGAGCAGACAGAATGGAAGGTTTTACCCTGATCGATGGCGTGGTCGCCGTCGTGATCTTGCTGTCGGCAATCCTTGCCTATTCGCGCGGCTTCGTGCGTGAGGCGATGGCGATTGCGGGCTGGATCGGCGCGGCAGTTGTGGCCTTTCTCTTTGCCGAATCCGCCCAGCCGCTGGTCAAGGAAATCCCCGTCGTCGGCGACTTTCTGAAAGACAGCTGCGAATTGTCGATCATCGTCGCTTTCGGCGCCGTGCTGGCGGTCGGGTTGATCGTGGCGTCGCTCTTCACCCCGCTTTTGTCTTCGGTCGTGCAGGCAACCGCGCTTGGCGGGCTGGATCAGGGCCTTGGTTTTGCCTTTGGCGTGCTGCGGGGCGTTGTCCTCGTAGGGGTGGCCCTGCTGGTCTATGATCGGGCTGTGGCAGATAATACCGTGTCGATGGTCGACAATTCGCGCTCTGCCAAGATCTTCGCCTCGTTCCAAGCCAATATCGACGCGGCCGTGCCGGATGATGCGCCGGGCTGGATCCTGTCGCGTTACAACACGCTGACCCAGGCTTGCGCGGCCCCGACCCCGGCCGAGGCACCCGCCGCCACAACAGAGCCGGCCCCTGCCCCGTCAAACTGATGCCGCAGCGCAGCGCGCGGTTGTCGGCTTTGGGGGTGACAGCGCGGGTTAATCGGCCTACATGAAGCGCAACAGCCCCTCAGGATTCGGAGAGCCAATGCGCCGCTTCCCCGCCCACCCGTTTTCCCCCATCGAAGACCCCAATTTCGACGGGGACAAGCTGAAGGAAGAGTGTGGCATCTTCGGCGTCGTCGGCGTGAATGACGCCGCGAACTTCGTCGCACTTGGCCTGCACGCCCTGCAACACCGCGGGCAAGAGGCAGGTGGCATCGTCGCCCATGATCCCGAACAGGGGTTCAACTCGGTCCGTCGCTTTGGCTATGTGCGCGACAATTTCACCAAGGCCGAGGTGATGAAAGACCTGCCCGGCCCCTTGGCCATCGGCCATGTGCGCTATTCCACCGCCGGGGCCAAGGGCCAGACCGCCATCCGCGATGTGCAGCCCTTCTTTGGCGAATTTTCCATGGGCGGCGCGGCCATTGCGCACAACGGCACGCTGACCAATGCCGTCGCGCTGCGCCGTGAATTGATCGAACGTGGCTCGATCTTCCAGTCCGGGTCGGACAGCGAATGCATCATCCACCTGATGGCGCGGTCGATCCAGAAAACCATCGCTGAACGGATCAAGGACGCGCTGCGCCGCGTCGAAGGCGCCTTTGCCATCGTTGCCATGACCCGCACCAAATTGATCGGGGTGCGCGATCCTTTGGGCGTTCGTCCGTTGGTTCTGGGCCGCCTTGGTGACAATGCTTGGGCGCTGTCGTCGGAAACCTGTGCGCTGGACATCATCGGTGCCGAGTTTGTCCGCGAGATTGAGCCCGGCGAGATGGTGGTGATCGAAGACGGCAAGGTGATTTCGTCGCGCCCCTTCGCCCCGGCAGCCAGCCGGTTCTGCATCTTCGAACAGGTCTATTTCTCGCGCCCCGATAGCATCATCGGCGGCCGCTCGGTCTATGAAACCCGCCGGCAGATCGGCGTGGAGCTGGCCCGTGAAGCCCCGGTTGAGGCAGATCTGGTCTGCCCGGTGCCGGATTCCGGCACCCCTGCCGCCATCGGCTATAGCCAAGAGTCGGGCATCCCCTATGCGATGGGGATCATCCGCAACCAGTATATGGGCCGGACCTTTATCGAGCCGACCGAACAGATCCGCAACATGGGCGTGCGGCTGAAGCTGAACGTCAACCGCGCCCTGATCAAGGGCAAGCGGGTGATCTTGGTCGATGACAGCGTGGTGCGCGGCACCACCAGCCGCAAGATCAAGGACATGATTTTGGAGGCAGGCGCCGCCGAAGTTCACTTCCGCATCGCCTCGCCGCCGACGGCTTGGCCGTGCTTTTACGGTGTCGACACGCCCGAGCGCGCCAAACTCTTGGCGGCCACCATGACCGAAGACGAAATGCGTGACTGGATCGGCGTCAACAGCCTGAAATTCATCTCGCTGGACGGGCTTTACCGCGCCGCGGGCGAGGCACAGGGCCGTGACCCCAAAGCACCGAAGTTCTGCGATGCCTGTTTCTCGGGCGATTATCCGATCGTGCCGGCAGACAAGATCGCCGAAGGCTTTCAGATGAAGGCCGCCGAGTAATGACGGCGGCTTTGGTCGACGCCTATGTCGCCGCCCAAAGCCCCGCCTTCGCCGCCGCCCTGACCGCGCTGCGCCTGCGTCTTCGGGCGCTGCTGCCAGACCATATCGAGTGTATGTCCTACGCCATGCCCGGCTTTCGCCAGCCGGGGCCAAAGGGCAAGATGGTGGTCGGTTATGCCGCCTTTACCCATCACTTGGGGCTTTACCCCCATTCGGGGTCTGTGATCCCGCAAATTGACTGCGCGCCGTTCAAAACCTCAAAATCCGGCGTGCTGTTTTCCCCCGATAGCCCCCTGCCCGATGCGCTGCTTGCCGCCATCGTTACCGCGCGGCAGGCCGAAATTGCCGCAGGCTATGGGCGCCGCGCCTGACACCCGGCCCTTGCCCCTTCATCTGTTCTCAAATATCCCCGCTCGGCAGGCTTCCAGCCCCAGCCACAGGAGCAGACCATGACCCGTAAACTCGCCCTCATCACCGGTGCCTCGCGTGGACTTGGCGCGGCCATGGCGGAACATCTGGCGGTCAAAGGCTGGGATGTGGTGGCGGTTGCCCGCACGGTCGGGGGCTTGGAAGAGTTGGACGACCGGGTCAAGGCGCTTGGCCTGCCCGGTGCAGGCAGCCTAACCCTTGCGCCGATGGATGTGACCAATGAAGATGCCATGCGCCATCTGTGCCGGTCCATCCATGACCGCTGGGGCGGAGTGCAGCTGTGGGTTCATGCGGCGGTGCATGTCGCCCCGCTGTCGCCCGCCGGATCGGTCGACATGAAAGATTGGGACAAGTCGATTGCCACCAATACCCGCGCCACCGGCAGCCTGATTCCGTTGGTGGAACCATTGCTGCTGGCGGGCAATGGAACGGCACTGTTTCTGGATGATCCGCGTGGCGGTGAAAAGTTCTTTGGGGCCTATGGCGCGACCAAAGCGGCACAGATCGCCTTGGCACAAAGCTGGCAGGCCGAAACGGCCAAGCATGGCCCGCGTGTGATCATCGCCACCCCAGGCCCGATGCCCACCGCCACCCGCGCCCGCTTTTTCCCCGGCGAAGATCGCAAGGCCCTGTTGGAGCCGAAGGCCGAGGCAGCCCGCATCCTCAACGCGCTTTGATTGCGGCGTTTTCGCGGCATTTCAAGCGGATACGCGGTATTCGCTGACTGATCTGCATCCCGAAACCTGCTAATGTCAGGCTTGGGGGCACCACAGTGAATGGGGGTTGAGATGGCTATCTCATCCGCAATGTCCGTCGTCGCCGTGCAAAATCATTCCAGCCCGTCGCCGCAACCCGCCCGCGAAAAGCCGCTTCCCGGCCCGGCCGCCGCGCAAACCCGCCCGGTGGCCACTGAAACCCAGCCTGCCCAACCCGTGGCCTTACCGCCGGTCGTCACCGCGCTGACGGCTGACCTTGCCGCAGGCCGCGCCGCAGCCGAGGCGGCCCGGATCGCCTACCGCGAACAGCAAAGGATGTCGGGCGGCTAATGCCTGTCAGGTTTCAGACAAATGGGCCTTATCGAAAAGCGCGTTCGTACAACTGCACGAGACAGCGCTTTTCGATTCAACTCAGCCCAGACACGGCTGAACGTCACCCAAAACCAGGCTGAATGGTCCCGGCTTTACTCTGCCGCTGTGGCGGCAGGGTTGTTCGGGTGCGTCGTCCAATCGGCAAAGGTACCAACGGCGCGGCCGGTGCGTTCGTCCATCGCGCCGACGGGCAACCGCTTCATGGTGATGCAATTGTCCACCGGGCAGACGTTGACGCACAGGTTGCAGGCCACACATTCCTCGTCCTTGACGGTAAAGGTGCGGTCCTCGCTCATGGCGATGGCCTGATGGCTGGTGTCTTCGCAGGCGGCATAGCAGCGGCCGCATTTGATGCAATCGTCCTGATTGATCACCGCCTTGGTGACATAGTTCAGGTTCAGATGCTGCCATTCTACGAAATTCGGCACCGCACGGCCCACAAGATCAGACAGCGCCATCTCTTTGCTGTCCAGATACTCTGACAGGCCCGAAATCATCTCTTGCACGATCTTGAAGCCATAGGTCATCGCCGCCGTGCAGACCTGCACATTACCGGCCCCCATTGCCAGAAACTCGGCCGCATCGCGCCAGGTCGTCACCCCGCCAATACCGGAAATCGGCAGGCCGCGGGTTTCGGAATGACGGGCAATCTCACCGACCATGTTCAGCGCAATCGGCTTGACCGCCGGACCACAATAGCCGCCATGCGAGCCTTGCCCGTCGATCATCGGGAACGGCGAAAACGCATCAAGATCGACATTGGTGATGGATTTGATGGTGTTGATCAGCGAAACCGCATCCGCCCCCCCCCGGTTTGCCGCCATCGCGGGTGGCAGGATCGAAGTGATGTTGGGCGTGAGCTTCACGATACAGGGCATGCGGCTGTATTTCTTGACCCAGCGCGTGACCATTTCGATATATTCCGGCACCTGCCCCACGGCGCTGCCCATGCCACGTTCGGCCATGCCATGCGGGCAGCCAAAGTTCAGCTCCACCCCATCGGCCTCGGTGTCCTCGATGGCCTTGAGGATGTCCTTCCAGTAATCCTCCTCGCAGGGCACCATCAGCGAAATGACCAAGGCGCGGTCTTTCCACTTGCGCTTGACCTCCTTGATCTCTCGCAGGTTCACCTCCAACGGGCGGTCGGTGATAAGTTCGATGTTGTTCAGGCCCAACAACCGCCGATCCGCCCCAAAGATCGCGCCATAACGCGGACCAGAGACGTTAACGACCGGCGGCCCTTCGCTGCCAAGGGTCTTCCAGACCACCCCACCCCAGCCTGCCTCGAAGGCACGTTCGACGTTCACCTTCTTGTCGGTCGGCGGGGCCGAGGCCAGCCAGAACGGGTTGGGGGATTTGATGCCGATGAAATTCGATGCCAGATTTGCCATGATGTTTCCCCTTAACCCATCAATGCCGCGTGAATGGCTTCGGCGGCGTCGCGGCCCTGCTTGACGGCGGTGACCGTCAGATCCTCGCCACCTGTCGCACAATCCCCACCCGCCCAGATGCCTTTGACCGATGTGGCGCCTGTGGCGTCCACCGCGATCTTGCCGCCGTCAATCTTCACCCCTTCGGGTGCGCCGGTCAGGGTTTGGCCGATGGCCTTGAAAACCTGATCGGCCTTCAGACGGAAGGTCTCTTTGGTCAGCGTCAGGCCATTCGGGCCGTCTTCGGTATAGGCAAACTCCACCTCATGGCCGTGTACCGCGACCGGGGCGGCGTTGCAGATGATCCGCACACCAGCACCTGTGGCGTGTTCCTGTTCATACCCCGAGGCCGCCATCTTTTCCTGCCCGCGCCGGTAAACGATGGTCACGTTTTCAGCACCCAGAAGCTTCGATTGCACGGCGGCGTCCACCGCCGTCATCCCGCCACCGATCACCACCACATCACGGCCGATGGCCAACTTGGACTTATCCGGCTGCTGGCGCAGTTCAGAAATGAAATCAACGGCATTGCGGACATGCGACGCATCCTCACCGGGGGCCCGCAGCGCGTTCACGCCCGGCAACCCCATGCCCAAAAACACCGCCCCATAGGTCTTTTGCAGATCCGCCAGCGCGATGTCGCGGCCCAAAGCCTTGCCGTTTTCAATCTGAATACCGCCAATCTTGAGCAGCCAAGCCACTTCCTTGGCTGCGAAATCATTGGTCGATTTGTAGCTGGCGATGCCATATTCGTTCAGGCCGCCCGCCTTGGGGCGCGGATCGAACACCGTCACCTCATGCCCCTTCATGGCAAGCCGGTGGGCGCAGGCCAAACCTGCAGGGCCCGCGCCCACCACTGCCACCTTCTTCCCGCTGGGAGGCAGACGGGAGAAGGGATGCTTGCCCTTGGCCATCAAGGTATCGGTGGCAAAACGCTGCAACCGGCCAATTTCAACCGGCTTGCCCTCGGCGGTTTCGCGCACGCACACCTCTTCGCACAGCGTCTCGGTCGGGCAGACTCGGGCGCACATGCCACCCAGAATATTCTGGCTGAAGATGGTTTTCGCGGCCGCCTCGGCTGTGCCGGTGGCGATCTGACGAATGAACAGCGGAATGTCGATGGAGGTCGGACAGGCCGTCATACACGGCGCGTCATGGCAGAAATAACACCGGTCAGCGGCAACGCGCGCTTCGTGCTGATCAAAAGGCGCCTCGTGATCAGAGAAATTGCGGGCCAGCGCGGCGTCAGGCAGACGACCGGCAACGACACCGGGGGTCAGCGGGCTGTTGGACAAGGTGGAACCTCCCATTGGCTTTGCTTTTATGGAATCAGGCTGCCACAGGTTATATTTTTTATCAAATGGTAAAATGATAGCGGCACCGGAATTGGCAAAAGCCATTCGGGGCTTTCTTCCCCCGGCCCAAAGCCCTATAACAATGCCCAATCCCCGGGCGGCCAAAAGGCCCCGAAACGTCAACAGAGGACGGCATGAGCAAGAACACGACTGAGGCCGATGTGGCCTTCATCTCGGCGCTGGCAGAACTTCTGAACAAGAACGACCTGACCGAGCTTTCCGTGAAACGCGAATATGGCGAGGATGACAGCCTTGATGTGCGCGTCGTCAAACAGGTGACGGTCGTCCATGCCGCCCCGGTGGTGCACGCGGCCCCGGTCGCCCATGCGCCCGCCGCCGCCCCTGCCGCCGCAGCCGCCCCGGTCGCACATGAAGACCCGGCCCAACATCCGGGCGCGGTGACCTCGCCCATGGTTGGCACCTGCTATCTGTCGCCCGAACCGGGTGCTGCCGCCTTTGTCGCTGTGGGTGCCACCGTGACCGAAGGCCAGACCGTTCTCATCATCGAGGCGATGAAGACCATGAACCACATCCCGGCGCCGAAATCGGGCACCGTGAAGCGGATCCTCGTCACCGACGGGCATCCGGTGGAATATGGCGCACCTTTGATGATCATCGAGTAAGCCCCCATGTTCGACAAAATCCTGATCGCCAACCGGGGCGAGATCGCCCTACGCGTGATCCGCGCCTGCCGCGAGATGGGGATCAAATCGGTCGCGGTGCATTCCACCGCCGATTCCGATGCGATGCATGTGCGGATGGCAGACGAATCCGTTTGCATCGGCCCGGCGCCCTCGTCGGAAAGCTATCTTTCCAAGGCCGCCATCATTTCGGCCTGCGAGATCACCGGCGCGCAAGCCGTGCATCCGGGCTATGGGTTCCTGTCCGAAAACGCCAGCTTCGCGCAGGCGCTGGAAGATCACGGTTTGACCTTCATCGGCCCGTCGGCGGAACATATCCGCATCATGGGCGACAAGATCACCGCCAAGGAAACCGCCAAGAACCTTGGGATTCCGGTGGTGCCGGGGTCAGAGGGCGGCGTGCCGGACTATGAAACCGCGCTGAAAGTGGCCGAGACGATCAAATATCCGGTCATCATCAAGGCCACCGCCGGCGGCGGCGGTCGCGGGATGAAGGTTGCCAAGAACGCCGAAGAGCTGGAAATCGCCTTCCGCACCGCCCGGGCCGAGGCCAAAGTCGCCTTTGGCAATGACGAAGTCTATATCGAGAAATACCTGCAAAAACCGCGCCATATCGAGATCCAGGTCTTTGGTGATGGCCGTGGCAAAGCGGTGCACTTGGGCGAACGGGATTGCTCTTTGCAGCGCCGTCACCAGAAGGTGTTTGAAGAGGCCCCCGGCCCCTGCATCACCCCCGAAATGCGCGCCCGCATTGGCAAGACCTGCGCGGATGCCGTCGCCGCGATCAAATACATCGGCGCGGGCACCATCGAATTCCTCTATGAGGATGGCGAGTTCTATTTCATCGAAATGAACACCCGCCTGCAGGTGGAACATCCCGTCACCGAAGGCATCTTCGGCGTCGATCTCGTGCGCGAACAGATCCGCGTTGCCTCTGGCATGGAAATGTCGTTCGGGCAGGACGATCTGGAGATCAACGGCCACTGCATCGAGGTGCGGATCAATGCCGAAAAGATCCCGAACTTCTCGCCCTGCCCCGGCAAGGTGACGCAGTACCACGCCCCCGGTGGGTTGGGTGTGCGGATGGACAGCGCACTTTATGATGGCTACCGCATCCCGCCTTACTACGACAGCTTGATCGGCAAGTTGATTGTGCATGGCCGCGACCGGCCCGAAGCCTTGGCCCGCCTGAAGCGCGCGCTGGGAGAGATCATCATCGACGGCATCGACACCTCGATCCCGCTCTTCCACATGCTGTTGGCCGAGCCGGAGATTCAGTCGGGCGAATACAACATCCACTGGCTGGAAAAGTGGCTGGAAAAGCAGTTCGCCAAATAAGCCAAAGCAAGACAGGGGCGCCTTCGGGCGCCCTTTCACTTTGCGGCAAAGCGTTTGACAAAGCGGCTTAAACCGATTTTCCCTTCCCCCCATGACCCAACGGATTACACCTGATCTCCTGCTCAACGCCTATGCCATGGGGGTCTTTCCGATGGCCGAGGGGCGTGATGACCCTACGGTGCATTGGGTGGACCCGCGCCGTCGGGGCGTGTTTCCGTTGGATGAGTTTCACATCTCGCGCTCTTTGGCCAAGGTGATCCGGCAAGGGCGGTTTAGCGTGACCACGGACCGCGATTTCGCAGGCGTGGTGCAGGGCTGCGCTGATCGGCCAGAGACTTGGATCAACGAGGAAATCTTCAGCCTTTACAGAACGCTGCATGCCCAAGGCCACGCCCATAGCCTTGAGGTTTGGCAAGGCGACCGTCTGGTGGGTGGGGTTTACGGCGTGGTCTTGGGCGCGGCGTTCTTTGGGGAATCGATGTTCTCACGCGCCACGGATGCGTCAAAATTGGCGCTGGCCTATCTGATACATCGGCTGCGGGCGGGCGGGTTTACGCTGTTTGACACGCAATTCCTGACCCCGCATCTGGCCAGCCTTGGCGCGATCGAGATTTCCCGCGGCACCTATCACAAACGCTTGCAGGCAGCGTTGCACGGCACGGCCCGGTTCGATCCGGCCGGGTATCAGCCGTTGCCATCCTCGGTCGCGGCACCTGCGTCTGGGGCCGGATCGGTGGAAGCGGGGTCTTCGGCGGGGGCCTCCTTGACCTCGGGCAGCGCCAAATCGGGAACGTCGCAGCGCAGCACCCAAACGTCATAGCGCGGATGGTCCAGCGCCGAAAGCGCAGGCGCGGTGGCCAGCATCCAGCCATTGAACACCGGTTCGGGCGAGGCCTCATCCAGGATCGTCAGATGCGCGTCAGCCTCGGCCACGGTGTTGTCGGCGGGCGAACGGCAGGCATCCAACTGCACCGTCAAACGCCCGGTGGTCATGGATTGCCCGCGCGCCAAGGTGACGTCCTGCACCTCGCCCGTCAGCTTGTCGAGAATACGCAACTGGGCGCCCGGCGCCTCGGCCATCTCTTGCGCAGCGACCGGGGCGGCCAGCAGGGCAACAAGGATGGCCAGCCGTTTCATTCGGTGGCCGTCCCGCTTGCGGTGGCATCTTCGCCAGAGCCACCAATCCATTTCATCAAAAGCGTCAGCAGGCTGACCGCACCTTGGGTATCTTCAATCTCGTCCCCGGGGGCGAGAATGTCTTCGGCCCCACCCGGCACCAATTCGACGAAATTGCCGCCCAGCAGCCCCTCGGACGAAATCAGGATCGCGGAATCGGTTGGCAGTTTCAACCGGGCGTCCACCTCGACCACGGCATCGGCGTAATAGGTTTCCGGGTTCAGCGTCAGGGCGGTGATGCTGCCAACTTTGACACCCGCCAGCCGCACATCAGACCCCGCCCGAATGCCTTCGACCGAGCGGAACGAGGCGGTCAGCGTATAGCTGCCGGCATGACCGGTCAGCCGCTCACCGCCCAAAGACCAGCCCAAAAAGCCCAAGGCCGCGCCAAGGACAACGACCCCGGCAAGAATTTCTGCGCGATTTTCAGCCATTATTCGGGCTGCCATGCCTCGTAATCGGCGCGCACCACCGGCGCACCGGCCCGGATCGAGCCGGGCGGCGCATAGGCGGCCAGCGTGCCGGTCAGGTTTTCCTGATGCGGTTTTTCCCACGCCTTGTGCGCGAGGGGGGCCTTGGTCGGCGGTTCATTCCAAGTGAAATGCAGCCAGCCATGCCAATCGGGCGACACGCGCGAGGCTTCGGATTCGCCGTTATAGATCACCCAGCGCCGCTTACCGTCGCGGGTCTGGTAGAACTTGTTGCCCTGATCGTCTTCGCCAACTTTTACCCCCTTGCGGGCGGTAAAAATCTGGGTGCCAAGGGTCTGGCCATTCCACCAGGTCAGCAGGCGAAGAAGAAAGTTCATTGGGAACCTCAAAGGCTGTTTTGCCCCTTATAGCAGGCGGTTTTGCAGGGTCTAGGGCCGATTGCCCCCTGCCCGACCGGATGCGCGGGCCAGCGCCGCGACAAGATCGCCCGCAGCCCGGCACACCCACGCACCTTCTGCAGCAAGGCTATCGGCCACATCCATCGGCAACGACGTGTTGGAGCCGTCAGGGATCTGGTTGAGCCTGCCGCCAATCAACACGGGCAAGTCCAGCCCCTGCCCGGCCAACGCGATTTTCAGGCTGCGGAAATAGGCCAGCGCAACGCCATTATAGGTCGAAAGCGCAATCGCATCGGGGCGCAGTTTGGCGGCCAGATCGGCCAAAGGACCGGGATCGGTAGAGGTGCCGCCATCCAGCGCCTCGGCCCCGAGTTGGCGCAACATGTCTTCGATCACCATGCGGCCGTGTTCATGCACATCGGTGGTGGCGACCAGCACCCGCAGACCACGAACCGCCGGTTTCAGCGCCGCATCGGCCGCGGCAAGGCCCGCATGCGCCATCTCGGCAATCTCCGACAGTATCGTCGCCGCAACAACGGGGGTACGGCCCCCCGCGGCGGCGGCGTCGGGCAAACCCGCGCCAAACGCGGCCTCGATCCTGCGTCCGCCCATGCGGCGCAAGGCGAGAAGAACCGCAAAAACATTGGCGCAATCAACACCTTGCTGCTCTAACCCCGCCCAAAGCGCGCCCCGGAACCGGGCCGCCCCCGCGCGCAGCCGGGCGGTCAGGGTTTCCACCATCTCCTCCGCAATCATCGGCGGAAAGCCCGCCGATTGCTCGATCAAGCGCCCCGCGAAGACCTGTGCGTCGATGACTTCCTGCACGTCGGGGATGCGTTCGTTTTCCGAAACCGGCACCGGGTTGATCGCATGGCCGGTGGGCGTCAGGCGCTGGCCCAGCGCATCAACCATCAGATAGCTGGCAAGGCTGGCCCAGTTCTGCGCCACACTGCCGCGATAACTGGTGGTGTTGCCGTAAACCATGGTTCCGGGAGTTGCGCCCTCTTGTGCCAGTGCGCGCTGAAACGCCATGCGGGCCACAGGGTCAGAGAAATGATGGCCAAAGGCATGGCCGATCGGCGCCCCCACCAACCCCCGCACGATGTCGCGCTCCACAAGGATCATCCCCAAGGCATTGGCCAGATCGGTGAATTGCGCGGCAAAGCCGTCGTCGATGTTGGAATGGACCATCACCGGCTGCGCCTGCGCCGCGATCAGGCCCAGCGCGGTCACGGTGGCGGCGGTGGCCTCAATGTCGTCGTCATGGCCCGGCACGCGAAAGGTGAAATACTGTCCCAAATTGCCGATGGCGGTTGCCCCTGCCGCCAGCGCGGCTTGGGTGTTTTCCAGTGCAGCCGGAAAACCCAGCACGAAATCGCCAAAATGTGCGGCGACCGGGGCGGCATTGGCCAAGGCCACAAAATCCTCCACCCCGCGCAGGATCATCCCGGTCCCGCGCATCCCTTTGTCGCGGATGCTGCGCGGCAGGGCCATCGACCAGTCAAGGCACAGGCCATAGCGGTCCACCCGGTGACCCTGCGCCGCGCTTGCCTCCCAGATGCGATGATAAGCGGCAATGGACTGGCCCGGATCGCGCCAACCGATCTGGGCATGGCACATGACCCGGCCCTCGGCCATGGCTTGCCGCTTGTAATCAAGCTCCGAGGCCACGCCGTAATGGGTAAGGAAAGCCGACGGCCCCACCGTCCAATCGCGCGCCAGTGCACGGCCCTCGGCCAGAAGGTCAGCGCCTTTGGGCAACTCAGACAGCTTCACTTGGTCTTGCATCGCAGCGCTCGCAGGTTTGGCACAAGGACAGTGGACCTGTGTTTTCATACGGGACAAGCAAGAAACGCTTGCTGATCGCATGAAAAAAGCAGGCCCGAAGGCCTGCCCTTTTTTACCACTGTTGCCGGGCCTCAGCCCGCTGCAGCCGGTTCTTTTTTCTTGGCCTCGGTGTGCACGATCAAAGGCTTGGCACCGTTGTTCACCGCCTCTTCGTTGACCACGACCTCTTCGACGCCTTCCAGACCCGGCAATTCGAACATGGTATCCAGCAGGATATCTTCCATGATCGACCGCAGGCCCCGCGCACCGGTCTTGCGCTTGATGGCGCGCTTGGCGATGGCCGACAGCGCATCGGTGGTGAAGGTCAGCTTGACGCCTTCGATTTCGAAAAGCCGCTGGTATTGCTTCACAAGCGCGTTCTTCGGCTCGGTCAGGATGATGATCAGCGCCGGCTCGTCCAGATCGGTAAGCGTCGCAATCACCGGCAGACGGCCGACGAATTCCGGAATCAGACCGAATTTCAGCAGATCTTCCGGCTCCAGCTCTTTGAACAACTCGCCCGCGCCGCGTGCATCGGGATCCTTGACCTCGGCGCCAAAGCCGATGCCCGACCCCTTGTTGCGATGCGCGATGATCTTTTCCAGACCCGCAAACGCACCGCCACAGATGAACAGGATGTTCGTCGTGTCCACTTGCAGGAATTCCTGCTGCGGATGCTTGCGCCCGCCCTGCGGCGGCACCGAAGCGACGGTGCCTTCCATGATCTTCAGAAGCGCTTGCTGAACGCCCTCGCCCGACACGTCGCGGGTGATCGAAGGGTTGTCCGACTTGCGGGTGATCTTATCAACTTCGTCGATATAGACGATGCCGCGCTGCGCGCGTTCAACGTTGTATTCGCTGGCCTGAAGCAGCTTGAGGATGATGTTTTCCACATCTTCCCCAACGTAACCCGCTTCGGTCAGCGTGGTCGCGTCTGCCATGGTGAACGGCACATCCAGAATGCGGGCCAAGGTCTGGGCCAGCAGGGTCTTGCCGCAGCCGGTCGGGCCGATCAGCAGGATGTTCGATTTCGCCAGCTCGATATCGGTCTTCGACGAGTGGTTCAGCCGCTTGTAATGGTTATGAACCGCAACCGACAGCACGCGCTTGGCGTGTTCCTGTCCGATCACATAGTCGTCCAGCACCTTGCAGATATCGCGTGGGGTCGGCACGCCATCGGTGGCCTTCAGCCCCGTGGCCTTGGTTTCCTCACGGATGATATCCATGCACAGCTCCACGCATTCATCGCAGATGAACACTGTGGGGCCTGCAATCAGCTTGCGGACCTCATGCTGGCTCTTGCCGCAGAAGGAACAATAAAGCGTGTTCTTGCTGTCGCTGCCCGAGTTCGTTGCCATGGGTATCCTCTGCCTTATCCGGTCGCCCGGGCGTCATGTGAAGTTTAGGCCAAGCCCAAGGCCTCCACAACCAGAAATCCCCCCGAAAGATAGGCCCGTCGGGGGGCAGGAGATCAGATCAAACCGCGGCGTCGGATTTGTCGCGCGGGGCCACGATTTCATCGATCAGGCCCCAATCCTTGGCCTCTTCGGCGGACATGAAGTTGTCCCGCTCCAGCGCCTTGACCACGGTGTCATAGTCATTGCCGGTGTGCTTGACGTAGACCTCGTTCAGGCGCTGCTTCAAACGCTCGGTTTCGCGGGCGTGAATCAGGATATCGGTTGCCTGACCCTGATAGCCGCCCGAGGGCTGGTGAACCATGATCCGGCTGTTCGGCAGCGAGAAGCGCATGCCCTTTTCGCCCGCGGTCAGCAAAAGCGACCCCATCGAGGCGGCCTGCCCGATGCAAACGGTCGACACCTTGGGTTTGATGTATTGCATGGTGTCGTAGATCGACATGCCGCTGGTGACGACGCCACCGGGGCTGTTGATATACATCGAGATTTCCTTCGAGGGGTTCTCTGCCTCAAGGAACAAAAGCTGCGCGACGATGATCGTCGCCATCTCATCATGCACGGGGCCGGCGACGAAAATGATCCGCTCCTTCAGCAGGCGCGAGAAGATGTCATAGCGGATCGAACCGCGCGCCGAGGTTTCTTCAACCGTCGGGATGATGAAGTTGTAAAAGGTGGAAACCGGATCTCTCATGTCAAACCTGCCTGTTCATGTTCGAAGCTTTATCGCCGGATGCTTGACAGAGTCTTAGTGTCGCGCGCCGGGGGCTGCAAGGGCGGGTGGGCAAACACCGCCAGCGCCCCGCTTGTCTTTAGCCAAACACCCGCCGCGCCAGCATCAGACGGGCGCCGGTGGTGAACAGGCACAAAAGCCCGAAGATGACGGCCAAGGGCCGGAATGCCTCAGGCCAAAGGCAAATCAGCACAAAAAAACCAATGGTTTCGGTGCCTTCCAACAGCCCAGCCGAGTAATACAGGCTTTTCTCCCCCTGCGCCCGTGTCTCGATTCCACGCTTTTCGGCCATCACGGCATAGCCCAGAAAGGACGCGCCATTGATGTAAAAGGCAGCCAACAAAAAGGCCGCAACGGTCGCATTGCCCGGATCGCGCAAGGCAAAGGCCAAGGGAATGGCCGCATAAAAAGCAAAATCCCCCACGATATCCAAAAGCCCGCCAAAATCGGTCTTTGTGGTCGCCCGTGCCACTGCGCCATCCAGACCATCTGCCAACCGACTTAGGCCCAACGGCACCAGCGCCAGCACAGCCGGCAGGCCCGCGGCCAGCATCCCCGCAGCCACCAGCCCCATGAACAGCGCGAATCCCGTCACCTCGTTGGCCGCAATGCCTCTTTCGGCCAAAAGCGCGCCCAACCGGTTCAGCGGCCCGTCAATCAACGGCCTGATCTTGGCATCCAACATCGCCATCTCCTCACGTTTGCGTTTGACGGCTTGCCAGCCCCGGCAGGCACCGCCTATCCCTGAGAGAAATCATAAACATGGCAGGGGTTACCATGAACCGCCGCACCTTTGGCAAGACCGCATTGTCCACCCTCGCGCTGATGGCTGTCAGCTCGCGACTGGCCTTTGCCGCCGATTGGCAAAGCATTCTGGCCGAGGCAAAGGGGCAGACGGTCTATTGGCACGCCTGGGGCGGCGACACGAAAATCAATGATTTCATTGCCTTCATCGGGGCAGAGGCGAAGGCCCGCCATGGGGTGACCTTGGAGCATGTGAAGCTTGCCTCGACCGCCGACGCCGTAGCGCGGGTTCTGGCAGAACGTGACGCGGGCCAGACCACAGGTGGCGCGGTCGACCTGATCTGGATCAACGGTGAAAATTTTGCCGCCATGAAGGCGCAGGGGCTGCTGCATGGCCCCTTTGCGCCCGCCCTGCCGAACTGGCCCTTGGTGGATACCATGGGCAAACCCGCGACGGTGACCGATTTCACCTTGCCGACCGAAGGCTACGAATCCCCTTGGGCCATGGCGCAGTTTGTCTTTGAATATGACAGCGCCAAACTGGCCGCGCCGCCGCGCACCCTTCATGAGTTGGCGGCGTGGATCTTGGCCAATCCGGGCCGGTTCAGCTATCCGCAGCCGCCAGACTATCTTGGCCTGACCTTTCTGAAACAGGTGCTTTACGGCGTGCTGCCCGATCCGGCACTTTTGCAAGCCCCCGTGGATCCGGCCAGCTATGACGCCGCCACCGCACCGCTTTGGGCGTTTTTGGATGCCATCCATCCCGCACTTTGGCGCGAGGCCAAAGCCTTCCCCGAAAACGAACCCGCCTTGGGGCAACTTTTGGCAGATGGCGAGATCCAGATCTCCTTTGCCTTCAACCCCGGCCGCGCCAGTGCCGAAATCGCCGCCGGAAACCTGCCCGACACGGTACGGACCTTTGTGCTGGAGGGCGGGACCATCGGCAATGCAAGCTTCGTTGCCATCCCGTTCAACGCAGCCCATCAGGCAGGCGCGCAGGTGATTGCGAACCTGATCCTTGATCCTGCGATCCAAGCTGCCGCCCAAGACCCCGCCACCTTGGGCTTTCAAACGGTGCTGAACCTTGCCGCGCTGTCACCCACGGACCGCGCCCGCTTTGACGCGCTGGACCTTGGCGTCGCCACCCTGTCGCCCGCCGATCTCGGCCCGGTCTTGTTGGAGCCGCACGCAAGCTGGATGGTCAAGGTGGGCGAAGATTGGGTGAAACGCTACGGCGTCACCAAATGATCAAGGCCCGATGAACGTGGCCGCCCGCGCCTTGGGTCTGGCCCCTTGGGCCTTGCGCCTTGGGTTGGGCCTGCCCATCGCGGCGGGGTTGGCTGGCACGCTGTGGCCGGCCCTGAAAGATCATGGGTTTCAAAGCCTTGCCGCATGGCCGGGCCTGCCGCGCGCCGTTGCCCTGTCGCTGGGAACCGGGCTTGCCTCGACCTTGTCTGCCCTTGTCA
>CALBSG010000035.1 GCA_937927675.1 uncultured Paracoccaceae bacterium | reverse complement strand
CGAATGAGGGCCATCCATGACGGCGCTGGTCGCCTCGTCATTCCGGTGCGCGGGCAAGCAATGCATGAACAGGCTGTCGGACTTGGCCTTGGCCATCAGCGCCTCATTCACCTGATAGCCGCGCAATTGGTTGTGGCGACGCTCTTTGGCGCTTTCCGGGTCATGCATCGACACCCAAGTGTCGGTGACCACCAGATCGGCCCCGGCGACGGCCTTATGGGGGTCGCGCTCGATCAGGACATTGGCCCCTTTGGCGCGGGCGAAAGCGACGAACTCTGGCTCTGGGTCCAGCGTTTGCGGGCCGGTGAAGGTGAAATCAAAGCCAAACTGCCCGGCGGCATGCAGGAAGCTTGCGGCGACGTTGTTGCCATCGCCCGCCCAGACCACCTTTTTGCCCGCAATGGGGCCGCGATGTTCTTCGTAGGTCATGACATCAGCCATGATCTGACAGGGGTGGGTGCGGTTGGTCAGCCCGTTTATCACCGGCACCGTGGCGTGTTCAGCCATTTCAAGAAGCGTCGCCTCTTCAAAGGTACGGATCATGATGAGGTCGACATAACGCGACAGAACCCGCGCGGTATCGGCAATCGTCTCGCCATGGCCGAGCTGCATTTCCTTGCCAGACAGCACCATCGTCTGCCCGCCCATCTGCCGCACGCCAACATCAAAGGACACACGGGTGCGGGTAGAGGGTTTTTCAAAGATCAGCGCCACCATGCGACCCGCCAGCGGCTGGTCGTCGTCCGGCGTGCCTTTCGGGCGGCCGTTGCGCGCGGTTTTCATGGCATGGGCCGTGTCGATCATGGCCCGCAGTTCGGAAGCTTCGGTCTTATGGATATCAAGGAAGTGTTTCATATCGTTTCGCTTTTTTCAGGCAGGCGGGGGCTTCATATCCCCCGCGACAGAAGTTTCTTGAACCGATGGCGCAACCTCTGTCGCACCCCGAGGGATATTTGGACCAAGGTAAAGGGATCAGCCAAGGGTAGCGGCGGCGGCATCAAGGCGGGCAAGCGCCTCGGCGATGTCGTCGTCGGGAATGTTGAGGGCCGGCAGCAGACGGATCACATTGTCAGCGGCGGCGACGGTGAGAAGGTTCTGATCGTAATTCGCCTTGACCACATCCGTGTTGGTCGCCGTGCATTTCAGACCCAGCATCAGGCCCTGACCGCGCACCGCCTCGTAAACTTTGGGATGGCGGGCGACGAGGCTTTCCAGCCCTTGCCGGAACAGGCCACCCTTGCGGTTGACCTCGGCGAGAAACGCGTCGTCCGAGACGATCTGCATCACCGCGGCCCCAACCGCGCAGCCCAAGGGGTTGCCGCCGTAGGTGGAGCCATGGGTGCCGGCGACCATGCCGGAGGCGGCGTTTTCGGTGGCCAGCAGTGCGCCCAACGGGAAACCGCCGCCGATGCCTTTGGCGACCATCATGATATCGGGGGCGACGCCTGCCCATTCATGGGCAAAGAGCTTGCCGGTGCGACCCACGCCGCATTGCACCTCGTCGAAAATCAGCAATGCGCCGTGCTGGTCGCAAAGATCGCGCAGGCCTTTCAGGCAGGCGTCCGGCAGGGTGCGGATGCCGCCCTCGCCCTGAATGGGCTCGATGATGACGGCACAGGTTTGCGGGCCGATGGCCGCTTTCAGCGCCTCGTGATCGCCAAAGGGCAGATGGGTAAAGCCGGGCATCAGGGGGCCAAAGCCCTTGACCATTTTTTCCGACCCGGCCGCAGCGATGGCCCCGGTAGACCGGCCATGGAACGCGCCTTCAAAGGCAATGATCTCGGCCCGCGGCTGGCCTTTGTCATAATGGTATTTGCGGGCCATCTTGATGGCGAGTTCAGCCGTCTCAGTGCCCGAATTGGTGAAGAACACCGTATCGGCAAAGGTCTTTTCCACCAGCGCCTCGGCCAGCCGTTCCTGTTCGGGGATGCGGTAGACATTCGACACATGCCACAGCTTTTGCGCCTGTTCGGTCAGGGTTTCGACCAATGCCGGATGGGCGTGGCCCAGCGCGTTCACCGCAATGCCGCCGCCAAGATCAAGGTATCGTGCGCCGTCCTCGGACCAGAGCCAGCTGCCTTCTCCTTTGACGAAGGCAAGGGGGGCGCGGTTGTAGGTAGGCAAAACGGCGGAAATCATCGGCGGGGTTCCTTATAGGCAAGGCCAAGGCATGCCAAGGCCGGGGCGAAAGGTCAATGCTGTTGGGGGGTATGGCCGGTTTCGGCCATGGCAGATCGGACGCGGGCGCTTAGCGTCGGCGTCGGGGCAGCTGGAAAAGGATGCCATGCGTGATCATGTCCGCCGCTTAGCGCGACGGCGACGCCAAGGGAAGTGATTCCGGCGATCGGCGCGCGTCTGCCGCAAAAACCAACAGGTAATGTTGCGAAAATGCCGGGGAAGGACTGAGGACTGGCGGGGCAAGCCGCACCTGCGCCCGCGAGAAATCCCAGCCAAGCCTTGCAGCCAAAGGGGCGCGCGGCTAAACGGGGCGAAACGCATACCGAGGGAAACCATGTCCATCGACATCGACACCGCCCGCAAGGTGGCCAAGCTGGCACGCATCCGCGTCGAAGAGGCCGCCCTTCCCGATCTTGCCCGCGAACTTTCGGGGATTTTGGGCTTCATGGAGCAATTGAACGAGGTGAATGTCGACGGGGTGGAGCCGATGACCTCGGTCACGCCGATGCGGCTGAAGCGGCGGGTGGATGTGGTGACGGATGGCAATATGCAAGCCCAGATCCTGAAGAACGCCCCCGACGCCCGCGAGGGCTTTTTCGCCGTCCCGAAGGTTGTGGAGTAAGCCGATGACCACCCCGAACAGCTGGACCATCACCGCCGCCCGCGAGGCGCTGCGCAAGGGCGAGATTTCTGCCGTTGATCTGACCATGTCCTGCCTGACGGCAATGGACGCCGGGGATGCGCTGAATGCCTTTGTCCACAAGACGCCCGAGATTGCGCTGGAACAGGCCCGCGCCGCCGATGCGCGTCTGAAGGCGGGCAATGCCCCCGACATGTGTGGCATTCCCTTGGGCATCAAGGATTTGTTCTGCACCAAAGGCGTGCCGTCGCAGGCCGGGTCGAACATCCTGAAGGGCTTCAAGCCCGAATATGAATCGACGGTCACGGCAAAGCTGTTTGATGCCGGCGCGGTGATGCTGGGCAAGCTCAGCATGGACGAATTCGCCATGGGCTCATCCAATGAGACCGCTTGCTATGGCCCCACGGTCAGCCCGTGGAAAGTGGACAGCCGTCAGCTGACGCCGGGCGGATCTTCGGGCGGATCGGCCGCGGCTGTGGCCGCCGACCTCTGCCTTGCCGCCACCGGCACCGACACCGGCGGCTCCATCCGTCAGCCTGCCGCCTTTACCGGCATCACCGGCATCAAGCCGACCTATGGCCGGGTGTCGCGCTGGGGGATCGTCGCCTATGCCTCGTCTCTTGACCAAGCGGGGCCGATGACCAAATCGGTACGCGATGCGGCGATCTTCCTTGGCGCCATGTCGGGCCATGATGCGAAAGATTCGACCAGCGCCGATATTGCGGTGCCGGATTTTGAGGCCGCGCTGACCGGGGATATCCGGGGCAAGAAGATCGGTATTCCGCGCGAATACCGTCTGGATGGCATTCCGGCCGAAATTGACGCGCTTTGGCAAAAGGGCATCGAGATGATGCGCGATGCCGGGGCCGAGATCGTCGACATTTCCTTGCCGCATACGAAATACGCCCTGCCCGCCTATTATGTCATCGCGCCCGCCGAGGCGTCGTCGAACCTCGCCCGCTATGACGGGGTGCGCTATGGCCACCGCGCCAAACTGGCCGCAGGTGATGGCATCACCGAAATGTATGAAAAGACCCGCGCCGAAGGCTTTGGCCCCGAGGTGCAGCGCCGGATCATGGTTGGCACCTATGTGCTGTCGGCGGGCTTCTATGACGCCTACTACAACCGCGCCCGCAAAGTTCGCGCCCTTATCAAGCGCGATTTTGAACTGGCCTTTGCGGCCGGTATCGACGCCATCCTGACCCCTGCCACCCCGTCTTCGGCCTTTGGCATCGGGGAAATGGGCAGCGCAGACCCGGTGGAGATGTATCTGAACGACGTCTTCACCATCACGGTGAACCTTGCGGGCCTGCCCGGCGTGTCGGTTCCGGTGGGGCTGGATCAAAAGGGCCTGCCACTTGGCCTGCAGCTGATCGGGCGTCCGTGGGAGGAAGGCGATCTTCTCAATCACGCCTATGTGCTGGAACGCGCCGCAGGCTTTGTTTGCAAGCCGCAGAAATGGTGGTAAGGGGCGGAAAATTCGTCCCCCCTTCAAAGGTCGATCTGATGCGCCTTCTTCCTATCGTCGCTGCTGCCCTCGGGCTGACCGCCTGTGCGCCCAATGTGCCGGAGTCCGGCTCGGGCGTCGGGTTTGGCGATTACAATTCTTACGTCCGCAGCGCCCAGCCAGTGCCGGATGCCCCGCTGAACCCGATGGCGGGCCAAACCGCGGCGGCACCGGTAACGGGCTTTTCCCCGGCCAATGCCGCCGCCGCAATTGACCGCGCCACGGGCGTTGTGCCGACCGGCGATCTGATGGCCAGTGCCGCACCAGCCCCCATGGCCAGCACACTTGCCCCCGCCCCGATGCAAACCGTGGCGCTGGATGCCAACGGCCAGCGGCCGCGTGGCAATGCCCCGGCGGGTATTCAGGAAGAATCGGGTGAGATGACCGCGGTTCACGCCAGCATTTCGGACGAGAACGATTTCGAGGCGGTCAAGTCGCGGGAAACCATCCAAAGCGACAAGGCCCGGATCGAGCGCAACAAGGCGCTGTACACCGTGGACCAACCCGGCGCGCTGCCGACCCGCAGCGGCGGCACGGATGTTTCGGCGGCAATCCAGTTTGCGCTGTCGACCACCCATCCGGTCGGTTCGCAGATGTACAAACGTTCGGGCCTGAAGTTCAACAGCCCGGATGCCGCCTGCCAACGCTACGGCTCTGACATGGAGGCACAGGAGCAGTTCCTTGCTGCCGGTGGGCCGGAACGTGACCGCAAGGGCATCGACCCGGATGGCGATGGTTTTGCTTGCGGCTTCAACCCCGCACCGTTCCGCGCTGCCAAGCAGTGATCCTGCCTTCGCCGAATTTCGGTGACCGGCGGGGGGGTGTTGCCCCCTCGCTGGTGGTGATCCACTACACTGCCATCTCCTGCGACGAAGCGAGGGCGCGGCTTTGCGACCCTGCGGCAGAGGTATCAGCGCATTGGCTGATCTCGGAAACCGGCACCACCGAGGCGCTGGTGGACGAACGCCACCGCGCTTGGCATGCCGGTGCGGGCGGCTGGGCTGGGCTTGAGGACATCAACAGCCATTCGATCGGGATCGAATTGGCCAATGATGGGCAGCAGCCCTTTTCGGAACCGCAGATGGCCGCGCTGGAACGGCTGTTGGCCGCCATTCTGGCGCGCTGGTCTATCGCGCCGCATCGGGTGATCGGCCATTCCGACATGGCCCCCACCCGCAAATCCGATCCGGGTCCACATTTCGATTGGCGGCGGCTTGCGCTGCAGGGGCTGGCAGTCTGGCCCGAGCCCAATACATCTGCGACGGGCCGCTCTGAGGCCCCACTGGCCAACAGCCTGACTGCCATCGGCTATCCTGACGCACCGGACACGGCCCGGCTGGCGGCCTTTCGGTTGCGCGTCCGGCCATGGGCTGCGGGACCAGAGGACGCGACCGACCGCCGGCTGGCGGCGGATCTCGCAAACCGCGCGGCCACAGCCTGATTTTCCGCAAGCACTTGATGCCTGACTGCTTTGGCCTTATTGCCCACCTCGCGCGGAGGGCTGGATGACCGCGGGACCTTGGTCTCGAGGAAAGTCCGGACTCCATGAAGGAAGGGTGCCGGGTAACGCCCGGCGGGGGTAACCCCAGGGAAAGCGCCACAGAGAAGAGACCGCCCCGCTTGCGGGGTAAGGGTGAAACGGTGGGGTAAGAGCCCACCGCGGCTTTGGCAACAAGGACGGCACGGCAAGCCCCACCCGGAGCAATGCCGAATAGGGACCCCGCGTGGAAAGGTCCGCGACTGCCGCAAGGCGATGGCGGAGACCTCCACAGGGACACTTCAGCCCAGGGGTCCGGGTTGGCAGCTTGACCGCCCCGGTAACGGGTGCGGCAGAGGAATGGTCATCCAGAGAGGGCAACCTCTTGGACAGAATCCGGCTTACAGGCCCTCCGCGCAAATACCCCTTCAAATGAAAGCCATGGCGAACGGCACTGAAATGTTGAATAGTTTGCCGCATATTCAAACGGTCGCCGTGATTGCCCATGCCAAAATTGCACAAGAAACGCGCGGCCCCCACCGGAAAGGTGATCGTCGCTTGCATGCGCGACGAGGCGCTGTTTGTGGTGGAATGGGTGGCGCATCATCTGGCCCTTGGCTTTGATCGCATCATTGTTTTCACCAATGATTGCTCGGACGGCACCGACGCGCTGCTAAAGGCGATGGCCGCCGCCCTGCCCGTGGAGCATTACGACAACCCCGGCCCCTATACCGCGGGCACCATCCAGAAACAGGCGCTGGAGATGGCCTTTGATCTGCCTCAGGTGCGGCAGGCCGAATGGGTGCTGCACATTGATGCCGATGAATATTTGAACGTCACCGTCGGCAACCGCCGGATTGACGACCTGATCGCCCTGTTTCCCGATGTGGATGCCATCGCCATACAGTGGCGCCACTTTGGCAGTGCTGGTGTGGCCCAATGGCAGCCCGGATCCGTCGTCGAAACCTTCACCCGCTGCGAGGCGGAGGTGCCTGTGCCGGGGGCAAACGCCGAGATCGGGTTCAAAACGCTGTTTCGGCCGCAAAAGTTCAAGATGATGGGGGTGCATACGCCCAAGCTGCCGTGGCGCAAACGGGTTCCGGTGGTGGTCAACACCGCAGGCACGCCGATGCCCATCGAGGCGCTGATGTCACGGCGTAAATCGGGGTATAAGGTCGAGGCGGCGCATTGCACTTGGGCCAACGCCTGCCTGCATCACCATCATGTCAAATCCGACGACCTGCATTTGCTGAAACATGCCCGCGGCGATGCCAATGGCCGCAAGAACAAAAAGCGTGTGATCGGATCAAGCTTCTATCAGCTTGTGAACCGCAACGAGGTGGAAAACGCCTCGCTGGTCGGGTTGCGGCCCGCCGTGGAGCCGATCGAGGTGCAGATTCGCGCCCTGCCGCAGATGGCGCAGTTGGAGGCCACGGCGCTGGCGTGGTTCCGCACGCGGTTTCAGGACATGGAACAAGGTGCCGCCGCCATAGCCGCCGAGGAGGCCGCCTTGGACTGGCTGCGCGAGCGTATGGATGCGTTGCGGCACTCTGCGGGGGCCGCCGGGTTCGAACAGGCCGCAGCGCTGTGGTTTCGCCGTCTTTTGGTGCGCTTGGACGAGGTGGATGACACCGCCGACGAGGTCCTGCGCGATGATATGGAGAGCCGCGCAGCGGCGTCAGAATAAGACCACCACCTTCGCCGCGCTTTTGCTGTTGACTCTGCCCCATCCCTCGGTAAAAGGCGGGCTTCAAGGTTTTACCGGGGAAGCAGTGGTTTTCCCGATGCAGGAGAAGCGACTATGGCCAAACCGGCGACGATCAAGATCCGTCTGAACTCGACGGCTGGCACCGGGCACTTTTATGTGACCAAAAAGAACGCGCGTACCATGACCGAAAAGATGGTCGTGAAAAAGTACGACCCCGTCAAGCGCGAGCACGTCGAATACAAAGAAGGCAAGATCAAGTAAGATCTTCCAGCTTTGGACTATAGCACACCGCGCCCCTTTGGGCGCGGTTTTGCTTTGTGCCCAGCGCATCGGCGCGGGTGCCTGTCCTTGCTCTGCAGTGTGCGCCATGAAAAAGGCCGGGCAAATGCCCGGCCTTTTTGTTGCCTCTGAACCTTGCGTTATTCGCGGTTGCCCAGGAATTGCAGCAGGAACATGAACATGTTGATGAAGTCGAGGTAAAGGTTCAGCGCGCCCATGATCGCGGCCTTGCCCAACCATTCCTGATCGCCATGCATGGCATGGGCGACATAGGTGTTCTTGATCGACTGCGTGTCATAGGCGGTAAGGCCCGCGAAGATCAGCACGCCGATCACCGAGATTGCGAAAGCCAGCGCAGACGAGGCCAGGAAGATGTTCACGATCGACGCGACGATCAGGCCAATGAGCCCCATCATCAGGAAGGTGCCCATCCCCGACAAGTCTTTCTTGGTGGTGTAGCCGTACAGCGACAGCCCCGCGAAGGCGATGGCCGTCACAAGGAAGGTCTGCGCGATCGAGGTGTCGGTATAGACAGCGAAGATGAACGACAGCGACAGGCCAACGGCTGCGGCATAGGCGTAGAAGAACAGTTGCGCGGCAGCGACCGACAGGCGGTTGATAAGCGCACCAAAGGCAAAGACCATGACGAGCGGCGCGAACATAACGACCCATTTCAGCGGCGAGCCGAAGATGGTGGCGACCATCGCCTCGTTGGTGCCGACGGCCCAAGCCACGGCTGCGGTCAGCAGCATGGCGACGGACATCAGCCCGTAAACCTTGTTCATGTGGGCGCGCAGGCCCTCGTCGATCTGGGCCGCCCGGGCGGTGCCCGCGCCGGTCCTGATCGTGTCAAACTGTGCCATGTAAGCCTCCGATGTTTCTGGCAAACGACGCGCCGGGGTTCGGCGCGTCGCCTTATGCGTTGAATATCGGGGGGGCGGGGCGCGATTTCAAGGATTTCGACCGGAAATCCGATATCGCGCCTGTCGTTTTATTTCAGCGGCGCCAAGACGCCGGAACATCCCAGAACGGGCGGTTCGCCTCGGCCATGGCGGCGCGGGCGGTCAGGCCGATATCGGCCAGATGGGCATCATCGAGTTGCGCGAGCGCCGCGCGCTGGCGGTGGGCGGCAAGGCCCAAGCGGACAGTTGCAACCAGACGGTCGGCAAAGCTCTGCGTCTCGACGCGACGGATGGTCAGCGAGGAGGTGGCAACAGAGGCAAACATGATCTTTCCTTTCAGGACATTTTCATCGGTGATCCATCAGGACACGTGATTATACTACCCGAATCGTCGACATTTAGTTAATGAATGGTTTTGACGCGAACCATCAAGGACCGTGATATGATCCGCAATCTTGATCTAAGCTCGCTGCGGTCTTTCGTGGCGATTGTCGACGCAGGCGGCGTAACGCGGGCCGCGGGGTTTCTCAACCTGACGCAATCGGCCGTATCGATGCAGATAAAGCGGCTGGAAGAGATGCTGGGCTGCCAAGTGCTTGACCGGTCAACCCGCAAGGTTGGCATTACAGCGGAAGGCGAACAGCTTTTGGGCTATGCCCGCAAGATGCTGGCCCTGAATGACGAGGCGTTTCAACGCCTTACAACCGACGTACATGAGGGCGAGATCATTCTGGGCGTGCCACATGACATCGTCTACCCCGCCATTCCGCAAGTGCTGCGCCGCTTTGCCAAGGATTACCCGAAGATGAAGGTCACGCTGCTGTCTTCCTTCACCCGCGTGTTGAAGGCGCAGTTTGCCCGCGGCGAATGTGACGTGATCCTGACCACAGAGGCGGGGGTAGATCCAGAGGGCGAAACAATCGCCGAACTGCCCTTGATCTGGGTGGGCGCGCCCCAAGGCACGGCGTGGAAAAGCCGGCCCTTGCGGCTGGCCTATGAACATAACTGCATCTTCCGCCAAGGCGTGCAGGCGGCGCTGGACCGGGCGGGGGTGCCCTGGGAGATGGCGGTGGAAAGCGATTCGACCCGCACGGTCGAGGCCAGCGTTTCGGCCGATCTGGCCGTGCATACGGTTCTGGCAGGGTCAGAGCCGCCCTATGTCGAACGGGTCAACCATGGCGGCGCGTTGCCTGATCTGGCGCGGATGAAGGTCAATCTTTACATCGCCCAACCCGCCCATTCGCCCACCATTCAGGTGATGGCCGAAATGCTGCGCAGGGCCTATGCCCAAGGCAAGGGCCGTGCCGTCGTGCAGGAACGCGAATTGCGGGTGGTTCAGTCCTGAACCTGCACCACAACCTTCCCGGTGGATTTGCGATCCCGTAGCAACGCCAATGCCTGAGGAAGCTCTGCGAAGGGCAAGATGTGACTGATATGGGGGCGCAAGCCGCCTTCGCCATACCACTGAAGCAGGGTTTTAAGGCTGCTTCGCAACACCTGCGGCGCGAACTTTTGATAGCCGCCCCAGTAAAGCCCCATCACTGAGAGATTCTTGACCAGAAGGAGATTGGCAGGCACCTGCGGCACCTGTCCGCTGGCGAAACCGATGGCCAACAGTCGCCCCTCGGGTCGGCAGGCGGAAAGGGCCGCATCAAAGGCCGGCCCGCCCACCGCATCATAGACCACGTCGACACCGCCCAGCGCCTTGAAGGCGGCCTTCAGATCGGGTGTCTCGCTGTCGATCACCAGATCGGCGCCCGCCGCTTTGGCAATCTCCAGCTTTGCCGCACCACGCGCCGAGGCCACCACCCGCGCGCCCATCCGCTTGCCGATCTCGACCGCGGTCAGGCCAACGCCGCCCGCCGCGCCCAGAACCAGCAATGTCTCGCCCGACTGCAACCGCGCCTTGTGGTCCAGCGCCAAATGCGAGGTGCCATAAGCAATCGGAAAGGCCGCGGCATCGGCAAAGGGCATGGTATCAGGCAGGACGAGCAACCGGTCGGCAGGCACCACCACGCGTTCTGCCAGACCGCCACTGTTGACAAAGGCCAAAACGCGCATCCCCGGCGCCAAGCCGGTAACACCGGGCCCCAGCGCCTCAACCACGCCGGCCACCTCCATGCCGGGCGTGTAGGGCAACGCGGGCTTCTCCTGATATTTTCCGTCCCGCATCAGCAGGTCGGCAAAATTCAGCCCGCAGCATTTCACCTGAAGACAGACCTCACCTTGGGCGGGCCGCATCGACGGCACCTCCTGCAAAGAAAACTCGGCTCCAAGGGTGGCCACCTGCCAAGCTCGCATGCTGGCTCCTTTGCGTTTTTGGATCAGATTGCATCAATAAGCCACGCAAAGGCGTCGTCAAGGCCGACACTTTCGCATAATGCAAAGCTGAATCGCGGACATCGCATAGTTTGCAATGCAAAATGCAAAACGCCCTATGGGCGAGTTATCTTTCGCGTATGAACCTATAGCGCGCAGGCGATCCATTATTCAGCACAACTTCTCCATCTGTATAATTGGACATATCTAAAAGGATAGGTTTTCACCCGACCTCGGCCCACTTTCGAAAAATCCAAGACAAACAAGGTTAACTGCGAATTTTGGCATGAAATTTGCTTATAAATTATCAGGGACGAAACCCTGCGTGTAGTGATGTTTGACAAAGGAAACCTGCAATGAAGCATCCCGTTGACGCCCATGTTGGCAAGCGGATCCGCCATCGTCGTTGGATGATCGGCATGACGCAACAGCAATTGGCAGACAAAGTCGGCATCAAATTTCAACAAATCCAAAAATATGAAACCGGGATGAACCGGGTTTCGGCCTCGCGTCTTTGGGATGTTGCAGACGCCTTGGGTGTCACGATTGCCTTCTTCTTCGAAGGCCTTGCCGATGGTGACGCCCCCAAGCCCGCTGCGAATGACCTGATGGCAGACAAAGAGGCACTGGAACTGGTTCGGTCCTATTACGCCATTCCCGAAGCACAGCGCCGCCGCCTGTTCGATCTGGCCCGCGTGTTGTCCGACGCGGCCTGAACCCGCCGAAAGAACAACGCCACAGACTTGACCAGAAGCCCCCGCGCCGATAGCCCGGCTTCGGGGGCTTTTGCAATATGGGGACAGTGATGCGCAGGTTGACGGCAAGCGACGAAGCAGAGTTGGTGGCCACGGCCCATGCGCTGGCCGATGCCGCGCGGGCGGCGACGCTGCTGCATTTCCGCAAACCCGGCCTGACGGCCGACAACAAAGAGATCGCCCGCTTTGACCCGGTGACAGTGGCCGACCGGCTGTCTGAGGAACGCATGCGCGCCATTCTGGCCCAGCGCCGCCCTCAGGATGGGATCTTGGGCGAAGAATATGGCAGCACGGCAGGCACCAGCGGGCTGACCTGGGTGCTGGACCCCATTGACGGCACGCGCGGATATCTTTCCGGCACGCCGACTTGGGGCGTGCTGATCTCGGTCGCGGATGCCGAAGGCCCCATCTTTGGCCTGATCGACCAGCCCTATATCGGGGAACGCTTTGAAGGTGGCTTTGGCCGGGCCGAGGTCAATGGCCCGATGAGTCATGCGGCCCTCTCCGCCCGCCCTGCCCGGCCCTTGGCCGAGGCCATCGTGATGACAACCTTCCCCGAGGTCGGCACGCCCGAGGAAGGCGCGGCCTTTCGTCGGGTCGCCGAAAAGGCCAAACTCGTCCGCTATGGCACCGATTGCTATGCCTATGCACTGATTGCCGCGGGCCAGATTGATCTGGTCATCGAGGCGGGCCTGCAGGCCTATGACGTACAGGCCCCGATTGCGGTGATCGAGGCGGCAGGCGGGATCGTCACCGATTGGGAGGGCAAGCCCTGCCACAATGGGGGCCGGGTTCTTGCCGCCGCCAATGCCACCATCCACGCCGAGGCGCTGGCGCTTTTACGCGGCTAGGGCGGCAATCTTGCCCAAGCCACAGTGCTTGGGTAAACTCTTTCCTCAGGTGCCCGAGTCCTTCCCCCTTCTGTCGCGCCCCTTCCCGATCCACCGAAGGGGTGGGCAACACCGGGGACGCACCATGCCTGATATTCTGATCCGCAACGCCGCTGCCGTCGTGACGATGAACAGCACGCGCGAGGAAATTCCCGGCGGCGATGTGCTGATCCGGGGCGGCGTGATCGCCGCCGTTGGCAGCAACCTTGCCGCGCCGGGCGCCGAGGTCGTAGAGGCCAAGGGCTGTGTGGTCACCCCCGGCCTCGTGAACACCCATCACCATCTTTACCAAACCCTGACACGGGCTGTCCCGGGCGGGCAGGATGCGCTGCTCTTTGGTTGGCTGAAAACGCTGTACCCGATCTGGGCCGGATTTGGACCCGAGGAGATGTTTATCTCAGCCCAAATTGGCCTTGCGGAACTGGCGCTGTCGGGTTGCACCCTGACCTCGGACCACCTGTATCTGTTCCCCAATGGCGCGCGGCTCGATGACACCATTGCCGCCGCGGCAGAGGTTGGCCTGCGCTTTCACCCGACGCGCGGGGCCATGAGCATCGGTGAAAGCATGGGCGGCTTGCCCCCCGACAGTCTGGTCGAACGAGAGGCGGCCATCCTTGATGACATGATCCGCGTGGTCGATGCCCACCACGATCCACGCCCGGGCGCCATGGTGCGGGTGGGTCTTGCGCCCTGTTCGCCGTTTTCGGTTAGCCGTGATCTGATGCGGGATGCCGCCGTTCTGGCGCGTGACAAGCGGGTGATGTTGCACACCCATCTGGCGGAAAACGACGAGGACATCGCCTATTCCATCACGAAATTCGGCTGCCGCCCGGGGCAATACGCCGAGGACTTGGGCTGGACGGGCGATGACGTCTGGCACGCCCATTGTGTGAAACTTGATGAAAGTGAAATCAACCTCTTTGCCCGCAGCCAGACGGGGGTGGCGCATTGCCCTTGCTCCAACTGCCGCCTTGGATCGGGCATCGCCCCGGTGCGGGCAATGCGGGATGCGGGTGTGAAGGTTGGCCTTGGGGTGGACGGCTCCGCCAGCAATGATGCGGGCAATCTGATGCTGGAGGCGCGCCAGTCGCTGCTTTTGCAGCGCGTGGCGCGCGGGGCAGATGCCATGAGCGCCCGTGAGGCGCTGGAGATTGCCACCCTTGGCGGCGCAAAGGTGCTGGGGCGGCCCGATTGTGGATCGCTGGAGGTCGGCAAGCGCGCCGACATCGCGATTTGGGATGTTTCAGGGATCGAGGCGGCCGGTTCATGGGATCCCGTCGCCAGCCTGATCTTGTGTGGCCCGACGCGGGTGCGCGATCTTTTTGTTGAAGGGCGGCAGGTGGTGCGATCGGGGCAGATGGCCACCCTCGACCTGCCCCGCGTCATTGAACGGCAAAACCAGCTTGCGCGGGCTTTGGCTGGATAGGGTCAGCCCTGCCAGATAGGGCCGAGCATCAGGGCCAAGGCGGCAAAGGCCTCGTCCCGGCCTTCGCACGCCGGGCCAGCCTTGATCTGTACGGATGACGCCCAACCGAACCGCCCGGCAAGGGCGGGCTTCAGGCTGATTTCCAACCCTTTCGGCCCCGCGACCACCCGCTCCAGCGCGTCCTCGGCGCCGAAACTTTCGTCAGTCACTTCAAACCACACCGGCCCGCCGGACAGCGGCTGGCGAAACAGGGCATAGGCCTCATCCTCGGCCTCGCCTTCCGCAAAGCCTATGAACAAAAACCCCTCTTCGTCATCTTCGACAACCGAGGCATAGGCCGCTTTGATCGTGATATCAGCCATCGCCAAATCCTTTATGTTTTTGCCAGTACCCATAGCGCCACCACAACCAACACCCCCGCCTGAACCCTGTGCAACCGGGCCGAGGCGACGGGATCTTCAACAAGGCGGCGGGCCTGGGCCGACGCAAACGTAATCCCCAGATGAATGCCACTTGCCACGGCAAGATAGATTGCCACAAGCACAGCCATATCTGCCCAAGAGCTGCTTCTTTCCAAAAAGCCGGGCAGCAAAGCAAGGTAGAACAGCGCGGCTTTGGGATTCAACAGATTGGTCACAAGCCCTGCGCGGAAGGCCTGCGCCGGGGTCTCACCGCCTCCGGGTTTGTGATGTGCAGGGTTGCCCGCATCGCGCCAACTGACAAAGGCCAGCCAAAGCAGATAGAACACCCCGGCCCAGCGCAGCGCCTGATAGGCAAGGGGAACCGCTTCAAACACCGCATTGGCCCCGGCGACGGCCAGAACGCCCTGCACTCCAAGCCCCAAAGCGATGCCCGCCACCGCAGCCAAGCCGACGCGGCGTCCCTCTGTTGCAGACAAAAGGGCCAGCCATAGCATGTTGGGTCCGGGGGTGATCTCGACGATCAGCACCGTTATCAAAAAGCCAGCAAGCCCTGCAAAGCTTAGATCCACTTGGCCACCGGTGGCAGGCTCATCAAAACCGCATTGGCATCATGCCCGGTTTCCAGCCCAAACTTGGTGCCACGGTCGTAGACAAGGTTGTATTCGGCATAAAGCCCCCGGTGGATAAGCTGGGCCTCACGGTCATCGGCCGTGGCGGGGGTGTTCAACCGGCGTTCGGTCACTGGCAGAAAGGCGGGCAGGAATGCCTCCCCCACCGACTTGGTAAAGGCGAAATCGGCCTCCCAATGTCCGGTGTTCAGATCATCGTAGAAAATCCCCCCCACACCGCGCGCCCGGCCCCGATGGGGAACAAAGAAATACTCGTCAGCCCAAGCCTTGAAGCGGTCGTAATAGGCCGGATCATGCGCGTCGCAGGCGGCTTTCATCGCGGCATGAAAATGCGCGGTATCTTCGGGGTATTCGATGCACGGGTTCAGATCAGCCCCGCCGCCGAACCACGACGCCCCCGGCGTCCAGAACATCCGGGTGTTCATGTGAACCGCCGGGGTATGCGGGTTGACCATATGGGCGACCAAGGAAATGCCGCTGGCCCAAAAACGCGGGTCCGTCTCCATCCCCGGCACACCGCGCGCGGCCATCGCCTTTTGCGCCCGCGCACCCAAGCTGCCATGCACCTCGGACCAGTTGACGCCAACCTTTTCAAAAACCCGGCCCCCGCGCAGAACCGACATGATGCCGCCACCGCCGTTTTCGGCCCGTGTGGTGGGCGTCACCTCGAAGCGTGCCGGTTCGGCGCCGCTTGGCGTCGCACGATCTTCCAGCGCCTCAAAAGCCGCAACGATGCGGTCACGCAGGGTGCGAAACCATTGGGCGGCTTCAGCCTTGCGGGCGGTGAAATCTTCGGTCATCGGCAACCCCTTTTGCTTTGCCCCTGCCTAACACCCGGCGCGCGCAGGCTCAACGTCGCTTGATATGGCATAGCCGCTGCGTCCCGCTATACTGCGGGCAATCGTCCAAATTGCGAGTCGCCCCATGAAACGCCTGATCCTTGTCCCGCTCCTGCTGCTGGCCGCCTGTGGCACGCCGCAAGAACAGTGCATCAGCGCCAACACCCGCGATCTGCGGGTGGTCGAACGCCTGATCCGCGAGACAGAAGGCAATCTCGCGCGCGGCTATGGCTACGTGACGGTGACAGAGTATGAGGCGGAGTGGGTCGACTGCACCCCTGACCCGAGCGAGGCCAACCCCAACCCGACGCAACAGCTTTGCTTTGACCGCGTGCCGGTCAGCGTGCGCAAAGAGGTGGCGTTGGACCTGAATGCCGAAGCGGACAAGCTGGAAAGCCTGCAGGCCAAGCGCGCCTCTCTGAGCCGGGCCGCGGAAAGCGTTGTCGCCCAATGCAAGGCGAAATACCCCGAATAAGCCGCCGTCCGTTCGCCCGATCAGCGGGCGCGGATCGGATAGGCTGCACGGATCAGGCGGAAAGCGGCATCGCCACCGATGTCCTCGACGTTGCGAAACAGCGGCGTCAGGATGCGATCGTAGGGCAGATGGCGATTGGCGACCAACCACAGGCTGCCCGACGGCAACAGCCCGCGATGGGCGGCACGGATAAAGGCCGCACCAAGCTCGGGATCGGCCGCACGGCTGGTATGAAACGGCGGGTTCATCACCACAACGTCCCAGGGCCGCGCCGGTTTGAAACTGGTGGCATCGGCCCAATGGAACACTGCACGCGGGTCCGTAATATTTTCGCGCGCGCAATCCAGCGCTTCGCGATCCGCCTCGACCAGATCAAGGGATTTCACCCCGTCATGCGCCAGAATAGCGCGGGATAGATACCCCCAACCGGCACCAAGATCCGCGACATGACCCTTGATCTTTTCCGGCAAGGCTGCCGCCAACAGAACCGAGCCACGGTCCGACCCATCGGCAGAAAACACGCCCGGGCGGGTGACAAAGCCCCCCTCCACCTGTTGGGATCTGGCGGCCCAATCTGCCGGCGCAGCACCCGCGGTCAGCACATAGGCCTTGCCATGCGCTTTAGAGATCACCTCGCCATGGGCGATGCCGGCCGCGCGGGCCAGTTTCAACACGGCTTCCGGCCCATCGGTCTTTTGTCCGTCCACCAGCACAGGCGCGCCAGCCGGGACAAGCGAAAATGCGTGGGCGATCAGGGCCAAGGCCTCGGCCTTGGCGCGGGGCAAACAGATGACGGCAGCCGTGGCAGCCGTGACGTCCATCCGATAACCAAGCCGCTGAAAGTGGTCAAAGTCCGGCTTGAATCCGGTCAGCACCACCACCTGCGCCTTTGGCAGCGCAGACAGATCATCGCCCGCCTGCGGGCCAAGCACGACGACATCGCCCGTGGGCGGCAAAACGAATGCGCCGCTTTCCAGCGCCATTTCTAAACGGGCAGATCGCATGGTCGGGGGCCTTACGGCCTACTCCTTTTCCATGGTGCATTGCAGCGGATGCTGATGGCGACGGGCAAAATCCATCACCTGCGCCACTTTGGTTTCGGCGATTTCATAAGAGTAGACGCCGACAACGGCGAGTCCCTTCTTATGGACCGTCAGCATGATGTCAAAGGCCTGCGCATGGTTCAGGCCAAAGAACCGCTCAAGAATATGCACGACGAATTCCATCGGCGTATAATCGTCGTTCAAAAGCATGACCTTGAACATTGGCGGACGCTGGGTGCGCGTCTTGGTCTTGGTCATAAGACCGGCGTCCGGCCCGTGGCCCGGCCCGTTTTCTTTGTCCGACAGAATAAAGGGCTGCAACGCCAAGGGGGCCTCGTGGTGCGGGATTCGCAAAAGCGGGTCTAAGCGGCCAATATAGCGGATTTCCGGCTTGCGAAAAGGCCCTCAGCCCGCAAAGGCTAAAACCCGAAGGAGTTCCCCATGCTGACCACCATCGGATTCGACGCCGACGACACGCTTTGGCACAATGAAACCTTCTTTCGCCTGACGCAGGAGCGGTTTTTTCGCCTGCTCGCCGACCATTCGGACCCAGACCACCTGCACGACCGCCTTTTGGCGGCAGAGCGGCGCAATCTGGGCGCTTATGGATTTGGCGTCAAAGGCTTTACCCTGTCCATGATCGAAACCGCGGTTGAGATTTCTGCCGGAAAGGTGCCAGCGGCCGTGATCGGTGAAATCCTTGCCGCAGGGCGCGAGATGCTGTCGCATCCGGTTGATCTTTTGCCCCATGCCCGCGCCACGGTCACCACTCTGGCCGCAGATTACCGCGTGGTGCTGATCACCAAGGGCGACCTGCTGGATCAGGAACGCAAGCTGGCGCAATCAGGCTTGGGCGATCTGTTCCACGGGGTCGAAATCGTATCGGACAAGACGCCTGAAATTTATCGCACCGCCTTTGCCCGCCATGGCACAGGGGCAGATCAGGGCATGATGGTGGGCAATTCGTTAAAGTCCGATGTACTGCCGATGCTGGCTGCAGGCGGGTGGGGCGTGCATGTGCCGCATGCGATGACTTGGGCGCTGGAGCGGGCCGATCCGCCGCAGAACCACAGCCGGTTTCACCAGATGGCAGACCTGTCGCATCTGGCCGATCTGGTAGGTCAACTGTCCAGCCACCACTAGATGCAGTAGGGCAACAGGTGCCTTGCAAAAAATCACAGGGGCTTCACCTCTCTGAAACCCATTGAAACAAAGGGGTTTTCCGATTCTTCGGGCCATGCTAGAGTTGCGCCGATAACACATAAGTCCCCGGCAACAGGGGACATCGAGGCACAACATGACAGGCAAAGCCATGACGCTCCTTTCGGGGCAATATGTCAGCAGATTTTTGGCATTCGTGGGCTTTGTCCTGCTTGCGGCCTTTGCGCCTGCACAACAGGTGGATGCTGTTCCCTATGCGGCCTATGTGATGGATGCCCGCACCGGCGAGACGCTTTATGCCGAAAACGCCGATACCCGTCTGCACCCCGCGTCGCTGACCAAGATGATGACGCTGTATATCGCTTTCGAAGAAATCGAACGCGGGCGGCTGTCGCTGGATAGCATGGTAACGGTGTCAAAGAACGCGGCCGCGCAACCGCCGTCCCGTCTGGGGCTGAAGGCAGGGCAGAAGATCCAATTGCGCTATCTGATCCGCGCCGCAGCCGTGAAATCGGCCAACGATGCGGCGGCGGCGATCGGCGACCATATCGGCGGCAACAAAGAAGCCTTTGCGGCCCGCATGACCAAGACGGCCCGCGCGCTTGGCATGAAGAACACCACCTTCAAGAACGCAAACGGCCTGACGGCCAAGGGCCATCTGTCGACCACCCGCGACATGTCCATTCTGGGCCGTCACCTGTTTTATGATTTCCCCCAATATTACAACATCTTCTCGCGCCGCACGACCGATGCGGGCATGGCAGAGGTGCGCAACACCAACCGTCGTTTCCTTGACGCGTACAAGGGCGCAGATGGCATCAAGACCGGCTATACCGACGCGGCAGGCTTCAACCTGACCGGCAGCGCCGAGCGTGACGGCGTGCGCATCATCGCCACGGTTTTCGGTGGCAAATCCACCCCCGACCGCAACGCCCGGATGGCAGAGCTTTTGGATCTTGGCTTCCGCAAAGCCGGCAAGAACGTGGTCGAAGAACCGCCAACCAAAGTCGCCCCTGCTGATGACGAGGCGCTGGTCGCTGATGCAGGCGTCGCCGCAGACGAAGACGAAGCCCTGCCCGAGGTGGAAGGTGGCGCTGCCAAGACGCTGCGCGTGCAATTGGCCGTGGCCAGTTCGCCGCGCCCGCTGTCGCGGCCCGAACACGAAGAAGCCGCTGGCGAGGCTGTTGCCGCCATGCAAGGCGGTATCGCGGGCGCTTTGGCCGAGGCAACCGCCCCAGCCGAAGAGGGCAGCCTTGACGGTCAGGCCGTCGCCATGGCCGAGCCTCAGGAACTCTCAATTACCGCCGCCCCCGCAGTCAGCACCCAAGTCGCGTTGATCGCCGTGGCCCCGCGCCCGCCGAAACGCAAAGCGCCGATCTACGACGAGCCGCAGCTTGCCAAAGCCGAGGCGGCCGAAGTGCAGGAGCCGGAGTTGGTGACGCTATCGACCTCGGGCGGACGGCATTATGGGGTGATGGTCGGGCAGTTTTCTTCGAATGGCGAAGCCGACCGTTTCCTGACCAAGACGGTGCTGGCCGAAGGGCCGACGCTGGGCAATGGCCTGCGTAAGGTTGTTCGTGGCAACCGCGGCTATGATGCAACCGTGCTGGGCCTGACCCAGCGCGAAGCGGAACTGGCCTGCTCGCGCCTGCAATCCAAGGGCATTGGCTGCTTTACGATCGGCGAATGAGCGGCTTTGTCCTGCCCCCGCCGCCGCAAGCATCTGTGGCGGTTGAAGGCCAGACCGCGCGGTTTGCGGTACGCCGCATCTTCTGCGTCGGACGAAACTACGCAGAACACGCCCGCGAAATGGGCCATGACCCCGAGGCCGAACCGCCGTTCTTTTTCACCAAACCGGCAGATGCCGTGGTCGACAGCGGTGCGCACCTGCCCTACCCCATGGCCACCGCAGACCTGCACCATGAGGCCGAACTTGTGGTCGCCCTTGGTGCTGCTGGCGTGAATATCCCAGAGGACGCGGCTTTGGCTCTGGTTTATGGCTATGCCGCCGGCAATGATCTGACCCGCCGCGATGTGCAGGCGGCGGCCAAGGCGGCGCGGCGGCCGTGGGACATGTCAAAAGGCTTTGACCATTCGGCGGTGATCGGGGCGATCCGTCCCGGTGCGGCCCCACAGGGGCGCATCCGGTGCAAGGTTCAAGACCGCGTGACGCAGGACGCCGCGCTGGCCGATATGATCTGGCCGGTTGCCGGAATCATCGCGCATCTGAGCCGGCTTGTGGCGCTTGCCCCCGGGGATCTTATCATGACCGGCACCCCGGCCGGGGTTGGGCCGATCGCCCGCGGCGAAACCTGCGTGGTCGAGGTGGACGGGCTTTCGCCTGCCGCCGTGACGCTGGTCTGACGCACCCAGGGTTCCACCCCGGACCCCGGAGTATTTAAGAAGGCGCAAATCCTTGGGTTGGCCCTATGGCCGAGGGGCCGCAGCCCGCGCCAGCCGGTCATTGATGGCGCGACCAAGTCCATGGTTGGGAATCGGGGCCGCCGAGATGCGCCCCTGCGGGCCTGCCAGCCGATCCGCCTCGCGCAGCATGTGGAACAGATTGGCGGCAGCTTCGGTAAGATTGCCGGTGGGCGACAGGTTCAGCGTGGCGACACCGGGGCCAAAGCCGATATGCACCTCGTCCGGCAGGGCGGTTGCGTTCAGCCGCAGCGGGGCGGCAGGGGCATAGTGGCTGGCCAATTGACCCGGCGCGGTGAGTTTGTCGCCGGGTTGATGCAAGGCGATGGGGCCGATCAACGCCTCCAGCGCCTCTAACGAAACGCCGCCGGGGCGCAGAAGCGTGGCCGCACCGTCAAGGCCAAGGATGGTCGATTCCACCCCAACATCACAAGGACCACCGTCAAGGATTGCCGCGATCCGGCCCGAAAGCCCTTGGGCCACATGGGCCGCACGCGTGGGGGAAACCTTGCCCGAGGGATTGGCCGACGGCGCGGCCAAGGGGCCACCAAAGGCACGGATCAGGGCCTGCGCCACCGGATGGGCCGGGATGCGAATGGCCACACTGTCAAGCTCTGCCGTGACCAGCGGCGACAGGCCCGTGTCGGGCAAAAGCGGCAGCACCAGCGTCAAAGGACCGGGCCAGAAGGCCGCCGCGATGGCGCGGGCACGGGCATCGAAACGGGCGAAAGTTTCAGCCATCGCCAGATCGGCGACATGAACGATCAACGGGTTAAAGCGCGGGCGTCCCTTTGCCTCGTAGATGCCGGCCACCGCAAGACTGTTGCGCGCATCGCCCCCAAGCCCGTAGACCGTCTCGGTCGGAAAGGCCACCAGCCCCCCTTCGGCCAAGATCGCAGCCGCGCGGGCAAGACCGGCGGCGTCGGGTTGGAGGCTTTGGGTCAAAGGGGCTTTGGTCTTGGGCATCTCGTGACGCAGCGTTGGGGTTGCGGGGGGAGCCAAAGGCTCTAGCTTGACGCCACAGGCCATACCCGGCCACAAGCCATTTGCCAAGCATACGGAGTTCGCCATGCCCTATCGCGCCCCGCTGACCGATTTGCGCTTTGTGCTGGATCATGTGGTCGGGTTTGCCAAGGTTGCTGAAACGCCCCGCTTTTCCGACGCGGGTCCCGAAACGGTGGACGCGATCCTGTCCGAGGCCGGACGGCTGTGCGAGGAAACGCTGGCGCCCCTGAACCGCAATGGTGACAAGCACCCTGCACGGTTGGAAAACGGCGTGGTCCGCACCTCGCCGGGCTTTGCCGACGGTTATAGGGCGATCACGAGAGGCGGTTGGGTGGGCATTGCTGCCGATCCGGCCTATGGCGGCATGGGCCTGCCGCTCACACTGGCCACCTGCGTCAACGACATGATGGGTTCGGCCTGCCTGTCGTTGCAGTTGAACCCCCTGATGACCCAAGGCCAGATCGAGGCCTTGGAACATCACGCCAGCCCAGCGATCAAGGCGCTTTATATTCCAAAGCTTATCAGTGGGGACTGGTGCGCCACGATGAACCTGACCGAGGCGCAGGCCGGATCCGACGTCGGCGCCCTGCTGACCAAGGCCGAGCCTTTGGAAGACGGCACTTATGCCATCACCGGGCAGAAGATCTTCATCACATGGGCTGACAATGATTTCAGCCAGAACGTCTGTCATCTGGTGCTGGCCCGGCTGCCCGACGGGGGCGAGGGCACCAAAGGTATCAGCCTGTTCATGGTGCCAAAGTTCATCCCGGACGATCAGGGCAATCTGGGGGCGCGCAATGCGGTGACGGTTGTGAGCCTTGAACATAAGCTGGGCCTGCATGGCTCCCCCACGGCGGTGATGCAATATGACGGCGCCAAGGGCTGGCTGGTGGGTGAGGCACACAAGGGCATGGCTGCAATGTTCACCATGATGAACAATGCGCGCCTTGGCGTGGGGGTGCAGGGCATTTCGGTGGCCGAGGCTGCGTTCCAACAAGCCTTGGCCTATGCGATGGAGCGCAAGCAGGGTCGCACGCCCTTGGGCAATGGCGCGATCATCGACCATGCAGATGTGCGCCGGATGCTGGGCCAGATGAAGGCTGAGATCTTTGCCGCCCGCGCCATCGCGCTGGCCTGCGCGGTGGCGATCGACATGGGCAGGGCGACGGGCGATGCGGCTTGGGCGGCGCGGGCGGCCCTTCTCACCCCGATTGCCAAGGCCTATGGCACCGACATCGGCAACGAGGTCGCCTACCTTGGCGTGCAGGTGCATGGCGGCATGGGCTTCATCGAAGAAACGGGTGCTGCGCAATTTTCCCGCGATGCGCGGGTGACGGCGATTTACGAAGGCACCAACGGTATTCAGGCGATGGATCTGGTGGGCCGCAAGATGATGGACGGCGGTGCAGCAGCGTTTCGGCTGATCGACGAGATCATGGCTGCAGCAGAGGCCACCCGCGCGCCCCTGCCCGATCTGGCCACCCCCGTGTGGACCGCGGCCGAGGGCTTGCGCGACGCAACCGTGGCGCTTTTGGCGCAAGGTGGCCATGACCGTAACGCGGGCGCTGTGGCCTATCTGCGCGCCTTTGCCCGGGTTTTGGGCGGGTATTTCCACCTGCAGGCAGCCCTTGCCGACCCCGCCCGCGCGGATCTTGCCCGCTTCTACATCCGCAGGTTTTTGCCCGAACACGGCGCCCTTTTGGCGCAGGTGCGCGAAGGTGCGGCCGGGATCTATGCCCTCTCGCCCGAGGTCTTGCAGGCGTGACGATCCGCCATCCGTTTGCAACGCCCCCCGCAGAAGGGCAGGCGATTGAGATCGCCGAGGGCATCCTGTGGCTGCGCCTGCCGCTGCCGATGGCGCTCGACCATGTGAATGTCTATGCGCTGAACGATCCCGATGGTTGGACGCTGATCGACACTGGCATGAACAGCCGCAAGACCCGCGCGATCTGGGAAACGGTTTTGGCGGGCCCACTCGCCGGCAAGCCGGTGGCGCAGGTGCTTTTGACGCACCACCACCCCGATCACGTCGGGCTTGTCGGTTGGTTTCAGGAGCGGGGGGCAGAGCTGATGACGACCCGCACCGCTTGGCTTTACGCCCGCATGCTGACGCTGGATGTGCAGGATCGGCCCGGCCCGCAAGCGATGCAGTTCTACACCCGCGCGGGCATGCCCCCGGACATGTTGGCCAAGCGCGCGGCGGAACGGCCCTTCAATTTTGCCGATGTGGTCGCCCCGATGCCCTTGGGCTTTACCCGTATTGAAGAAGGCCAAACCCTGACGCTGGCCGGGCGACGCTGGCTGGTGCGACTGGGTCAGGGCCATGCGCCCGATCATGTCACACTGTGGTCTGACGATGGGCTGGTGATTGGCGGCGATCAGCTTTTGCCCGGTATTTCGCCCAATATCGGCGTCTACCCAACTGAACCCGAGGCCGATCCGCTGACCGATTGGATCACGGCGACCGACAGTTTCAAACCCCATGCGCGGCACGATCAACTGGTGCTGCCCGGCCACAAACTGCCGTTCTCTGGCCTGCCCTTTCGGCTGGAGCAGATGGTTGATAACCACCATGCCGCCCTTGATCGCCTGCTCGGCGGTCCGCTGCGGCAGGTCGAATTGCACGACGACGATGCACTGAGCCATGGCCATCTCCTGACAACCTTGCGCCTCGGAGTGAGGCAGGCAGCAGGGTGTCGGTGCGGCGCTGCCTCGTCAAGCGGCGTGGCGTGCCCACGGTACACTTA
>CALBSG010000034.1 GCA_937927675.1 uncultured Paracoccaceae bacterium | reverse complement strand
CCGATCTATGATCGAAAGCCCGGTGCCGACCCGCGCCGAGGTGTCCGACGTCGCCACCGCGATCTACGAAGGCGCCGATGCCGTGATGCTTTCGGCGGAATCTGCGGCCGGGAAATATCCGGTCGAGGCGGTGATGACGATGAACAACGTCGCGCTGTCGGTCGAAAAAGATCCGACCTATCGGCAGGTGATCGAAGCCTCTCGTGTTGTGCGCCGTGAAACCATCGCCGATGGCATTGTGGCCGCCGCCCGCGAAATTGCCGAAGCGACCAACATTAAGGCCATCACCTGCTTCAGCCAGTCTGGCCAGACCGTCAGCCTGGTGGCGCGGGAACGCCCGCGGGTGCCGATCATCGCCTTGACCCCCCTGATGTCCACCGCGCGCCGTCTGGCGCTGACCTGGGGCGCGCATTGCGTCATCACCGAACCGCAGGAGCGGTTCAAAGGTGCGGTGATTTCGGCCGTCAAGGCCGCCCGCGCGGACGGCTTTGCTGGCGAAGAAGACATGATCGTTGTGACCGCAGGTGTGCCCTTCAACGTCAAGGGGACAACGAACATCCTGCGGGTTGCGCCTTGTGATGAACGGTTGATTTCGCGGGTCGATCCTGAATAACTGACGCAGAGGCAGTTGCAGGAGGGGCGCTTGGACACCGATCTGATACTTGTCATCGGGCTTTTCATCTGTGCGCTGGCCATCCCTGCCTTGCTTTCGGCCTTTGCGGAAAGTCGCCCCCCACGTTCGGGGGCGATCATGGTGCTGATCGGCGGTGTTTTGTTGGCCACGGCGCTGACGCAAAAGCCGTCGGGCTATACCTTTGCCGAGGTGCCGAATGTCGTTTTCAAGGTGATCGGGCGCTTTATCAACTGAAGCCTTGCACCTTTCCCGAAGGCCCCCTATACGAGCGCCTTCAATACCCTGCGGGGCCGGCCAACGTGGCATGCCGAGTCGCGCCTGTAACCATGGAGATGGAAATGCCCAAGATGAAGACAAAATCCGCTGCGAAAAAGCGGTTCTCCTTCACGGCCAATGGCCACGTGAAGGCAGGTGTGGCTGGCAAGCGCCACGGCATGATCAAACGCTCGACGAAATTCATTCGCGACGCATCCGGGACCATGATCCTGTGCGATAGCGACGAGAAGATCGTCAAGAAATACATGCCGTATAACCGCTAAGGAGGCCCGAATATGTCCCGCGTAAAATCCGGCGTCGTCACGCACGCCCGTCACCGCAAGGTGATCAAGAAAGCGGCTGGCTACTATGCCGCCCGTTCCACGAACTTCCGCACCGCTACGCAGGCCGTCGACAAGGCCCAGCAGTATGCAACGCGCGACCGTAAGGCCCGCAAGCGTCAGTTCCGCGCCCTGTGGATCCAGCGTATCAACGCCGCTGTGCGTTTGTTCGATCTGGAAATGACCTACTCGCGTCTGATCGATGGTCTGGCCAAGGCTGGCATCGAGGTTGACCGTAAGGTTCTGGCCGATCTGGCCGTGCATGAGCCCGAGGCGTTCAACGCCATCGCCGCACAAGCCAAGGCCGCTCTGGCCTGATTTTTGGCGAAGATTAGGAAAAGGCCCCGCTTTGTGGGGCCTTTTTCATTTGTGATCCGGGTGGCGATGACAGTTTGTCAGATGGTCATTCACCATGCCCACTGCCTGCATGAACGCATAGGTGATGGTCGGCCCGCAGAAGGTGAAGCCTTCTTTCTTCAAGGATTTTGCCAAGGCCTGCGATTGCGGCGTTTGCGCTTGCGCCGCAGCCATATCGGGCAGCTGATTCACAATCGCTTGGTGGTTCACATGTTTCCACAGGAACGTTGAAAATCCTTCCGCGGCTTCGATCCGCAAATAGGCCTGCGCGCCGCGGATTGTCGCTTCGATCTTGCCGCGGTGGCGGATGATGCCGGGGTCTTGCAGCAGGCGCAGCACCTCTGGCTCTCCCCAGGTGGCGATGGCCTCGGGGTGAAAGCCCTCAAAGGCGGCGCGGAAGGTTTCGCGGCGGCGCAGGATGGTGATCCACGAAAGCCCGGCCTGAAACGCCTCCAGCATCAGACATTCCCACAACGCGCGCGGGTCGTGCACTGGCACGCCCCATTCCTCATCGTGATAGGCGACGTAAAGCGGATCGGTGCCGCACCAAGGGCAGCGGTAAGGCTCGATCATGATCGCTCCGAAAATGCCAAGGATTTAAGGCAAGAGCCGAATTTAAGCCGGCCTTTACCTGCGTGGCGGCACTGTGGCACGGCATACGGGGGAAGTCATGCAGCCGGATCAGAAAAAGCCAAGGATTGACGCAAGCGCCGGGGTGGCCAGCCCCTTGGGTGTCATGATTTCGGCGCAGGATCATGAAACGATCGCGATGGTGCGCAGCGCCATTGATACGCGCCGGATGCGGCTGGCCTATCAGCCTGTCGTGCTGACGCGAGAGCCGGAGCGGGTCGCGTTCCATGAAGGTCTGATTCGCGTGCTGGATCCGAATGGTCGTGTGATTCCGGCCAAGGATTTCATCGGCACGGTGGAAGATACCGAAATTGGCCGCGAGATTGACTGCATCGCACTTGAATTGGGGATGGGCGCCTTGGCGCGGCATGCCAGTTTGCGGCTGTCGGTCAATATGTCGGCCCGCTCCATCGGGTATCCGCGCTGGATGCGCGCCTTTCGCAAAGGCTTGGCGGCTGGTCCAACAGTCGGAGAGCGTCTGATCCTTGAGATTACCGAAACCTCGGCCATGCTGGTGCCTGAATTGGTCATCGCGTTTATGCAGGAATTGCAAGCCGAAGGCGTCGCCTTTGCCTTGGACGATTTCGGGTCAGGTTGCGTGGCGATTCGATATTTCAAAGACTTCCTCTTTGACATTGTGAAGATCGACGGTCAGTTCGTGCGCAACATCCAGCGCGATCCTGACAATGCGGCGCTGGTCGCAGCATTGGTGTCCATCAGCAAACATTTCCATATGTTCACCGTGGCCGAGGCCGTGGAAACCAGTGAGGAGGCGCAGTTCTTGATGAATTTGGGCGTCGACTGCTTGCAGGGCTATCTCTTTGGTGCAGCGTCAATTCGTCCGGCTTTCCTCGATCCCCAAACCGGGCAGAAGCGCGCCTGAGCCGGAGCCTGCGGCCATCTGCCCTGTCAGCATGCTTGCTTTTGTGTCGCCCATTGCCTAGCCATTGCTGCAAAGCGGCATTTCCGCCGCCAGCCTTGAGGAGGGGATTTCATGACCAATGTGGTGATCGTCGCGGCCGGCCGGACCGCCGTGGGCAGTTTCAACGGCGCTTTCGCCAATACCCCGGCGCATGATCTGGGCGCTTCGGTGCTGGAGGGCGTCATCGCCCGCGCCGGGATCGACAAGGCCGAAGTGGAAGAGGTCATTCTTGGCCAGGTGCTGACCGCAGGTCAGGGCCAGAACCCCGCGCGTCAGGCTGCGATCCGCGCAGGGCTGGCGAAAGAGGCCAGCGCCTGGGGCATCAACCAGGTCTGCGGCTCGGGTCTGCGGGCGGTTGCGCTCGGGGCGCAGCATGTGACCTTGGGGGATGCGCGCATCGTTATTGCGGGCGGGCAGGAAAACATGTCGCTCTCTCCCCATGTCGCGCACCTGCGTGCAGGCCAGAAGATGGGCGATCTGAATTTCATCGATTCGATGATTCGTGACGGGCTTTGGGATGCCTTCAACGGCTATCACATGGGCATCACAGCCGAGAATGTCGCCAACCAGTGGCAGATCAGCCGCGAGATGCAGGACCAGTTCGCGCTGGAAAGCCAGAACAAGGCAGAGGCCGCACAGAAGGCTGGCAAGTTCGTCGACGAAATCATCCCCTTCACGGTGAAGACCCGCAAGGGCGATGTGGTGGTGGATGCCGACGAATACATCCGTCATGGCGCAACACTGGAGAGCATGCAGAAACTGCGTCCGGCCTTCACCAAAGAGGGTTCGGTGACGGCGGGCAATGCCAGCGGTATCAACGATGGTGCGGCAGCCGTTATGCTGATGACCGATAAAGAGGCTGAAAAGCGCGGGCTGAAGGTGCTGGCGCGGATCGCGTCCTATGCCACTGCCGGGCTTGATCCGTCGATCATGGGCGTTGGTCCGATCTATGCCAGCCGCAAGGCGCTGGACAAGGCGGGCTGGAAAGCCGCTGACCTCGACCTCGTTGAAGCCAACGAAGCCTTCGCGGCGCAGGCCTGCGCGGTAAACAAGGATATGGGCTGGAACCCGGACGTCGTGAACGTCAACGGCGGCGCGATTGCCATCGGCCACCCGATCGGTGCCTCGGGCTGCCGCATCCTGAACACGCTGATCCACGAAATGGGCCGCCGGAACGCCAAGAAGGGCCTTGCGACGCTGTGCATCGGCGGCGGCATGGGCGTGGCCTTGACGCTGGAACGCTGAGCCAGCGCTGCGATCGCGAAATTTTCGCTGCAAATGCAAAAAGAGCACGCAATAAAGTTGCGTGCTCTTTTCATTTTCGGTAACAGGATTTCAAGGGCATCTCTTGGAAGGAGGAATTGATGGCAAGAGTAGCATTGGTCACCGGTGGGTCGCGCGGCATTGGTGCGGCGATTTCTGTGGCGTTGAAAGCGGCTGGTTACAAGGTGGCCGCAAACTATGCAGGCAATGACGAGGCTGCTGCTGCCTTCACCAAGGAAACCGGGATTCCCACCTACAAGTGGTCGGTTGCCGATTATGATGCCTGCGTCGCAGGTATCGCGCAGGTCGAGGCAGAGGTCGGCCCCGTGGACGTTCTGGTCAACAACGCCGGCATCACCCGCGATGCGATGTTTCACAAGATGACCCCCGGCCAGTGGAAAGAGGTGATCGACACCAACCTGACGGGTCTTTTCAACATGACCCATCCTCTGTGGTCCGGGATGCGCGACCGCAAGTTTGGCCGCGTCATCAACATCTCGTCGATCAACGGGCAAAAGGGGCAGGCAGGCCAAGCCAACTATTCTGCCGCCAAGTCCGGGGATCTGGGCTTTACCAAAGCCTTGGCACAGGAAGGCGCCCGCGCTGGCATCACTGTGAACGCGATTTGCCCCGGCTATATCGGCACGGAAATGGTGCGGGCGATTGATGAAAAGGTACTGAAAGAGCGCATCATTCCGCTGATTCCTGTGGGCCGCTTGGGTGAGCCTGAGGAAATCGCGCGCTGCGTTGCGTTCCTTGCGGCCGATGATGCGGGCTTTATCACCGGTGCGACGATTTCCGCCAATGGCGGCCAGTTCTTCGTCTAACCGACATTTCCTTGATCTCAAAAGCCCGGCCTCGTGCCGGGCTTTTGCACATCCGGGGGCAAGACAGCGGCCGACTTGAAGCAGGCCGGGCCAGCGTATAGGCCTTGTGCAAAGCCAAAGAAAACACGCGGGGCAGGGATGACACGGCAAAAAGCGACAGGGGTCGGATTTACGGCGATTCTGATGTGGGCGCTCTTGGCGCTGATGACCATCGGCTCGACCCCGGTGCCACCGTTCCTGCTGAACGCCTTGTGCTTTGGCATCGGCGGAACGCTTGGTCTGATCTGGATCGGCCGTGGCGCAGGATTTGGCGTGCTGCGGCAGGTGTCGTGGAAAGTCTATGCATTCGGCACGATTGGGCTTTTCGGCTATCACGCGCTGTACTTCACCGCATTTCGCATCGCCCCCTTTGCCGAGATTGGCTTGATTGCCTATCTTTGGCCGCTGTTCATCGTGCTGTTTTCCGGCCTGCTGCCGGGCGAAAAGCTGCGGCCCTTGCATGTGATTGGCGCCTTGGTGGCCTTTGCCGGGGCCGGGCTGATCGTGATGAGCCGGGGCGAGGCGGCCGAGACGATCCCCATGTTGGGTCTGGTGCTGGCCTTTGGCTGCGCGCTCGCTTGGGCGGCCTATTCCGTGCTGTCGCGGCAATTGGGGGCCGTTCCGACCGAATCGGTGGTGGTCTACTGCCTGCTGACGGCCGTGCTGTCGGTGCCTGCGCATCTGATGTGGGAAGAAACGCTTTGGCCGCAGGGCGGTTGGGGGTGGCTGTCGGTGATCGGCTTGGGCCTTGGCCCGGTGGGGGCGGCGTTCTTTACCTGGGATATCGGCATGAAAAAAGGCGACATCCAGCTTTTGGGTGTCGCCTCCTATGCGGCGCCGTTGTTGTCCACGCTGGCTCTGATTGCCGGGGGCCAAGCCGAGGCAAAGCCCGTGTTATTGCTGGCGGCGCTGCTAATAACCTTTGGTGCGGTGCTGGCTGCGCGCGCAAGCCTGTCGCAAAAGCCCGTTCAGGCCGACTGAGCCAAACGCTCGATCTCTTCCTTGATCTTCAGTTTCTGCTTTTTCCATTCGTGGATCTGGAGGTCATTCGAGCCAGGCGCGCGTTGCGCTTTTTCCACCTGCTCGGAAAGATGTTCGTGCTTCTTTTTCAGTTCGGCGATGTGGGAAGCGACGGTCATGGAAATCCTCCTGGGGATGGTTTCAACAGCTTCAGTGCAGCACGAATCTGACCGTCTGTCATCAAGTCTTCCGACAATTGTGCCGCGACATTCAGTCAAATTCCGCCGAAGGCAGCCATGAGGTCGGCACCTTCCCGCAGGACCGCATTTGCGAGGGGGGTATAGCTTTCCCGATCGCCGTCATGCGCCGCACCGTGGTGCAGGGTAAGGGGCGCCAAAAGCCGGAACGCGCCCTTGCCGCCCTTGCGGGCGCGCAGCAGGATGCGCAGCGCCGGGCGTCCGTCGCGTGGCTGCAAAGGCAAGACCGCGGCGGAACCGAGTTTGCTTCCCATGGCGGCCAGAACCTGCGGCAAGCCATCGGCGCCGCAGATCAGGGTCAGCCAGCCACCGGGGGCCAGACGGCGGGCTGCCGCCTGCACCCAATCACCCAGCGGCGTTTCGACCTGCAAGGCGCGGGCGCGCGCCGCAACCGGTGAGGGCGTTCCCCCCGCCGGGTAATAGGGTGGGTTGGCGATGACATGGTCGAAATCGCGGCGCAGCGCCTTTGGCATATGCACAAGGTCCCCGGTTTCAACCTGCATCGTTTGGCCATTCGCGGCGGCATTGCGGCGCGCCAGTGCGGCATAGGCCGGTTGCACCTCTAGCCCGGCCAGGTGCAACCCCGGAACCCGTGCGCCAAGGCAAAGGGCTGCCGCCCCTGCGCCGCAGCCCAGATCCAGCACCGATTGCCCCGGTGTCGCCGGGCAGGCCGCCGCCAAAAGCACCGGATCGGTGGCCGCGCGGTAGCCCTTTATCGGCTGCCACAGGTGCAGCTTGCCACATAGAAAGGCATCACGTGACAGGCTTTCTTCAGCAAACTCAGCTTCTTGCATCATAACCTTCGTCTATTCCGTTGTCGCGAACCACGGCGCGGGCCATGAACCAGTCGCGGTCGGCCACCATCAAACGCCGCGGCAGGAAACCCAGACTGCCTTCGAACACGCTCATGTGGACGTCCAGCACAAAGCTGGCTATATCCTCGCCCTCAAGGAGCGCTTGTGCGAAAGCGATCACGGTCGGATCTGTGGTTTGCAGCAAGAGTTTCATATGCACAGTTTCGCGGGCGCGAAACGGAATGTCGAGACGGATGGGAATGGCTTTGGATCTGGCGCAGAAACCGCATGACCGGCTGGCCGAAATGCTGTCGGCGGATATGGAAGCGGTGAACCTTCTGATCCGCGAACGGATGGCGTCGGAACATGCCCCCCGCATCCCACAAGTCACCGCGCATCTGATCGAGGCGGGTGGCAAGCGTCTGCGCCCGATGCTGACCTTGGCCGCCGCGCGGCTGTGCGGCTATGCTGGCCCCTACCATGTGCATTTGGCGGCGGCGGTGGAGTTCATCCACACCGCGACGCTGCTCCATGATGATGTGGTCGACGAAAGCGCGCAGCGGCGGGGGCGTCCGACGGCGAATCTTCTGTGGGATAACAAATCTTCGGTGCTGGTCGGCGATTACCTGTTTGCCCGCGCGTTTCAGTTGATGACCGAACCGGGCCAGATGCGGGTTCTCAACATCCTTGCCAATGCCAGCGCCACGATTGCCGAGGGCGAGGTGTTGCAGCTCACCGCCGCGCAGGATTTGGCGACGACGGAAGAGATTTACCTCAAGGTGGTGCGCGGCAAGACGGCGGCGCTGTTTTCGGCCGCGACCGAGGTCGGCGGTGTGGTGGCTGGTGCGCCAGAGGCTGCGGTTCAGGCGCTTTACACCTATGGCGACGCCTTGGGCATTGCCTTTCAGATTGCCGACGATCTTCTGGATTACGGCGGAACGGCCTCGGCGATCGGCAAGAACACCGGCGATGATTTCCGCGAACGCAAGCTCACGCTGCCGCTTATCAAGGCGGTGGCAAAGGCGGATGCTGACGAGCGTGCCTTCTGGGTGCGGGTGATTGAAAAGGGCGACCAGCGCGAGGGCGATCTCGAGCAGGCTTTGTCCATCATGACCCGCCACGGCGCGCTGGAAGCCGCCCGCGCCGATGCTTTTGTCTGGGCTGACCGGGCGCGTGCGGCATTGCGCGATCTGCCTGATCACCCCCTGCGGCAAGTCTTGGATGAGCTGTCGGCCTATGTGGTGTCGCGGCTGGCCTAAGACGGCTTAGAGCCCGTCCAGACAAGCCGCCATCAGGCCGGAATCGGGGGCGGTCAGCCCGTCGATCACATCGAAATGGTGCTTTCCGGCCGCCACCGTCCAAGGGCAATTCCATTCCTCTGACAGCGTGCGGGCATGCCACAGAAAGGCGGGGCGTTCCTGCCCTCCGACCCAGACATGCGCCGTGGTGCCGGGACGCAAGGCCAGCCGTGCCGGGCTTTCGGTGGCGGCCTCGGGGATGTCGATATGCAGATCTGTGTTCATGTCGGTCTGCATCAGCGGGGCAAGGTCCGCCAAGGGAGAGATCGGCACCACCCGCGCCACCGGAAGATCCAGATCGGCGCACCCCATACGGGCAGAAAGATGCCCGCCTGCCGAATGACCGGTGACCACCACGGGGCCAGAGATTCGGGCGGCGGCGGCGCGCACCGCTTGGGCCACTTCTTGGGTCATGGCGGCGATGCGGCCTTCGGGGGCCAAAGTGTAGGAGGGCATTGCACAGGCCCAGCCCCGCGCCAGCGCACCGGCGGCCAGATGGCTGTAATCGGCGCGGTCGCAGGCCAGCCAATACCCTCCATGCACAAAGACCAGAAGACCCTTGGGGCTGGCTTCAGGGTGGAAAAGGTCAAAGGCCTGCCGCGCGCCGGGGCCATAGGGGATGTTCAGCGTGGTCCGCTCGGTCATCCGGGCGCGAAACGCGGCCGCCTCGGCCTGCCAGCGCGGATAATAGGCATCGCCGTCTGGAATGAAGGCAGAGTTTTGATAATCACGGCTCAGATCGGGCATGGGATGATTCCAGTTACAAGCAGAATTTGTGGCCAGTAAAGCAGCGCCTGCTAGACTTTTTGTGCCTCAAGATGCATTGCAGGGCCAGCCGAGAAATGGGAGGCCCACATGCTCGATACTGCAACCGATCTGCGTTCTATTCTGAAAGATCCCAGCCTGCTGGTCGAACAGGCCTATATCGCGGGTGAATGGGTCAATGCCGCTGACGGCAAGACCTTTGCCGTGACGAACCCCGCGCGCGGCGATGTGATCGCCAATGTCGCCGACATGACCCGTGAAGATGCCCGCCGCGCCATCGAGGCCGCCGACAAGGCGCGCCACGAATGGGCTGCCCGCACCGGCAAGGAACGCGCCGCCGTGATGCGCAAATGGTATGACCTGATGGTCGCCAATGCCGACGATCTGGCCGCCATCCTGACCGCCGAAATGGGCAAGCCGCTGGCCGAGGCCAAGGGCGAGATCCTGTACGGTGCGTCGTTCATCGAATGGTTTGGCGAAGAGGCCAAGCGCATCTATGGCGAGACGATCCCCGGCCACCAGCGCGACAAGCGCATCACCGTGCTGAAGCAGCCGATTGGCGTGGCGACATCGATCACGCCGTGGAACTTCCCCAACGCCATGATCGCGCGCAAGGTTGGCCCGGCTTTGGCCGTGGGCTGTGGTATGGTCTCGCGTCCGGCCGCTGAAACGCCGCTCTCGGCGCTGGCCATGGCCGTTCTGGCCGAACGCGCGGGCGTGCCGAAGGGCGTGTTCAGCGTGGTCACCTCGTCGCGGTCCTCGGACATCGGCAAGGAATTCTGTGAAAACCCGCGTGTGCGCAAGCTGACCTTCACCGGCTCGACCGAAGTTGGTCGCATCCTGTTGCGTCAGGCCGCCGATCAGGTTCTGAAATGCTCGATGGAACTCGGCGGCAACGCGCCGTTCATCGTTTTCGATGATGCCGATCTCGACAAGGCCGTCGAAGGCGCGATGATCTCGAAGTTCCGCAACAACGGTCAGACCTGCGTTTGCGCGAACCGGATCTATGTGCAGGCCGGCGTTTATGATGCCTTTGCCGAAAAGCTGGCCGCTGCGGTGCGCAAGCTGAACGTGGGGGATGGTCTGAAAGAAGGCATTACCACCGGCCCGCTGATCAACAGCGATGCGGTCGAAAAGGTGCAAGAGCATATTGCTGACGTCGTGTCTGGCGGCGGCAAGGTTCTGGCGGGTGGCAAGGCCCATGCCTTGGGCGGCACCTTCTTTGAACCGACCGTGCTGACCGGCGTGACCAATGACATGAAGGTTGCCACCGAAGAAACCTTCGGCCCGGTCGCGCCGCTGTTCAAGTTCGACACCGAGGAAGAGGTCATCTACCTGGCCAACAACACGATCTTTGGTCTGGCTTCGTACTTCTACGCCCGTGATGTGGGCCGGATCACCCGCGTTCAAGAAGCGCTGGAATACGGCATGGTGGGCGTGAACACCGGCCTCATCTCGACCGAGGTGGCACCGTTCGGCGGCGTCAAACAGTCGGGCCTTGGTCGCGAAGGCTCTTCGCACGGGGTCGAGGATTACATGGAAGTCAAATACGTCTGCCTGTCGATCTGATTGCAGTCGATCTGATCGCAAGACAATGCATTGCAAAACGGGGCCCCTTTCGGGCCCCGTTTTCATTTTCGGGGCCGTGAAGCGGTCTCAACTTTTGGCCTATGTGGCCAAACTGGCCTTCGCTATCCCCTAACAACCCCGCGATTTTGCCTAGCGGGCCGGGCATGCCCCATCTTTCGGATATTAGCCGACCCGACAGTCCGGGCGGCGCAAAACCCGAAAGGATCCTGACATGCTGCCGCATCTCAAAGCCTCCGCTCTTTCCTTGGTGACCGCACTGGCGATTGCCACCTCGGCCGGCCCTGCTTTGGCGTGGGGCCAGCGGGAACAGGACACGTTGAAAGGCGCCGTGGGCGCGCTTGTCTTGAAATCGATCATCGATGACGCCCGCCGCGACCGCGCGCAGGTCTATCGCCCGGTGCCGCAATACGAACCCCAGTATCTGCCCGAGCCAGAACCCCGCGAGTATTATCATGGCAACCGTGGCCGCGGGCATGGCTATGGCCATTACAAGCCGCAGCGGGATTACAATTCGATCTATTCCACCCCGGCCGCGCGCGCCTTCAACAGCTATTCCAGCGCCGAGCGCCGGTTGATCCAGCGCCGTCTGGCCCATTGGGGCTATTACCGGGGCGGGGTGGATGGGTCTTTCGGGCCGGGAACCTATTCGGCGGTGGCTGCCTATGCCCGCGATCAGGGCGAAAGCCTTGGCAGCACGGCAAGCGCCTTTGGAGTTTATGACGGTCTGATCTACTGATTGCTGTCATATTGGCGGCGTAAGGCGTGCCCCCGCGCGCTTTGCGCCGCCGCTTTTTTTCATGGCCCCGCCGAGGATTGCGGCAGGCCTTGCGTCAGAGCATTGTGATGCTGATGGATACCCCGGACGAAACCCTTGCCACTGCCGCCGCCGCGGGTGATCGCGCGGCGTTTTCGGCGCTGATCCTACGGCATTATGACCGGGTGCAGGGGCTGGCATGGCGACTGACCGGCAACCCGACCGCGGCGCAGGATCTGGCGCAAGACATCTTTGCCGCTTTGCCGGTGAAACTGCGCCACTGGCGGGCCGAGGCGCGGTTTACCACTTGGCTGTATCGGGTGGTGGTCAATGCCGCCCATGACCAGCGCCGTCGTCAGGCCACACGCGCGCGGGCGGCGGAGGGCTGGGGCACATGGGAGATCGCCCGACAGGATGAGATCGTCTCTGATCGGGAAAGGCTGGATTGGTTGGCCCATGCCATGACGCAGCTTTCGCCGGAATTGCGCGACACGGTGGCGCTTGTCTTGGGCGAGGAGTTGACACAGGCACAGGCGGGCGAGGTTTTGGGTGTCAGTGAAGGCACCGTCGCTTGGCGCATGGCCGAGGTGAAAAAACGGCTGCGTGCCATAGCGGCAAAGGAGGCGAAATGACCGATGATCTTGATGATCTGAAGGCCGCATTGCGGGCCTCGCCCTTGGCGGATCCGGCGGCGAAGGCCGCGGCGGTACGGCTGGCAATGGAAAATTTCGACCGGCTCCAAGGATCGACCGATCCGGCCCGTCTTATGGACAATCGCCCAGAGGATGGGCGGGGGTCCAGAAGCGGAGTTATTGCCATGTTCAAGAAATTTGCGCTGCGGCCGGCTTTGGCCGCGACAACGTCGGCGGTTGCTTTGGTGGCGGGGATGGTGATCGTCCTGCCGCTGATCGAGCGAAGCCCGGTGCCAGTTGCCGTTGAAAAACCCAAAGCGATTGCAGAAGGCGGCGGCGCTGTGTTGGAGTTGAAGGAGGAGTTGTTGGCGGATGTGCCTGCCGTCCCGGCCCCCGCGCCCATGGCGGACGACGCCAGCGGGGCGCAGGCGATGACCCGTATGGCATTGCCGCAGGCGGATATGGCGCTTGCCCCCGAGGCCGCGGCCATGCCCGAAATGACAGCCCCCCCGATGGTCAATACCGAAGCTTTCGCAAATGCACCCGCCAATCCGGTGCAGGTCACGGCAGAGGTGCCGGTTTCCACGTTTTCGATTGATGTGGACACCGCCTCTTATGCCATGCTGCGGCAATCTCTGAACTCGGGCCTCTTGCCGGATCCGGCGTCGGTCCGGGTTGAGGAGATGGTGAACTATTTCCCCTATGCTTATGCCGCGCCCGAAGGGGATCAGGCCTTCCGTCCGACGGTCACGGTGATGCCGACCCCGTGGAACGCAGGCACGCGTCTGGTGCATATCGGAATCCAGGGCGCGCTTCCGGCGCTACAGGACCGTCCGCCGCTGAACCTTGTATTCCTGATCGACACCTCGGGGTCGATGGATGAGCCTATGAAGCTGCCGCTGCTGAAGCAGTCGTTGGCGTTGGTCTTGCCGGACCTGCGCCCCGAAGATCAGGTCGCGATCATCGCCTATGCCGGGTCGGCCGGGCAGGTCTTGCCCCCGACCCCCGCCAGTGACCGTGCCACGATCCTTGGCGCGCTGGACCAACTGGCGGCTGGCGGGTCCACCGCCGGGGCCGAGGGCATCGCACTGGCCTATGACACCGCTAAAGCCATGACCGCACCGGGGGAGGTTTCGCGTGTGCTGTTGGCCACGGATGGCGATTTCAACGTCGGGATCGACGATCCCGAGGCGCTGAAAGGCTTCATTACCAAAGAACGTGAGGCGGGGGTTTACCTGTCTGTTCTGGGCTTTGGGCGCGACAATCTGGACGATGCGACGATGCAGGCCTTGGCCCAGAACGGCAACGGGATGGCGGCCTATATCGACAGCCTGTCCGAGGCCCGCAAGGTGCTGGTGGATCAACTGTCGGGCGCGCTGTTGCCGATTGCTGATAACGTGAAGATCCAGATCGAATGGAACCCGGCCACCGTCGCGGAATATCGGTTGATTGGCTATGAAACCCGGGCGCTGCGGCGCGAAGATTTCAACAATGACAAGGTGGATGCCGGCGATATCGGCGCCGGCGCGCAGGTGACGGCGATTTATGAGATTACGGCACCGGGATCACCGGCACTGCGGAACGATCCCTTGCGCTATGGAACGGCGACGGCGGGCGGGGGCGAGGAGCTTGGCTTCCTGCGCCTGCGGCACGTCGCGCCGGGACAAACCACCAGCCAATTGCAGGAAACCCCGATCCTGCCCGAAATGGCCGCACCGGGCGACGAGGCCCGCTTTGCCGTGGCGATGGCGGGCTTTGGCCAATTGCTGACCGGGGCGACCTATCTGGGCGATTGGGGCTGGGATCAGGCGATTGCCTTGGCCCAAGGCGCACGCGGCGAGGACAGGTTCGGCTATCGTGCCGAAGCGATTGGCTTGATGCGGTTGGCGCAGGCCTTGGGGAAATAAGCCGCGTCAGGGGCCGAGATCTTCAGGTGAGCGCTTGGGCCAGATCTTCGATCAGATCATCCGGGTCTTCCAGCCCGACGGACAGCCGGAACAGCCCGTCGCCTGCCCAATCATGGTAACGGGCAAGAGCCTCGCCTTCCATCCGAAAGGTCGAGGCCTGAATTTCGGCGGTCGGGATCAGCACGCAGATTGAGCGTTGGTGGCCCAGCGAAAAGGCATAGTGGATGATGCGAAGGCGTGCCGCGAGTTGGCGCGACATCGCTTCGGGGTCGGCCACTTGAAACGCGATCATTCCGCCGGGCAGCGCCATCTGGCGCGTAACAAGGTCATGTTGCGGGTGGCTTTCCAACCCCGGATAGATCACCCGCGCCACCTTGGGGTGCGCCTCAAGCCATGCGGCCAGCCGTGCGGCATTGGCCGAGGCGGTCCGCAGGCGCGGGAAAAGCGTATCCAGCCCGCGCAGGATCAACCAAGCGTTTTGGGCAGAAAGGGTCGCCCCCAAATAAACCCCCGACCGGGCGCGCAACCGGGCGATCAGTTCTTTGCGGCCAATGACCGCCCCGCCAAGCGCATCGCCATGACCGTTCATGAACTTGGTCAACGAATGGATCACCAGATCGACGCCATGTTCGAGGGGCCGGGTGATGACCGGGGTGGCCAGTGTGCTGTCCACCGACAAAAGCGCCCCGGCCTCGTGAGCCAGCGCGGACAGGGCGGCAAGGTCGGTCAGCCGCAGGATTGGATTGCAGGGGCTTTCGGAATGGATCAGCCGGGTATTGGGGCGCAGCGCCGCGCGCGTCGCAGCAAGGTCCGACAGGTTGACCGCTGTCACCTCGATACCCAGATCGGGCAGGATGCGGGTGGCAAGCTCAAAGGCCCCGGCATAGCAGACTTCGGAGATCACCAGATGATCCCCCGCTTTCAAAAGCCCAAGGATGGTTGCGGCAATGGCGGCAACCCCGGTGGCGGTGGCCAGCGCATCTTCGGCCCCTTCCAGCGCGGCCAGCCGGGCCTCAAGCGCGCGGGTGGTGGGGTTGGTCCAGCGGGCATAGAGGAAGGGCAGATCGGCCAAATCAGCCCCTTCGGCAGAGAAGCCTGCGGAACCGGGGGTGAAGACGTTGTTCACCGACATGGAAATATCGGGCTGGATCGCCCCGGTGACAGAATTTGGCACCAGCCCTCCATCCAGCGCTGCAGTGGCCGGGCGCAGGGCGGGCCGGTCTGTCGGCACTTTGGGCGGCAGGGGGCTGTAGGTCAATTCCATGGGCGGACCTTTCAGGGCGGGCCAGTCGGTTCATCCCTGTTTGCGGCAGAAGTGACGGAAAAGAAAGCCCCGGGGGACGGATCCCCCGGGGCTTTCAGTCTGCCGGATCGGTCAGATCAGTTCGTGGTGGCTTCCACGGGCTTGGACTCAATCGCCGGGGTTTCGGTCGTCGCTGGGCGACCGATCTCGATCCGGCGGGGCTTCATCGCCTCGGGTACTTCGCGCACCAGATCAATGTGCAGCATGCCATGTTCATGGGCCGCCCCGGTGACGCGCACATGATCGGCCAGCGCAAAGCGGCGTTCAAAGGCGCGGGTGGCTATGCCACGGTGCAGATAGGCCTTCTCGGCAGCCTCGGGGGCCTTGCGCGCGGTCACGATGAGCGCGCCGTCCTTGACCTCGACCGACAGCTCATCCGGGGTGAACCCGGCAACCGCGATCGAGATGCGATAGGCATCGTCTGCGGTCTTTTCGATGTTGTAGGGGGGGTAGGTCGGCTGGGCCACATCGGCGGTCAGCGCGCGGTCCATCAGATCGGCAATCCGGTCAAAGCCGACAGTGGCCCGGTAAAGAGGGGCAAAATCAAAGCCACGCATGTCATCCTCCTGAAGCGATGCTAGGGGCGTCCGCCCCGGAACGGGCGCGGACAACAGGTTGCGCCCCGGCCCATCATGGCACCGGGAACAAGCATGACTTGGGAAGCAGCGGCCAAGGTTTCAAGCCCCCCGCCTCAAAGCGGAGATCGGAAAGGACGGCGTCAGGGTTTGACGAATTTTGCCCCGCTGGCTTGCCCGCCGGACAGAATTCGCACCGTGCCGCCACTGACGCGGGTGGCTGGGGCGTCAGCGTCAAGTTCGGCCTGCAACTCCTCGATCCGGCCGGTCAGCACGGATCCAAGGGCCACGCGTTCCCCGTCAACGTCGGCCTTGGCCGAAACGACCGAGACGATTTTCATCACCCCGTCGCGCACGGCAAAAATCGGCGCACCCGAGGAACCGAAATCAACGTCGCAGGAAAAGACCACGATTTCCGGAGCGCGATCCAGAACGTGGCAGGTTTCCTGCAAGCTGGGCGCTTCGGCCCGGTCTTGGGCATAAGACACCACCCCGACGGCATCGCCACGCGCGGGCCGCGTGTCGGTGGCAAAGGGGGTGATCTGCGGCAGGCGGATCGGCTGATCCAGCTTGATAAGCGCAAGATCAAAGGCCACGCGGTCCAGACTTTCGGTACCGGAATAGATGTAATCGGGATGCGCCACGGTCTTTTGCGCATGGCGATAGGCCTCGGCCCGGCCATTGCGCCAGCCTGCCAAAAATTCGATGTCCTGATCGGGCAGGCGGGCGCCGGTTTCCTTGTCAAACAGGCAATGGGCCGCCGTCAGCACGATATCGGGCGCGATCAGCGCGCCAGTGCAAAACCCGCGCGTGCCAAGGTTCAGCCGACCAACCGCCTGCCAGCCCGCGCCCGCATCGGTGGTTTCCAGGCTGACAAGGCGACTTTCTTCGGCCTGAACCGGCGCGGCCAAAACGGCAAGAAGGGTTAGCATGCGACGCATAAGGAACGGCCTTGTCAGGGGGTGTGGCCTGACTAGCGGCAGATTGCGGCGAATTTCGGGCAAGCCCCTAGGCGCGGCCCGCCGTGCCGGAAAGGCTCAAGGGGTTGATCCCCATGGATTTCAGCGCGCCCTGCCACTTGCCCCCGTCGTCATCGGCAAAGACAAGCGCGGCATCCGCCTCTGCGGTCAGCCAATCGTTGCGGGCAATCTCCCCTTCCAACTGCCCCGGTCCCCAGCCGGAATAGCCCAAGGCCAGCAGCGCGCGATGCGGGCCTTCGCCACGGGCCAACGCCTCCAGCACATCCAGCGTCGCGGTCATGCCAAAGCCGCCCTCGATCTTCATCGTCGCCGCCCCGCCGCGATAATCGCGGCTGTGCAGCACAAAGCCCCGCCCGCGTTCGACCGGGCCGCCGAAATGCACGGCGATGTCGCGGCCATCGGGTGCGCGGGGGATGTTCAGATGCTCCAGAAGCCCAGCGAAGGTGACCTCTTCCACCGGTTTGTTGACGATGATGCCCATCGCCCCTTCGTCGCTATGAGCGCAGACCAAGATCACGCTTCTTTCAAAGCGCGGGTCGCCCATGCCGGGCATCGCCACCAGAAACTTGCCCGTCAGATCCATTTCAACTGGCCCATCGAATCGGCGCTGCTTTCGTCAGCTTCACTGTGATCCTGCGGCGCTTGTGCCTCAAGTCCCGTTTTGTTGCACAAGACTGACCGGAACGTGATTTCCCATTGCCGCCTGTGCGATTACTTTATGACGCATGAAAATCGCCGCCCTTTTGATGTTCCTTGCTGGCGCCGCCCCCTTGGGCGCGATGACGCAGGACGACCTTTTGCAAGCCAGCCTGCTGCCCGGCTGGCGGATGGAAAGCGGGCATCACATGGCGGGGTTGTCCTTGGCGTTGGCGCCGGGCTGGAAAACCTATTGGCGCCGACCCGGTGAGGCTGGCATCCCACCTGTGTTTGACTGGTCGGGGTCACAGAACGTGGCCTCTGTTCGCGTGCATTGGCCAAGCCCGGTGGTGTTTCACACCAATGGCATGCAGACCGTGGGCTACAAGGGCGGCGTGGTGTTGCCCTTGGAGGTGCTGCCCAAGGTCGCAGGCCAACCCATGCACCTGAAGGCACGGGTGGATTTGGGAATTTGCAACGAGATTTGTATGCCGGCCGAAGTGACACTCTCGGCTGATCTTGCCGCACCGGGCCGCGAAAACGCTGAAATTCACGCCGCCCTACAAGCCACCCCCACCCGTGACAGCGCAGATCTGGGCAAGGTGACCTGTGCGGTCGCGCCGATTGCGGATGGGCTGCGCCTGACCGCGACGGTCGAGATCGCAGCCCGCGGGGGCGAGGAGGGCGTGGTGATCGAGCCGGCCGATCCGACGATCTGGGTTTCAGACAGCCAGACCAGCCGGGCGGGCGCGGTGTTGACCACCGTGACAGAAATGGTCGCCTCCAGCGGCGCGCCCTTTGCTTTGGATCGGTCTGCGCTGCGGCTGACGGTGCTGGGCGGCGCCCAAGCGGTGGAAATCAACGGCTGCCCTGCACCCTGACACGGGGCGCAGTTTGCGTCTTAGCTCTTGGCCCTGAGATGGGCTTGCAGCGACAAGAGGTCGGCCCAAGCCTCGCGTTTGGCGATCGGGTTGCGCAAGAGATAGGCCGGATGGGTCATCGGCAACAGCGGACGTTCCAGCGCCTTGGACCATGTGCCGCGCGCCCGCAGGATGCCTTTTTGTCCGGTCAGCGCGAACAAGGGCGTGTTGCCCATGACGACAATCACATCCGGGTCCATCAGGGCAACATGGCGTTCAACAAAGGGGCGCATCATGGCGATTTCGGCCGGTTCCGGATCGCGGTTTCCGGGCGGGCGCCATGGCATAACATTGGTGATATAAAGCGATGCCTCAGGGTCGGGTGATGTGCGCGACAGGCCGATGGCGGCGAACATCCGGTCCAGCAACTGTCCGGCGCGGCCGACAAAGGGGCGCCCTTCGCGGTCTTCCTCCAGCCCCGGCGCTTCGCCAAGGATCAATACCCGCGCGGCCGGATTGCCATCGGCGAAAACCGCGTTCCGCGCGCCTTTTTTCAGATCACACAGATCAAAGCTGGCAAGGCCATCGCGCAGGGCGTCGAGGCTGGTCGCGCGGGCCGCGATGCTGCGGGCCACCTCTACCGGGTCGATTTTCGGAGCCTCGACAAAGACGGGCGCAGGGGCCGCGGCGCGGGGAGAGACTGGCGCGGGTTTGGTGGTTTCTGGCAGTTCGTAACGGTCAATCGCGTGATCGCCGATCACCTCATCGACGCCCAGATCAACTTGCCACGCCAGCGCTGCCAGCGCCGCATGCCAATCCGCTGCGATCTTAACACCGATTCCCATGGGGCAGACCCTAGGCTCTGGCCTTGCGCGCCACAACCCGGCTTTCTATAAGCCCCCGAACAGCTGCCATTCCGGGGGATCTCGATGACCACCTTCCGCGCCCGCCACCTTCTTGGCATTGAGCAGCTATCGCCACAGGATATCACCACGGTTCTGGATCTGGCCGATCGCTATGTCGATCTGAACCGCCGCACGGTGAAATCGTCGGATGCCTTGGCGGGGCTGACGCAGATCAACATGTTCTTTGAAAACTCTACCCGCACGCAGGCCAGTTTCGAACTGGCGGGCAAGCGGCTGGGGGCGGATGTGATGAACATGTCGGTGGCCTCGTCTTCGGTGAAAAAGGGCGAAACCCTGATCGACACCGCGATGACGCTGAACGCCATGCACCCCGATCTGCTGGTGGTGCGGCATGGGGCATCTGGCGCGGTGAACCTTTTGGCGCAAAAGGTGGATTGCGCGGTGCTGAACGCGGGCGATGGCCGGCATGAACACCCGACACAGGCGCTTTTGGATGCGTTGACCATCCGCCGGGCCAAGGGCCGCATCCAGCGGCTGACCGTGGCGATTTGCGGTGATATCGCCCACAGTCGCGTGGCCCGCAGCAATCTGATTTTGCTGAACAAGATGGAAAACCGGATCCGCCTGATCGCGCCGCCGACGCTGATGCCCTCGGGTGTCGGGGAATTTGGCTGCGAGCTTTACGACGACATGCGCGAGGGGCTGAAGGGCGCCGATGTGGTCATGATGCTGCGGCTTCAGAAAGAGCGGATGGACGGTGGTTTCATCCCGTCGGAACGCGAATATTACCACCGCTACGGCTTGGATGCCGAAAAGCTGTCCTTCGCCAAACCCGATGCCATCGTCATGCACCCCGGCCCGATGAATCGCGGGGTTGAGATCGACGGCGAGATTGCCGACGACATCAACCGGTCCGTCATTCAGGAACAGGTCGAAATGGGCGTGGCTGTACGTATGGCCTGCATGGACCTTCTGGCGCGCAACCTGCGGGCCGAGCGCGGGGCCAAGGCCACCGGGGTGATGGTGTGAGAAGGGCGGTCCTTTATGTCTGAGATCACCCGCGACCCGATCCTTGGCCGCGAGGTTCATCTGGATCCCAATGAGGCGCTGATCGCCGTGTTCCGCCCAGATCCTGGCACCTATTGGCGGTCGAATGCGATCATGGCGGTTGCCGCCGGGGCGGTGGCTGGGGCGGCTTTGCTTTATGGTGGCAATCCGGCGCCCTGGGTCGGCCCGATTGCCGCGATTTTTGCCATCGGCCTGCGCGCGGCCTATCTGCGCTCTGAGGCTTTGGCCGAGGAGTGGAAGCTGACCAACCGTCGGCTGATCGGCCCGGGCGGGCGCATTGCACCCCTGTCCAGCTTGAAAACCGCGCGGCCGTTCTTTGGGGCGGTGCAATTGGTCATGGGCGCGGGCGACAAGCATCTGCTGAAATATCAGGCCGATCCGGCAGCGGTGATCGCGGCCATCGACAAGGCAAAGGGGGCGAAGCGATGAAACCTGATCCTGACCGCAAGCCCACGAAATCCGAGATGCGCGCGGGCGGCATGGTGGCCACCGCCGTTCTGGTTTTCCTGGCCCTGTTTACTACCCTGATCGTAGTGCTGAGCTAGGCCGTGACCCAAGCACTGCCGCCCCGCACCTCGTTTTTGCCACGCTCTGCGACCCAAAGAAGGGCCAAGCCATGATCCTGCACTTTGAAAATGCCCGCTTGATCGACCCCGAGACCGGCAGCGATGCACCCGGCAGTCTGACGGTTTCGGACGGTGTGATCGTCGCGCGGGACGGGGCTGCACCCAAAGGGGCCAAGGTCGTGGAATGCGGCGGGCACTGTCTGGCCCCCGGTCTTGTCGATTGGGGCGTCAAAATCGGCGAACCTGGCGAGCGGCATCGGGAATCGTTCCGCTCAGCCGGATTGGCGGCGGCGGCGGGCGGTGTGACAACGGTCATCGCCCGGCCCGATACCACCCCCGCCATCGACACGCCGGAAACGCTGGAGTTTGTTACCCGGCGCGCAGGTGAGGCCCCGGTGCGTATCCGCCACATGGCGGCGCTGACCAAAGGCCGGGCTGGCAAGGAAATGACCGAGATCGGTTTTCTTTTGGATGCCGGCGCTATTGCCTTTTCCGATGTGTTCCATGTGGCCGAAAACACCAAGGCGCTGTCGCGGGCGATGACCTATGCCAAATCGCTGGGCGCGCTGATCGTTGGCCATCCGCAAGAGCCGGGGCTGTCGGCCGGGGCTGCGACCACCAGCGGCAAGTTTGCCTCGCTCAAGGGTCTGCCGGGTGTGTCGCCGATGGCGGAACGCATTGGCCTCGACCGCGATCTGGGGCTGGTGGAAATGACCGGGGCGCGTTGGCATGTGGATCAGATCACCACGGCGCGGGCGCTGCCTTCGCTGGCCCGCGCCAAGGAGGCGGGGCTGGATGTGACGGCGGGGATTTCGATCCACCACCTGACGCTGAACGAATTCGACGTTGGCGAGTATCGCACCTTCTTCAAATTCACCCCGCCCCTGCGGTCGGAAGAGGACCGTCTGGCCATGGTGCAGGCGGTCGCAGATGGGGTGATCGACGTCATCGGCAGTTTCCACACCCCGGCGGATGAGGAATCCAAACGCCTGCCGTTTGAAGAGGCCGCATCCGGCGCGGTTGGGCTGCAGACGCTGCTGCCTGCGGCGCTGCGGCTTTACCATGCCGGGCATCTCGACTTGCCAACGCTGTGGCGTGCGCTCAGCCTCAACCCTGCGCGCCGTCTTGGTCTGCCACAAGGGCGGCTGGCCGAAGGCGCGCCTGCCGATCTGGTGCTGTTCAATCCCGATACACCCTTTGTGCTGGACCGGTTTGCGCTGGTGTCAAAATCGAAGAACACGCCCTTTGACGGGGCGCGGCTGGAGGGTAAGGTGCTGGCGACCTATGTCGCAGGCCAACAGGTTTATGAGGCGCGCTGAATGCCGGAAATTGTCACCTCTCCGCTGTTGCTGATCCTTGCCGGCGTTTTGGGCTATCTGCTCGGGTCGGTGCCGTTCGGCATTGTTATCACCCGCGCCTTGGGTCTGGGGGATCTGCGGGCCATCGGGTCTGGCAATATCGGGGCGACCAATGTGCTGCGCACCGGGCATAAGGGGGCGGCTTTGGCGACGCTGATTCTTGATGCGGCAAAAGGGGCGATTGCGGTGCTGATTGCGCGGTTCGCGCTGGGCGAAGATGCCGCGCAAATGGCGGGCGGCATGGCATTTCTGGGCCATCTGTTCCCGGTTTGGCTGGGGTTCAAGGGCGGCAAGGGGGTTGCGACCTTTCTGGGCACGCTTTTGGCGTTGGCATGGCCTGTCGGCCTTGCGGCCTGTGCGACATGGGCGGTAGCCGCCTTTGTGACGCGGATATCATCGGCCTCGGCGCTGGTTGCCGCGGCGACCTCGGGGCTGTGGTGCTTTGTCTTTGACCGCGGGGATGCGCTGTTTTTGTCCTTTGCGCTGATGCTGCTGGTCTACATTCGCCACTGGCCCAATTTGCAACGCATCAAGGCCGGGACCGAACCTAAAATTGGGCGCAAGGCATGATCCGTCTGGCCACCGCGTTGATGCTTTTCGCCACGGCTGTGCAAGCCGATCCGGTGCAGGATCTGCTGGATGGTGCCAAGGCTGACTGTGCCGCGATGGAAGGTGGCGTTTTTGTCGCCGGGCCAAAGGCTGTTGTGCCGGTTGATCTGACGGGCGATGGGGCGCCGGAAACCGTGGTGGATTCGGCGGACTTTCAGTGTTCGACCATGGCGAGCTACTGGGGCGGCAGTCTCGGCAATTCGATGTGGGTGGTCGTCGGCGGTCAGGCGCAGATGATGCTGGCGCAAGGCTGGCAGGTCGAAACCCTGCAAACCCGCCCGGTCCTAATCCTGTGGCACAGTGGGGCGGCCTGTGGGGGCGCCGGGATAGAGCCTTGTGTCGAGGCGATGATCTGGTCAGATCAGTCTGCGAAATTCATGACCGTGGCGCCGCCAGTAGAATAGCACCCGCATGGGTCGTGGCGCCGCACCAATCGGCAGCTGAACTGCAAACGGCGCGGCGCCCCTAAGTGTTTCTTATCGTATCAAAGCGCCGGGGTCAGCGGATGGTCACGCCATTCAGCAGACGTTTCAGCACGGCGAACTGATAGACAATCAGCGCCAGACCAAGGGTCACGATCGAAAGCAGAATCCAGATGATCGCGTGGCCAATGATGCTTGCCAGATCGACATCGACATGCAGCGTTCCAACAACCTCGCCCGATGGTCCGATCAGCTTTGTTCGGTTGATCGGGCCTTTCAGAAGGTAATAGGGCATGACGAAAAGCCCAAGGCCAAGCGTCACGATCGAAATCAAGACCCACAGTATGACCGTTCCGATACCTTCGGATACCGAGAACTCACAAGACAGCCGATGACCAGCAGGAATAGACGGATACATTAAAACTCCTAGCGGAATGAATTTTCTACTATTCTACCGCTAGGTGATCTCATGCTGGGGGTCAATCGTTACAGGCTTGACGCCTCGTAGATCCGACCAAGATCGCCCTTCCAGTCACCGTTGTACTGTTCCAGCCAGCGATCAGCCTGCGTTTTGCCCGACTTGAGCGCTCCAACAAGCGGCGCCAGATAGCGCTCTTCGCCAAGGCCGCGGGCGGCAAGGCCCGCGTGCGACAGGCCGACGGCGGCGTGGGCCAGATCGGCAAGTTTGACGCCATTCGCCTCGCCCGCCAGCGCAGAAACCGAGGCGGCGACCCGCAGCCCTTCGCGGGTTTCGGCATCAAAGCCTTTGACCAGATCCCAAGCGCTATCCAACGCGGTCTGGTCATACATCAGCCCGACCCAAAAAGCGGGAAGTGCATTGATATGCGCCTGATCGCCACAATCGGCACCGCGCATTTCGATGTATTTCTTCACCCGCGCTTCGGGGAAGACCGTCGTCATATGGTCGGCCCAATCCGAAAGCGTCGGCTTTTCACCGGGCAGTGCGGGCAGTTTGCCGTCCAGAAAATCGCGGAAGGATTGGCCGAGCGCGTCGATATATTTGCCGTCGCGATAGACGAAGTACATCGGCACATCCAAGACCCAGTCGACATAGCGTTGAAAGCCCATGCCGTCCTCAAATGCCCAAGGCAGCATGCCGGTCCGGCTGGCATCGAGATCACGCCAAATGCGCGAACGCCAGGATTTATGGCCATTCACCTTGCCATCAAAGAAGGGCGAGGACGCGAACAGCGCGGTTGCCACGGGCTGCAAAGCCAAAGACACCCGCAGCTTTTTCACCATGTCAGCCTCGGACGAAAAGTCGAGGTTCACCTGCGTGGTCGAGGTGCGATACATCATCTGCGTACCGTGGGTGCCGACCTTTTGCATATAGCCGGTCATCAGCCGATAGCGGCCTTTGGGCATGACGGGCATCGTGTCATGGCTCCACTCGGGTGCGGCACCGATGCCCATGAACCGAATGCCCAAGGGGCCGGCGATAGAGGCGACCTCGTCGAGGTGGGTCTGCAGCTCGGCTGCGACCTCGTGCATGTTCGACAAGGGCGCGCCAGACAGTTCAAACTGCCCGCCGGGTTCAAGGCTGATATTGGCCCCGTTGCGGGTCAGCCCGATGATGTGATCGCCTTCCCGCAGCGGGGTCCAGCCAAAGCGGGCCTCAAGCGCGTGAAAGATGGTCGAAATTGACGCTTCGCCAGCATAGGGCAAGGGCGCACGGTTGGCAGACAGCCAGCCGAACTTTTCATGTTCGGTGCCGATGCGCCATTCATCCTTGGGTTTGCACCCCGAGGCCATATAGGCGGCCAGCTGTTCGAAGCTCTCGATGGGGCCGCCACCAGACTGGGGAATAGACATGTTTGCGGCCTCATGTGTTCGTTGAATTCGGGGGCCAAGACCTGCGGCCTTTGTGGCCCCAAGTCAAGGCGTCGGCGGCGCAGCAGATATCAAAGTTTGTGCGCAGATGCAGGGGAGGATGCGGCGGTCCGGGCGAAGTCAGGCGACCAGCCCCTTGCCTTTTCGGTGCCAGATCAATGCCATTTCGGGGGTTTGGCTGTCGATCAGGCCGGGGCCAGTGGTATGCGGGCCAAGGGCCGCCAGAAGTTGCCCCATGTCCAGTCCCGGCAGGCTGGTAAAGCCGTCATACAGGGTCTCTGCCCCGGCGGCATCGACCGGGATCAACAGCGCTTGCCCGTCGAATTGCTTCAGTCGCCACATCCGGCGCCCGCGCAAGGTCAGCAGGCGGATTTCGGTCAGGTCGGCCAAGCTGACCGCGCCGCCGAAATTTGGCCCAAAATAGCGCACCTCACCTTCGATGACCTCGACAAGGCCGGGCGCGGCGATGTCTTGGGCAAAGCGCAGACGACGAAAGGCAGTTAGCGTCAGCCCTGCGCCAAGGGCGGCCAGCGCAAGGCCCGCCACCGCCAGAAGGGGGCCGCCACGGGTGGCGATCCACACACCACCCAGCGCAACGGCCGCCGACAGGGCGACCTCGCGCCACCGGGCCAACGTGATGAGTGCGGCAGGCCGGATCACGTCCAATCCCCGACCGCGCTTTGCCACAGCACGACGGCCGCCAGCGCCGCAGTTTCCGCCCGCAGGATCCGCGGGCCAAGTGACAGCGGGCGCACAAAGGACAAGGCCCGCAGGCGGGTTTTCTCATCATCTGAAAAACCGCCTTCGGGTCCGATCAGAATGGCGGCTGGGCCTGCTGTGACCGTTCGTTGCGCCGCGCTTGCTGCTGCGGCCAAAGTTTCATCGGCCCAGTACAGCAGGCGCCCCTCTGGCCAATGCGCCAAAATCCGATCCAGTTGCTGCAGATCATCGACCTGCGGCACAAAGGTTGCACCGCATTGTTCGGCGGCCTCGACCGCATGGGCGGTCTGCTTGTCGACCCGCCAGCGTTCCGAGTTCGTGTGCCGGGTGGCAACCGGCATCAGCCGTGCCACGCCCAATTCCACCGCCTTTTCGACGATAAAGGCCGTGCGCTCTTTTTTCACCGGCGCGAACATCAGCCAAAGATCGGGTGGCATGACCTGCGGCGCGGTTTGGGCCTGACAAACTGCAATCCCTTGCCGCTTGCCTGCCTCGGCCACCTCGGCCCGCCACGCGCCATCGCGGCCATTGAAAAGCGCGACCGGATCGGACGGCGCGCGCCGCATGACATGCAGCAGATAGTGCGCCTGCGCGTCCGTCGCGGCGACCGAGACACCGGGGGCAGATCGGAA
>CALBSG010000033.1 GCA_937927675.1 uncultured Paracoccaceae bacterium | reverse complement strand
CGCGTCGGCAGCCAACCGGCGGTCTTCGGCTTCGGCTTGGGGCGGGCTTCGTTCAGCGGCGTGGACGGCACCAGGTGCTGGAACGGCTCGAGGTTGGCCTTCTCCGCGAAGCAATCCTCCATGGTGGGGGAGGCGGCCACCACCTGGTTGAGGGGCTGCAGGCCGAGGATCCGGCACATCGTGTGCAGCACCGAGGTCTGGTTGTAGAACTTGCTGACGAGGGCTCCCTTCTTGGCGTAGGGGCTGACGACGAGGCAGAACGAGCGATGGCCGTCGACATGGTCGCCGCCGACGGCCGGTTTCTCGGCGGCGCGATCCTGCCTGGGCCTGGCCTCCTCGCCCGGGCGCTCGCGGAGGGCACCAGCCGATTGCCGGCCGTGGCCGATCTCGACACCGGCGTCCTTCCCGCGATGCCGGGGCGGAACACCCAGCAGGCGATCGCGGCGGGCATCGGCTTCGGCCAATGCGCCATCGATCACAAGGCGGCGCGGGATGCCGGTAATGCCGACTAAATTGGCGTTGACTTGGGCGTTCATAAGCAGGCCTTAAATCCTAGGCCGCTACTGTAGCGCAGGCTGCCAAGCGCGCCACAAAAAACAAGGCCGCCTTCGGGCGGCCTTTTGCTTTTGTACCTCTTGTCTGCATAAGCCACAAAATTCCTGCAGCTTTCCTCTTGCACCCCCCGCGCGCTTTGGCTAATACCCCGCTCACGGAGTGCGGGCGTAGCTCAGGGGTAGAGCATAACCTTGCCAAGGTTAGGGTCGTGAGTTCGAATCTCATCGCCCGCTCCAAAAACAAAAGGGCGTAGCCGCAGGGCTGCGCCCTTTGTCTTTGCCCACCCTGCCCCACCTCTTGCCCTGCTCCCGTTGCCGCCTTAGGTTTCGCCAAACCAAAAAGGGCATTGATATGAAACGGGCTTTCATCACCGGAACGGCAGGGTTCATTGGCTTTCATCTTGCAAAACTGCTGTTGGAGAAGGGCTGGCAGGTGCATGGGCTGGACGGCATGACCAGCTATTATGACATCGCCCTGAAACGTGCCCGTCTTGCCATATTGCAGCAAAATCCTGGCTTTACCCAAACCGAGGCCATGCTGGAGGATGCCGAGGCCGTGATGCAGGCCGCCCGCGCGGCCCAGCCCGATGCGATCATCCACCTCGCAGCACAGGCCGGCGTCCGCTATAGTCTTGAGGCCCCGCGCGCCTATATTGACAGCAATCTTGTTGGCACCTTCAACGTGATGGAAGCCGCGCGCGAGTTGCAGGTAGGGCATCTGCTGATGGCCTCCACCTCCTCGGTCTATGGGGCGAATGAAGACATGCCCTTCCGCGAGGTCGACAAGGCCGATCACCCGTTGACCATCTATGCCGCAACGAAAAAGGCCAATGAGGCGATGGGCCACGCCTATGCCCATATCCACGATCTGCCGGTGACCATGTTCCGGTTCTTTACCGTCTATGGGCCGTGGGGGCGCCCCGACATGGCGCCGTTCAAGTTCACCAAGGCGATTCTCGCCGGAGAGCCGATCGACATCTACAACAATGGCGAGATGTGGCGCGATTTCACCTATGTCACCGATCTGGTTGAGGGAATTGCAGGCCTGATCGAGGCGCCTCCCATCCGCCCCGCCACCCGCGCGGAGATTGCCGAAGGTGACAGCCTGTCGCCCGCAGCCCCCTTCCGGGTGGTGAACATCGGCAATGGCCAAAAGGTGCGGCTGATGGATTTCATCGAAGCCATCGAGGCCGCAACCGGCAAAAAAGCCCAGCGCAACTACCTGCCCATGCAGATCGGCGACGTGCCCGCCACCTGGGCCGACGCGGGCCTTTTGCACAGCCTGACCGGCGGCTGCCCGGCCACCGACGTTCGCGACGGCATGCGCGCCTTTGTCGAGTGGTATCGCGGCTATTACCAGATCTGAGCCCCGCTTATCGGCTTGACGCGGGCGACGGCCTTGCCTAAATCAGGCCTCAGGATGGCGGGTGGGCAGGCAGGCTATGCGCTGGATTGCAAATCCATGTAGATCGGTTCGATTCCGATACCCGCCTCCAAATTTCCCTGCACACACCTGATCTTGATGCACGCGCCCTCTGCTGGGGCGCTTTGCTGATCTTTTCCTGAAACGGCCGTGCCTCTGCATTACAGCAACCCGGATTCGTCTGTCTTCGGCCCCATATCCGCGCCCGGCGCAAAGCGCGCCAGCGAGAAGGGGTGGGCGTAGTCTGGCAAAGCGGCACCCGTGACCCAAGCCGCCGCAAGGTCTCCAGTTGCACAGGCGCCCATGGTGCCGTGGCCGGACAGCGCGGCGGCCATGAAGGCGCCGTCCGGTCCCATCGGGCCGATCAGCGGCCAGTTGTCGGCGGTGCGGGTGTAATAGCCGCCATAGTGGTGCATCTGGCGCGGCAAGCGGCCGTAATAGGCCTTGAGCGCCGGGTTCAACCGGGCTGCCCCGCGCAGCACGATTTCGGGATAATCATCGCGCAAGGTGGGCGTCCAGCTTTCCGGTTCGGCGGTTTCATTGAACGCCCAGCCAAGTTTGATCCATTGCCCCGCATCGCCGCCATTCGGGCGGCAGTGGATGGCGCCGGGCATCGGTTCCGCCAGCTTGGCCAGATCGGGGTCTTGCAGAAGAAGCGCACGTTCCTCCTCGGTCCAGTCGATCATCTGGCCGTCAAGGTCGATGGAAAACGGCATATCGCGCGGAATGGCTTTTTCGGTGTCGGGAAAGGCGATCTTTTGCTGCGCCACGTTGTAAAGCGGCAGGCGGACCCCCAGCATTTCGGCAATCTGCCCGGCAAAGGGCCCCGCCGCATTGACGATGCGTTCCGCCTCAATCTGCGTTTGCCCGTCTTTGCCCTCAATCTCCAGCGCAAAGCCCGCAGAGGTTTGGCGCAGGGCACGCACCATGCCCGTCTGCACCTTGATGCCATGCGCGCGCAGCGCATCCAGCATGAATTGCCCCAATTGCTGGCCCGAAATATCCCCCGCCCGCCGCACATGGATCAGATGGCGCAGCGTTGGGTCGTAATAGGGGAAATGCTGTTGGATCAGCGCCGGATTAGACAAGATATCAAACCCGGTCGGGGCCGTGGTCCAGTCAGGCGAGGTCGGCGGCTGATACCGCGCGGCCGTTGCCCCCTCATGCAGCCGCAGATCTGTCTCGCCGTCCGAAGCGTCCTCGATCTGTCTCAGCGTGGCCGAAATATCCGCAGTTCGCGTCGCCAGCACATAGCCGCGCCGGGTCATGGCAATCCGATTGCCGCTGGCGCGGGCGATGTCTTCCATCAGGTCGATGGAGCGCGACATGAAGCGAACCATCGGGCGATGCGGCCACCAATCGCGATAGTTCTCGCCCGACTGGGCCGAGGTGAAGGCCATGGGCTGGCCTTGGTCGATCAGGGTGATGTCGGTCAACCCGTGATGGGCAGCAAGGTAATAGGCCACGGCAATGCCGATATTGCCCGCGCCAATGATGGCGATGCCGGTCGAAGTCTTTGTCATGGTCCGTGGCCCTTTCATGGGGTCAGTGAATATTGCCTTCAACAATCACAAGATCGCGGGCCGAGGCCGCGCGGGCGAAGTCTTTGGCGTGCTGATAGTCGGGATCGTCCCAGCAGGCGCGGGCAAGCGCGAGGCTGGGAAACTCCACCAGCATCACACGCTGGGTATCGCGGGTTTCCTTCAGCTCCAGCGAATGGCCCGACGTCACCAGTCGGGCCTGATATTTGGCGGCGATTGGCGCCCAAAGCGCGCCGTATTTGGCCTGTGCAGCGGCGTCGACAACCGCAGTGCCCAGAATGATCCAATAGCCCTTCATGCCCATCTCCTGCCGGTTCAAATGTCTTTGACCAGCCGCAGCGCGTCATAGACGGCGGCATGGGTATTGCGCGCGGCAACGGCGTCGCCGATGCGGTAAAGGTGAAATTCGCCAGTGCCGTCGGCCTGCGGCTGACCTGCGATCAGCTTTTCATAATCCACCGCGCCGTCGTTTTTCGAATAGGGCAGCAGGGTATGGTAAAGTTCCGCGTTGGGCCGCGTGCCTTGGTTGACGATGATCTGGTCGTGAACCTGTTCCTTGCGAATGCCGCCGTAATCGCTGCCAATCACCGCCACCAGATGATTGCCCTGCTTGCGCACCGCCTCGACCAGATAGGTCACGGTGAAAACCGCGTCGCGCTTTTGCAATTCGCGCATGTAAGGCACGAGGTTCATCGCCATGACTTCAGGGGCGAAGGATCGGTCGCGGGTCATCACCTCGACCTTGCCACCCGCCTTGGCGATCACTTCGGCGGCTTGCAGGCCCGCGTGGTCGCCCGCGTCGTCATAGATCAGCACGTTTTGCCCCGGCCTGACGTCGCCCGAGATAATATCCCAGCTTGAGGTCACCAGATCGTTGCCCTCGCGCAGAATCGCGGTGTGGGGCAACCCGCCAGTGGCGACGATCACCACATCGGGGGCCTCATCACGCACCGTTTCGGCCTCGGCCCAAGTGTCGTAGCGCAGCTTCACGCCCAGCCGTTCACATTCCGCAACCCGCCAGTCGATGATGCCGATCATCTCGCGCCGCCGCGGGTTCTGCGCGGTCAGCAATATCTGCCCACCGGGTTTGCTGGCGGCCTCAAACAGCACAACGTCATGGCCGCGCTCGCCTGCCACGCGGGCGGCTTCCAGTCCCGCCGGGCCAGCGCCGACGATCACGACCTTCTTCTTCACTGCCGCCTTGGGGATGTCATGCGGCATGGTTTCTTCACGCCCCGTCGCCGCGTTGTGCGAACACAGCGCCATGCCGCCTTGATAGATGCGGTCAAGGCAGTAGTTGGCGCCGACACAGGGGCGAATGGTTTCCTCGCGGCCCTGCAAAATTTTCCGCATGATATGGGGGTCGGCCATATGGGCGCGGGTCATGCCGATCATGTCGACCTTTCCGGCGGCAATCGCATGGCGGGCCGTCGCCACATCCTGAATCCGCGTGGCATGGAAGATCGGGAAGCGGACCTCCTTGCGCAACTCTCCGGCCAGATCAAGGAAGGGCGCGCTGGCCATGCCCATGATCGGGATGTTATCGGTCAGGCCAGCATCGGTTTCGATATGGCCCTTGGTGACGTTCAGGAAATCGACCAGACCGCTGGCTTTCAGCCGCCGCGAAATCTCAAAGCCTTCTTCCTTGTCATAGCCGTCGGGCGTGTCTTCATCCATCACATAGCGGATGCCAAGGATGAACTCCTTCCCAACGCGTTCGCGGATAGCGCCCAGCACTTCCATGGAAAAGCGCATGCGGTTTTCAAGGCTGCCGCCATAGTTGGTGTCCAGATGGTTGCTCATCGGCGACCAGAATTGCGACAGCAGGTGACCAAAGCTTTCAAAGTCGATCCCGTCAACGCCTGCGGCCTTCATCCGCTCGGCAGCGTCGGCAAAATCGCGCTTGATGCGGTCAATGTCCCATTGCTCGATCAGTTTGGGAAAGGCGCGGTGCGACGGTTCGCGGTCCATCGTGGGGGCGACAACCGGCAGCCAGTCGCCCTTGTCCCACCGCGTGCGGCGGCCAAGATGGGTCAGCTGCACCATCACCGCCGCGCCGTGGTCATGGCATTCATCGACCATGGCCTTCATCCACGGCACGACCTCATCCTTATAGGCCAGGATGTTGTTGAAGACAGGCGGGCTGTCTTTTGACACGGCGACGGACCCCGCCGTCATGGTCAGCGCAATGCCCGCCTTGGCGCGTTCGGCATGATAGGCGCGGTAGCGGCCCTTGGGCATGCCATCCTCGGGATAGGCCGGCTCGTGCGACGAGATCATCAGCCGATTGCGCAGCGTCAGATGCTTCAACTGAAAGGGCTGCAACAGGGGATCGGTGGACATCATCGGCTCCTTATTTGGCGGGGCGGTATCGCATTAAGTATTCATATTGACATTATCGTATACTATTTGCAAGATCACAAACAACCGGCCAATACGGCCAGCGATGATCCGGAGCGCCTGCTGTGACCCCTACTCTTTTGTTCATCGGCTGCGGCAACATGGGCGCGGCGATTGTGGCCGGCGCCGCGCACGCCCTGCCCAAAGCGCGACTGGTGGCGCTGGACCCCGATGTGGTCCGGGCGCGGGCGCTTTTGCCGCAAGGCGTGGCGGTGGAGTTGCATGACACGCCCGCCGCACTGGCAGGGCTGAACCCCGATCTGGTCGTTCTGGGGGTGAAGCCGCAAAGTTTTGCCAGCCTTCCACCGCAGGTCATGGCAATTTTGGCGCGGGTGCCGGTGGTGTCGATCATGGCAGGGGTTCCCTTGTCACGCCTGACGGGTGCGATCGGGCATGACAGGGTGATCCGGGTGATGCCCAACCTGCCCGCCGTGGTCGGTGCGGGGATGAGCCTTGGCTGCCGGGCCAGTGGGGTGCAGGATCCGCACAGCGAGCGGCTGGCCGAAACCCTGTTCAACGCCATCGGGCGGTTCGACTGGGCGTCAGATGAGGCCGCGTTTGAACAGGCCAACCCCGTGTTTGCCAGCGGCCCCGGTTTTGTCTTTGCCTTTGCCGAGCAGATGGTCCTTGGGGCCATCGCCAATGGGGTTCCGGCCGATCTTGCCGATGGACTGGTGCGTCAAACGCTTTACGGTGCGGCCAAGATGCTGGCCGAAGATCCTCGTGATGCGGCAACGCTGAAACGCGCCGTGACCAGCCCCGGCGGCACCACGCAGGCCGGGCTTGGTGTGCTCGAGGCCGCCGGAGCGCTACCACAGCTTTTGCCACAGACCTTTGCAGCGGCCCATGCCCGCGCCTTGGAACTCGCGGCACAGTCGTAAAGGGGATGTCATGACACCGGATTATATCATCGTCGGTTCTGGTCCTGCGGGCTGCGCTTTGGCCGCGCGACTGACCGAGGATAAAGGCTGTTCGGTCTTGCTGCTCGAGGCAGGTGGCAAGGATACGGCGCTGAAAATCGCCATGCCCGCCGCACTCCCCTTTGTTTATCAAGACAAGCGGCTGAGTTGGAACGAAGCCGCCGGGCCGGAGCCGCATCTAGACGGACTGACAATCGACGAAAAGCGCGGCCATGTGCTGGGCGGCGGCACGTCGATCAACGCAATGATCTTCAACCGCGGCAACCCGCGCGACTTTGACGGCTGGGCCGCGCAGGGGCTGACGGGCTGGGGCTGGCAGGATGTGCTGCCCTATTTCAAGCGGATGGAAACCTTCGCCGAAGGGGCCAGCGCCACGCGGGGCGGCACGGGGCCGGTGCATGTGTCCCGCGCGCCGGCGCGTCACAAGATGTTCGATCTGTTCTTGCGGGCCGGAGAGCAGGCAGGCCATGCGCGCCCGGTTGACCACAATTCCGGCGACCAAGAGGGGATGCATATCGCCCAAACCCTGATCCACAACGGCAGTCGGATGAGCGCACCGCGCGCCTATCTGCACCCCAATCGCCACCGCCCCAATCTGCACCTGCGGACGGGTGCCCATGTTGTGCGGGTGCTGTTTGACGCCGACCGCGCGGTGGGGGTCTTGCTGGCCGATGGCACACGGCTGATGGCCGGTCGCGAGGTGATCGTTGCGGCCTCTACCATCGGGGCGGCAAAACTGCTGCTGTTGTCGGGCGTCGGTCCGGCGGATGAGTTGCGCGCCTTGGGCATTCCGGTGGTGCTGGATCAGCCCAATGTGGGCCGCAATCTGGAAAACCATCCCGGTGTGAACCTGCAATATTCGGCCCCTCACAAAGATTCTCTGGTGGCCGAACTGGGGCCGTTCGGGCAGGCCAAACTGGGGGTGGAATGGGCGCTCTTCCGTCGCGGCCTTGGCGCATCGAATATCTTTGAGGCAGGGGCCTTTCTCAAAACCCATCCGGGCGCCGATTACGCCAATGTGCAGTTCGAATTCCTGCCGCTTTATCGCCGCCTGATCGGCAACAAGCTGAAAGTATTTCCCGGCTTTCAGATGTGGATCGACCTGTCGCGCCCCACCAGCCGCGGCCATGTGCGGCTGCGCTCGGCCAACCCGGCCGACGCGCCCGAGATTGTCTTCAATCACCTGCAAACCGAGGACGACCGGCTGGATATGATCCGCTCGGTCCGCCTTGCCCGCGATCTGTTCGCCCAGCCCGCTTGGGACGGTATCCGTCAGGCCGAGGTCACCCCCGGGGCCGAGGCGCGAACCGATGCCGAGATCCTGACATGGGCGAAAACGGCAGTCGGCACCAGCTATCACCCCTCTGGCACCTGCCGCATGGCCGTTGATCCGGCCGAAGGCGTGGTGGATGGCGAAGGCCGCGTTCACGGGCTGCAAGGCCTGCGGGTGGCCTGTGCCGCCATCATGCCGCGCGTCGTCACCGGCAACCTGACGGCCACAACGTATATGATCGGCGAAAAGATCGCCGATGCCTTTCGCACCGCCAAGCCCGACCCACGGAGAGACCAATGAAAACGGATGTAGCCATCATTGGCGGCGGTGCAATTGGCGCATCCGTTGCCTATTATCTGAAAACCATGGCCCCCGGCCTTGCCGTCACGGTGATCGAACGCGACCCAACCTATGCCATCGCTTCCACCCCGCGCGCCTCGGGCGGGGTACGGCGGTTGTTTTCGCTGCCGGAAAACATCGCGCTGTCGAATTACTCGATCCCGTTCTTCGAGGGCTTTGCAGAGACCATGGCGATCAACGGCGCAAAGGCCGAGATCGGGTTCAAGAAGGGCGGGTATATCTTTGTCGTGCCGCCGTCTTCGACCGATATGCTGAAGGCAAATTATGACACAGAACTGTCGATGGGCTGCAATGTGCTGTGGCTGGAACCGGATGAAATCAAGCACCGGTTCCCGTCGATGTATGTGGGCGATCTGGGGGCGGCGGTGCTGTCGCCCGATGACGGCTGGCTGGACCCCTATGCGGTGCTGATGGGGTTTCGCAAAAAGGCGCAATCCTTGGGCGCGGTGTTTCTGGCCGATGATGTCACCGGCATGGAACGCCAAGGCGCAAGGGTCACGGCGGCGCTGACGGCCAAAGGCCAGCGGATCGAAGCGGAAACCTTCATCAACGCGGCAGGCGCATGGGCCAAGGAAATCTGCGCCATGCTGGGGTTCAACGCGCCCATCGAACCCCTGCGCCGGTTTGAGCATTACTTTGAATGTGAAGACGAGATCGAGCCGTTGCCCTATCTGAAAGACCCCGATCGTCTGGCCTTCCGCCCCGAGGGCAAGGGCTATTCGGGGGGCGTTCCAACGCTGGCCGAACCGCGCGGCTATAACATGGAGGCGGATCATGCCTATTTCGAAAACGTGGTCTGGCCCGCACTGGCCCATCGCTTTCCAAAGTTCGAACGCACCAAATGCAAATCCACCCTGCCGGGCCTCTATGACCAGAACGATCTGGACGGCAATGTGATCATCGGGCCGGGCGCCGATGGTTTGGGCAATTTCCACATGCTGGCGGGTTTCTCGGGTCATGGGCTGATGCACGCGCCGGGCTGTGGCTTGGCGATGGCGGAACTGATCCTGAAGGGCCGTTATGAGACACTGGACCTGACCCGCTTCGGCTGGAAACGGGTTGCAGAGGGTGCCCCGCTGCCAGAGCGTGGCATCATCTGACTTGGGCGACCGTCTGGCGGGCTGGTCGGTTTTGCTCTCACCGAACGGTCCGCATCAAAGGCAAAGATGCGTGATATTGACGGCCGCCCAAGAAGAATAGCATCTGATTGCAGAAGATTGGCTACGATTGGCCAAAGAAGGCAGCAACGAGGCACAGATGAAGGACGAAACACTGACCGCCGATCCGGTCTATCAGGCCCTGAAATCTGCCATCATGGCGGGCGATCTCGCCCCCGGCCAACCCCTGCGGCAAGATGAAATCGCCCGCCAGCATGGCATCAGCAAGATCCCCGTCCGCGAGGCGCTGCTGCGGCTGGAGGTGGACGGCTTTGTGCTGTTTCGCAAGAACAAGGGCGCGATCGTGCGCGAACTGTCGGCGCAGGATGTCTTGAACCTGATGGACATCCGCGAGGCGTTGGAGTGCAAGGCGCTGGAATTGGCGGTGCCGCATATGATTGACAGCGACTTGGCGGCGGCCCGCGTTGTCATTGAAGAATATGGGCATGAAAAAACCATTGAGGCCTGGAGCCGGCTGAACCTGCGCTTTCACCAGATCCTGTATGAGCCCTGCGGCAATCCCCCGCTGTTGCAGATGATCGAAGACTTGCGCGCCCGCATCGGGCCGGTCTTGCGTCTGTTGGTCACCGAAACCAGCGGCCTTGCCCGCCCCCATGGCGAACATCAGGAAATCCTTGACGCCTGCACCGCGCGGGACACGGCCAAGGCCGTCGGGTTGCTGCGCCAACACATTCAAACCACCCGCAAGGAAACGGCCGCCAAACTGCGGCGGCGCGGGGCAATCCCGGCCGAGAGCTGAGAGAGCTGGTTATGATACGGCGTCCGAAAACGGCGGCGGCACGGCGTAGCCCCGCTTAATCGTTGTCGGATCCCGTCGCCCCGGCATCTTGCCGCGAGGTGGAGGTGGCCGGCACCGTGAGATTCAGGGCAAACGCCTCCAGCGCCGCGATAACGGTGGGTTCGACCGCCGGACGGGCTGGCCTTACCCGCTCTTGCGCCGCACAAACCGACCAACCCGCGCTGTTGCTGGACCATCCGGGGCCAAAATCCGGCTGGCCCGCGGCGTCCAAGGTGACAACCCGGCCCGTTGGGCTGATAATTTCAACGGCGCCGTGTCGGGCGGCAATCAGGTGCAGAAACGGCAACAAATACCCCGGCGCCGGAAGATCATCTGGCAGCGGCTGCTTGGCGTTCGGGGTCGCAGGCAGGACCACGCCGTCGGACAGCGCAACGCCGATGGCAACCGGGTTCGGCAGGCCCTGCCCCACCCGATCCAACCAAAGCAGCGCCCAATCCGCCGCAGGCAACCCCCGGGCCGCCAGCCAATCCGCGGCCCAGCCCGCCTCTTCGGCCAGCCCCCAGTCCAGCCCCGCCCCCCGCGCGGCCCGGGTCACCAGACTGCGCAGTTCAGAGCGCGCCAAGAGTGTCGCGTTGGCCATGTGCGGAAACCTCATCAGGGTAGGGTTGACCATGAAACAGACTGATCCGCACCCAGCGGTCTGACCGCGGATCAAAGCGGCTGGCCCCAAAGAACGCCAGCTTGCAGCGCAAAAGGTCGATGGGCAGCATCTGCGCGTCCAAAAGATTGTCGCGGATTTCGGCATAGGGCAGCCCGGCCAGCATCAGGATGCGGCGCACGGTATGGCGGTGCTGCGGATGGGCCAGCAGAAAGGCCGCGAGCGTTCCGCCACCGGACCAACCCGACAGTGCAGCCGACAGATCGGCCACCGCGCGGGCGATGCCCAGCGGGTGTTCACGCTCTTGTCCGGCCTCGTCATGGCGCTGGCCAAGGCGGGGTTCCAGTTTCTCTGCCGAGACGTACCAAAAGCGCGCTGTCTGATCCGGGTCGGCAAAGTCAAACCGCTGGATCCAGCAGTAATTGCGGGCGATCAGGCCGCGCAGATGATCCAGCGACAGGCTGCCGTCGATGGGGAAGCCCGTGCTTTCATCGGCATGCAGATGGGCTGACAAATCATCGACCAACGCGCCGTGCGGCTCGAGCATCAGTGCCAGCAAGATTTCCTGCCCCTCCTCGGACAGATTGTCTTCGCCCCACCGCCACAGCGTATCCCACGGCAGCAGACCTCGACTGTCCCAGTGCGCCAGATGTGCCGCCAGCCGGTCAAGATCGACAGAAAGCTGCGCCAGTTTCTCAATCTGCACCGGATGCTCACTGTGCCATGCGCGTGCGTTTTCGGTGGCGGCGGCCAGGGCCTCGTGAAATCCGGCAAGGCTCGCGGCGTCGGCCATTGGCAGCGCCCGCACCCGCGCCAAAGCGGTTTCACGCGCCTGCATCCACGCGTGCAACAGACGCGGATGGCGGACCAGAAAGGGCGCCATCCCAAGACCCGTGGAATTGCCAACCCCCAGCTGGCGACGCAGATCGCGATCCAAGGCCACCGCCTGCGCCCCGCCCCGCACCTTTGCAAGATGCTCTGCCAGATCGACGGTGAAGGCGCGCGTCAGCCAGACCGAAAGCATCTCGGCCTGAAACGGCGCCAACAATTCTGGCCGACCGGCGATTTCGTCGCGATCCGCCGCGCCAAACTTGCCTGCCCCATAGACCGCCGTTGTGCGCATCAGATAGCCAACGGCGTCCATCTCGGCCAGATCGGGTTGCTGCCCCGCCGCCAGCCGCTCCACCACATGCGAAAACAACCGGACCGAGCGGTTGGCCCGGCTGAGCGCCAGTTCTTTCACACTGATGCGGCCCGCCTCTTGCAACGGCACATTGGCCGCCAGCCGATCAAGATCAGCCTCAGTCGGCTCGCCATCGACCAGCGCAAAGGTGGCATCCCAAGCGGTGGCGATGACACGGTCGCTGCGCATCGCGTCGGGCAGGTCATGGGCAAAGGCCACAAGGCAATAGGTGCTGTTCGGGCCACGCGCCCGATAGACGGCGCGGCCAACGCCCTTGGCATCCACCTGCCAAAGCGGGCGGTCAAAGCACCACCCCTCGGCTTGCACCCGGCGCAGCAGAACGCGCAGAAAGGACAGCCGCATCGGATGGGCGGAGCCCATGCGCGACAGGCGCATCACCAGATCAGGATCGCGGGGGGCGACGGCCGCAGCGGGACGGGGATGCAGCGCGCTGGTCATTCTGCCGCCCTTTGCACATGGCCCGCCGGTTCAGCGGCGGCGAAGGACTGGGCAAAGAACCGCGCCCAATTGCCACCCATCAGCGCGGCAATCTCAGAGGCGGAAAAGCCGACCTCGGCCAATCCCTTGGAGATATTTCCGAAATCACGGTTGTCACGGAACCAGCCCGGCATGGCCGGAAAGCCCGGCGCGTCCTTGCTGCCCTCGCCATAGTCGATGCGTTTGGTCCAGCGCCCTGTACGCATCCACGTCACCACACTGTCGGGCTGATCTTGGCACAGATCGCTGCCGATCCCCAGAAAATGGCTCCCAAACCGTTCGGCCGTGCGGGCGATCATGGTGCAGAACTCATGCAAGTCGCAGGCGCTGCCGCCCTTCAGATGATGGGGATAAAGCGAAAAACCCAGCATGCCGCCGGTTTCTGCCAAGGCTGCAAGGATCGCATCGGGCTTGTTGCGCCGGGCGGGATGCCAAAGGGCCGGGTTGGCATGGGTGATGGCAATCGGGCGGCTGGAATGTTCCACCGCCTGCAGGGTGGAGCGGTCAGACGAATGGCTCATGTCCACCACCATGCCGACGCGGTTCATCTCGGCCACCACCTCGCGGCCCATTCGGGTCAGGCCGGGATCTTCTGCCTCGTAACAGCCGGTCGCAAGCAGGGATTGGTTGTTGTAGCTCAGTTGCATGAAGCGCAAGCCAAGTCGGTACAGGATTTCCACCAACCCGATGTCATCCTCGATGCAGGACGGGTTTTGCGCCCCGAAAAAGATGGCGGTGCGCCCCGTCGCACGGGCGCGGGCCAGATCATCGGCGGTAAAGCCTTGAAAAATCAGCTCTGGATAGGTTTCAAACCAGCGGTTCCACGCCTCGAGCCGGGTCACCGTCTCGCGAAAGTTCTCGTGATAGGTCAGCGTCACATGCACCGCATCAACGCCGCCCTTCCGCAACTGCCGGAAAATCTCTTCCGACCAGTTGGAATATTGCAGCCCGTCGATCAGATAGGTCATTCCGGTTCTCCCGCTGCCATATAGCTGGTCTTGACCGTGGTGAAAAACTCCGCCGCATACCGCCCCTGCTCGCGCGGACCAAAGGAAGACTGGCCGCGCCCGCCAAAGGGCACATGGTAATCGGTGCCCGCCGTCGGCAGGTTCACCATGACACAGCCCGCGCGCATATGGCTGCGGAAATGCGCGGCCCGCGCCAAAGAGCGGGTCATGATCCCGGCCGTCAGGCCAAAGGGGCTGTCATTGGCCAAGGCCAGAGCCTCGGCATAGCTGTCAGCGGGTTGGATGCAGGTGATCGGCGCGAACATCTCATGGCGGTTCATCGCCATGTCATTGCGGGTATCGGCAAAAAGGGCGGGCGCCATGAAATGCCCGTTGGTTGGCCGCTCCAGCGGCTGACCGCCCGTCAGCAGCGTGGCCCCCTCGGCCTGACCGCGTGCAACCCATGCCAGATTGGCGTCCAGTTGGCCCGCACTGACCACCGGGCCGATCTGTGTGCCCTCCTCCAAAGCATGGCCCACCCGCAACGCCTGCGTCGCCTTGACCAGCTTTTCGGTGAAGGCGTCCAGCACTTTGCGATGTACAATCAGCCGCGAGGCGGCGGTGCATTTTTGCCCCGTGCCGCCAAAGGCCGCATTGCAGGCATGGGCCACGGCAAGGTCAAGATCGCAATCATCCATGATGAGCATGGGGTTTTTCGACCCCATCTCCATCTGCAATTTCGCCCGGTTCGCCAAGACCCGCGCGGCAATCCCCTGCCCCACCTCGACAGAGCCGGTAAAGCTGACGGCGGCCACATCGGGATGACCCACCAGCCGATCACCGACCGCACCGCCCGGCCCCATCACCATGTTGAAAGTGCCTGCCGGCAAACCCGCCCGCGCGATGATCTCGGTCAGCGCCACCGCCGAGGCAGGCGTCAGATTGGCCGGCTTCCACACCACGGCATTGCCATAGGCCAGCGCCGGGGCAATCTTCCACGCAGGCGTGGCGACCGGGAAATTCCATGGGGTGACAATGGCCACCACACCAACCGCTTCGCGCCGCACCTCGATCTCAACGCCGGGGCGGACACTTTCGGCCTGATCGCCCTGACAGCGCAGCGCCTCGGCGGCAAACCATGTGAAAAACTGCCCGGCGCGATACACCTCGCCCTTGCCCTCTGCGAGGGGCTTCCCCTCTTCGCGCGACAAAAGCGCACCGATTTCGGCAGCCCGCGCCATCAATTCGGTGCCGATCTGCATCAAAGCGTCATGGCGCCGCTGGATGCCCGCCGCGGCCCACAAAGGTTGCGCCGCGCGGGCGGCCGCGACCGCCTGATCGACAGCTGCCGCATCGCCTTGGGCAAAATGACCGATCACATCCGCCAGATCCGACGGGTTCAGATTGGCAAGCTCGGTCACCCCCGCCTGCCAGTGCCCAGCAATGAAGTTTCGTGTCTCAAGGCTCATGTCAGCTTCCTTTTTCGGCAGTCTTGCGCGGGCAGGCATTTAAATCAAACGAGAACAAATGATCTGAATTTCAATTTGGCTTAATCTGCAACCGGGCCGCCAGATCGGCGTCAACCGTCACCCCCACCCTTTCGCTCTGCGCCCGCGCCGCGCGCCGCCGCGCACCGGGCAACCGCGCGCCCGGTTGCTGGTCTATCGCTGCGGCAAGGGCCGTAATGCGGTCAACAAAACCCGGCGCAAAAGCGGTGGGGTCCAGCGCAATAAAGCATTGCCCCGTCGCGGGTGGGCCACCAATCGGGCCGGAAAACGGGCTCGCCTCGCGGCTTGGGACCGCCCCGGCAAGAGCCGAGGCCAGAACCTCGACAATCAGCCCCATACCAAAGCCCTTGGCCCCGCCCGCAGGCAGCATCGAGCCTTGCAGCGCCATAGCCGGATCACGCGTGGGCTGGCCCGCCGCGTCCAAAGCCCACCCATCCGGGATCGCCTCTCCCTTGCGGGCCCGCAAGATCACTTCGGATTTTGCAACCACACTGGCGGATTGATCCAGCACAAAACCAGCCCCGCCCCGCCCATCCGGCACGGCCAATGCCACCGGGTTGGTGCCGATCACCGGCACCTGCCCCCCAATCGGCGCAATCGACGCCGGGGCATGGGTGAAGCACAAGCCAACCAACCCCGCCTCGGCGATCCGCTCCGCATGATGCCCAAGGATGCCGCAATTGTAAGACCGGCTCAGCGTCAGTGCTGCGATGCCACACTCACGCGCGGCCGCAATTAAAGGGGGCAAGCCAAGATCAATCGCCGGATGGGCAAAGCCATGCGCTGCGTCGACCAACACCGCCCCGGCCCTCGGTTGGCTCAACCGGGGCTGCGCGCGCCCATCGACCTTGCCGCAGGTCAGATGCTCGGCGTAAACGGGCAGATACATCAACCCGTGCGAGCGCACCCCATGGCGTTCCGCAGCCCGGATCGAGCGCGCCACGGGTCCGGCTTGCCCCGGATCAGCCCCGCTGTCGCACAACCTCCGCAGGGCCAACGCCTCGACCTCATCAAGACTCAAACAGATCGACATGCCCGGCTCCCTTGCGTTTTGCCCGCAGAGTCGCGATTGTCAGCTTCAAATCAACTCAGTATTTCTGTTACTGAATTCAGCGGAATTGAACCCATGCTACGTCTCGAAGCCCTGCGCGCCTTTGTCGAAGTCGCCGATCACGGCAATATCAAAGAGGCTGCCGAACGGCTGTTCCGGACCCCTTCGGCGCTTTCGATGACCTTAAAACAGATCGAAGACCGCCTTGGATGCGCGCTTTTTGAATCGGACCGCAAATCCAACCTGACCGATATGGGGCGCTTTCTGTACGATCAGGCGGCGGTGCTGCTGCGCGATTACGATCGGGCGATGGAGCGGATCGACGCGCAGGCCAAGGCGCGCAGCGGGCGACTGCGTATCGCCTCGGTGCCCTCGGTCGCGACCCGGATTTTGCCGGGTTTCCTGCAAGCCTTCATCGCCTCGCGCCCCGATCTGGAGATCGACCTTGTTGACACCGACAGCCGCGATGTGCGGCTTTTGGTGGAAACAGGCGAGGTGGATTTGGGCATTGCGGGCCTGCCTGCCGATCTGCCGGGACTGGCCTGTCAGCCGGTGTTTCGTGATCCCTTCCGGCTGGTCTGCCGCAAGGATAGCCCGCTCTTGGCCAAAACCGGCGCGCTGGATTGGCCCGACCTGCACGGCGTGCCGCTGCTCCTGAATGAGGCAGCTCGCGGCATTGAATCCCATCACTTTCAAGAGCTTGCGCGTGACGCGCGGGTTTCGGCGCGCAATGTCGCCTCGCTTGTGGCGATGGTGCAGGCGGGCTTGGGCGTCACCTTGCTGCCCGCCTTGGCGACCGTGGCCCTGCCCGAAGATCTGACCGCCCGCCCCTTGGCCGATCCGGCCTGCCTGCGTACCGTCAGCCTGTATTGGCGGCTTGGCAAGGTGCCGGGGCCGATCCTCGCACGCTTTCGCGCCGAATTCGCCGTCGCCGCCCAGATCGAAGCTCGGGCGCTGGGGTTGGACCCGATCAGCTAGCGTGTCCGGTTCCCTTTGCCCCAAAGCGGACACCCGCCAAGCGCTTCAGCTCCAGTCCAGCACGACCTTGCCCGACAGTCCCGACCGCATGGTTTCGAACCCTGTCACAAAGTCATCCGCCTTGAAGCGATGGGTGATGACACGCCGCACATCCAGACCATTTTCCAGCATGGCGATCATCTTGTACCAGGTTTCAAAGATTTCCCGGCCGTAGACGCCCTTGATGGTGATGGCCTTAAAGACGATGCGGCTCCAATCAACCGGTGATTTGCCCGGCGGGATGCCCAGCATGGCGATCCGCCCCCCCATCACCAGATTGTCGACCATCTGATCCAATGCCTGCTGATTGCCCGACATCTCCATGCCCACATCAAAGCCCTGAGACATCTTCAAGCTGGGATAGACCGAACGCAGATCGGTTTCGGCCACATTCACCGGGGTCACATCGGCCACCTGTGCGGCCAACTCCAACCGCGCCGGGTTCACATCGGTAATCACCACATGGCGCGCGCCCACATGCCGGGCCACGGCGGCGGCCATGATACCGATCGGACCTGCACCCGTGATCAGCACATCTTCCCCCACCAGATCAAAGGACAGCGCGGTGTGCACCGCATTGCCCAAGGGGTCCAGAATGGCGCCGATCTCATCATCAATCGTGTCGGGCAAAGGCACGACGTTAAAGGCCGGAAGCCGCAGGTATTCGGCAAAGGCCCCCTGTTCATTGACGCCGATCCCTCGCGTTGCCGGGTCAAGGTGGAACTTGCCCGCGCGGGATTGGCGCGACAGCTTGCCAATCAAATGCCCCTCGCCCGAGCAGCGCTGCCCGATCTCCAACCCCTCAACCAAAGCACCCTTGGCCACGATCTCGCCGGCAAATTCATGGCCCGTCACCAGACCGACCGGCACGGTGCGCGCCGCCCATTCATCCCAGTTCCAGATGTGAATATCGGTGCCGCAGATGCCGGTCTTTTTTACCTTGATAAGAACATCCTCGGGCCCGATCTCTGGCACCGCGCGGTCTACCGCCCAAAGCCCCACTTCGGGTTTCACTTTCGCCAAGGCTTTCATCACAAGACCCCCGTTTCCCGGCCCGCCGCGTGGAAGGCCTCCAGCGCAAAATCCAGATCGTCCAAGCTCAGTTTCGCATTCATCTGCGTGCGGATGCGGGCGCGTCCATGCGGCACAACCGGATAGAAAAACGCCGACACCATGACACCGCGCGCGTCCAGGGCGCGGGCAAAGGCTTGCGCCTTTGGCGCGTCGCCGATCATCACCGGAATGATCGGATGCTCTCCCGGCAACAGGGTAAAGCCCGCGGCCGTCAGCCCCGCCCGCCAATGCGCGGCATTGCGAAACAGCGCCGCGCGCAGATCATCCGCCGCCTCGACAATATCCAAAGCCGCCAGCGCCGCCCCCACCACGGCAGGCGGCAAGGCGTTCGAGAACAGATAGGGCCGCGCCCGTTGGCGCAAAAGGTCAATCACGGCTTGCGGACCCGCGATATAGCCGCCCAAGGCCCCACCCAGCGCCTTGCCCAGCGTGCCGGTCAGAATGTCCACCGTCACCCCCGCATGGGCCGGGGTGCCCCGCCCCTGCGGCCCCATGAAGCCCGTGGCGTGGCAATCATCCACCATGGTCAAACAATCGTAAGCCTTTGCAATGCGGTCAGTTTCCTGCAGGTTGGCCAGATAGCCATCCATCGAAAAGACGCCATCCGTCGCAATCATCACAAACCGCGCGCCCGCATCGCGCGCCGCTTTCACCTGAGTCTCAAGATCGGCCATATCGCCATTCTGGAACCGATAGCGCCGCGCCTTGCACAGCCTTATGCCGTCAATGATCGAGGCATGGTTCAGGCTGTCCGACACAATCGCGTCTTCCTCACCCAAAAGCGGCTCAAACAGCCCGCCATTGGCGTCGAAACAGGCGGCAAACAGGATGGCATCCTCCATCCCCAAAAAGCCCGCGATGCGTGTCTCAAGCTGACGGTGCAGATCTTGCGTGCCGCAGATGAACCGGACCGAGGCCATGCCATAGCCATGGCTTTGCATCGCGGCCGTGGCTGCTGCGATCAGACGCGGATCATCGGCCAGCCCGAGGTAATTGTTGGCGCAAAGGTTCAGCATCTTGCGACCGCCTATCGTGACCCGCGCGCTCTGCGGGCCTTCGATCAACCGTTCGCGCTTCATCAACCCATCGGTGTCGATCTGCGCAAGGGTGGCGGTCAGGTGGTCGAGAAAGCGATTATCTGTCATAGCGGAAATCCTCCAACTTAACGGATGATGCACCTGCGGCTTTCACATGTCAATATAGCGGAAATTTTCCGCCAAAACGGAAGACACCTTCAACCTGACTCAAATATAGGTGGGGAAAGACCCCGGTGATCTCAACTGTCTTGCACGATCAGAATGGCGCGCGCCGCACCAGCCTCGGCCCAGATCGCATGATCGCGGTCGGCGGGGTAGCGCGCGGTATCGCCGGGGCCAAGCAGGCTTTCCTCGTCGCCCGAACGCACTCGAAGCGCGCCTTCCACCACCGTCAGATGCTCGCGGCAGCCGGGGCTATGCGGCTCACTCTCCAACGCCCCGCCGGGACCGAAGGTCAGATCATAGACCTCATGCTCACCCACCGCCTCGGCCGGCGACAGGATGCGGATCGACACCGCGCGCCCGCGCCCCAAGATCACCGGGGCGCTGGCCGCGCGCATCACCACGATGCCCGGTTCAGGCTTGCCTTCCAGCAGCCCGGCAAAATCCACCTGCAGCGCTTGAGTCAGGTTCCACAGCGTCGCCACCGTGGGTGAAGATTCGCCGCGCTCGATCTGGCTGACCATGCTGCGCGACACACCCGACAGTTTCGCCACCGCATCCAACGATAGCCCACGCGCCTTGCGCGCATCGCGCAAGGATGCAGCCAGCCGGTCGTGAATGTCGGAACGCGGGTTCATCGCTGCACCCTGCCCAAGCTGCCCCCCTGCCGTCAACCGCAACCTGCGGTTTTCGTCAACTTCACGAGCGCCCTCAGGTGCCGCAGAAGGTCACATAGGTCCCGAACCCGTCCGGCGCGGGCTGGGCAAACCCTTCACGTCCCTGCGCCCCGTCGAAGGGACGTTGCACCTCGGCCAGAAGCGCGTCGAACGGCGCCATATCACCGGCCGTTGCCGCCTGCAGGGCCGCCTCGACCAGATGGTTGCGCGGGATCACGGCCGGATTGACGCGGCACATCGCCACCAGATCAGGGCCTGCCGCCCGCCAGCGCGCCTGCCAGTCGGCAAACTCGGGTGCAACCGCCCGCCCCTCGCTCAACGCGCGGAAAAATCCGGTCCAGTCCTGCCCCGGCAAAAGCGCCATCAGATCATCGGTCAGCGCCGCATCGGGCGCCGCAAGGCCAAGCTTTGCCGCCATCACGGAAAGAAACGCCTCTCGATAGATCCCAGCAATCGCCGACAGCCGCGCATTGGCCAGCGTCACGGCCTGCGCTTCATCGGCATCGAAAAACGGCAACAAACACTCCGCCAGCCGCGCCAGATTCCAGCCCAAGATCAAGGGCTGGTTGCCGTAGGCATAGCGCCCCTGCCGGTCGATCGACGAAAACACGGTGCCCGGCGCATAGCCGTCCATAAAGGCACAGGGGCCATAGTCGATGGTTTCGCCCGACAGAGCCACGTTGTCGGTGTTCATCACACCATGAACAAAGCCCACGCCCATCCACTGCGCGATCAACCGGGCCTGCGTCCGCGTCACGGCATCAAAAAGACCCAAGGCATCGCCGGGGGCAAGATGCGGATAATGCCGTGCGATGGTGTAATCCAAAAGCGCGGCCAACTTGGTATCCTCGCCCCGCGCCGCCAAAAACTGAAAGCTGCCGATGCGAATATGGCTGGCCGCCACCCGCGCCAACACTGCGCCGGGCAGGGCCTGACCATCGCGCCAGACGGCCTCCCCCGTCGCGACCACGGCAAGAGCGCGCGTGGTCGGAATGCCCATTGCCGCCATCGCCTCGGAAATCAGATATTCGCGCAGCATCGGCCCGACCGCCGCCTTGCCATCGCCGCCCCGCGAAAACGGCGTCCGGCCCGAGCCTTTGAGCTGAATGTCAAAGCGCCGCCCATCCGGGTCCAACACTTCCCCCAGCAAATGCGCCCGACCATCGCCCAATTGCGCCGAAAACCCGCCAAACTGATGCCCGGCATAGGCCAGCGCCACCGGCTCGGCCCCAGGCGGCAACGCCGCGCCCGAAAACCACGCGGCGGCTTCGGTCTTTACCTGCGGGTCAAGACCCAGATCTGCGGCTAGACCTGCGTTCCATGCCAAAAGCCGGGGCTGCGGCGCAGGGTCAGGATCCTGCCGCAGAAAGGTTCCCGGCAGATCGCGCATCCACGAATTGTCAAACCGGATCATGCCCGCCCCCATCTCTTTCCCCTTCCATATGGGGTCAAAGCGGTGCGGGGCAAGCGGGGCTATTCAGCCGCCAGCCCGATAATGCCCTGCCCCCAATCGGCACCCCAGCCGCTGTCTTGGCCGCGCTCTCGGGTGATGACCGCAAAACCAAGGTCGGGAAACCAGATCTGGCGGCGCGTCATCAGCAATGTTCCAGCCGCACCGGCGATCTCTTCGGCGGGTTCGCCGCCGATGATAAAGCCGCTGTCGGCGCCCAGTCGGAATTCGGTCTCAAGCGGCCGGATGCGATAAGCGCAACCCGAAATCGTCACCGTTTCCTGCGGCAAAAACCGCACTTCAGCGGCAAGACGGCCTTTGATCGTGGGCTGCGGCCCAATCGACGGGCCGTCCTGATCGCGGGTGACCCGGACCGTGCCTGCCCAATCCGTGCCGGGGTTCGCCAAGCGGCCATAGGCATATTCGGTCGTCAGGGTGCCGCCATCATTGCCACCAACCAACACCTCGCCCTCTGGCGGCGGCGGGGCGGTTTCATGTTCGGTGCGGTGGTCGCGGATCACATGCAGCCCGCGCGCCAAAAGCAGCTCGGCCGTGAAACTGCCCGAAGGCACCGGCACCACGGCCTGCACATCGCGCCCCTTCGCGCGGTAGCTTTGGGTTGACCCCTGACGAACGCTGACCGTGATCCCGGTTTTCAGGGCAGCGGCGGTCAGGCAGGGCTGTTCGGCAACAGCCGGTCCAGCCAGCACGATCAGGCAAGACAAGAATCGCAAGCATTGGGGTTTGGGGGGCATGGCGGCTCCGACAAGGCAGCCACAGGACCAAATGGCCGCAGAACAGGTGCTGAAACGCATCAAAGCAAGAAGATGGTCGGGGCGAGAGGATTCGAACCCCCGGCCTACGGTACCCAAAACCGTCGCGCTACCAGACTGCGCTACGCCCCGACGTGCGCTTCCTAACCCGGCGCGCGGCAAATGAAAAGCGCCTCGTCGCACCTTTCATCGATAGCGCCCGGCATCAGCCTTGGCCTCCGGCGGGAGTATTTCAAAAGGCGCAAGACCAGCGGCGCAAGGCGTCAAGGATTTGCGCCTTTGGAAATACTCACCTTGACGACGCCGGCAACGGCGCGGACGGCCCATCTTAGGGTGCGTCACAGGCCCAAGCTGCGCCGTTTTGCGCGATGGCGGGGTGACGCAGCATCGCGCCGGGCACAATGCCCATCGGGCGAGCAAGGCCGCCATTGATCTCGAGCACAAAGGACACGCCTTCGCCGCCGTCGATCACCGCCTCGCTCAGCGGTTCGGCCCTGTCTTGGACAAAGGTCACAAGCCCGGTTGCGTCGGCAAAGATGATGTCCAACGACAGGGGGGTGTTCTTCATCCAGAAGGTGGCATGTTTCGGGGCCGGGAAGATAAACAGCATCCCCGACGCCATCGGCATCTGATCACGGAACATCAAGCCGCGGGCGCGTTCATCGGGATCATCGGCCAGATCAACAGAAAAGCGCTGGACCGCCCCAAACAGCGTGCGCAGCTCCACCTGATCGGGTGTGCAATCAGCGCCTGCCGCCCCGGTCAGGGCGGCCAGCGCCAAAAGGGTCAGGCCCGCAGTGCGGAGTCCCACGACAGCACCTGCACAGCCATCCGGCCGCGCTTGCCCTCTACGATGCGCAGGCCGACGGCCTCGCCCGCTTGCAGATCGGCAAAGCCGGAATGGCGCAGAACCTCGACGTGAATGAACACATCTTCGGACCGGCCAAACACATTGCCAAAGCCAAAGCCCTTGCCCTTGTCGAACCATTTAACCCGCGCCGGTTCAATCGGCAGCCCGGCAAGATCTGCCAGATTTTCCTGTACGGATTCGTCGTCCAGCGGGAACGGTACGCCGACCGGCGGCTCGATCTTCAAAATCTCGACGGCTTGAATCCCACGCTGCGTGCGTTGCACGCGCACGGTGATGCCGGCGCCATCCGCGATGGAGCTTTGGCCGAAATTCCTCAGGATGTTTGCATGCAGCAGAATGTCCGACGGCTCGTCATCCACAACGATGAAGCCAAACCCCTTTGCCGGATCAAACCATTTCACGCGCCCAAGCACGACGTGCGAGGCGTCTTCTTCTTCTGTCATTTCAGAGCCGTTTCCCCAGATAAAGCCCACACTTACTCATGCGGCTAAAGGACCCTGACTTGCAAGCCAATTCAATCTATCTTTTAGATCATGCAGAAGGCGACAAACCACTCGCGAAGCGCGAAAATCAGGGGTTCAACCGCTGAACCTGCCACCCGTCATCTTGCGAAGCGCGAGTCCAACGGAACCGGTCATGCAGCCGGAACGCGCCATCGGCCCAGAATTCGATTTCGACCGGACGGATGCGAAAACCACCCCAGAAAGGCGGGCGTTTCGGCATCGGACCTTGGGTCACGGTGACCTTTGCCACCTCGGCCATCAGCGCCCCGCGCGACGCAAGCGGCTGGGACTGGTGGCTTGCCCAAGCGCCCAAACGCGATTGCAAGGACCGTGAGGTGTAATAGGCATCGGCCTGCGGGCCTTCTTCGCGGCTGACGATCCCGCGCACCCGGATCTGACGGCGCAACGATTTCCAATGCATGACGAAAGCGGCCTTGCCGGCTGCGTCAATCTCTTGCCCCTTGGCGCTGGTGTAATTGGTGTAGAATACAAAGGCACCACCGCCTTCGCCCGCCCCCTCGATTTCCTTCAGCAAGACCATGCGCACATTCGGCATGCCGGTTGCATCCACCGTCGATAGCGCGATCGCGTTGGGATCATTTGGCTCGCTGGCCTCGGCCTCGGTCAGCCAGCTTTGGGCGATGGCAAAAGGATCGTCGCCTGCGAAAATTCCGGTTCTGTCGCTCATGGTCTTCCTTCCCTTGCGTCAGCCACCCACTCTTGCGAGAGGCTGGGCTTTGGCCTATTCGTCTCATTCACAATCAAGGGTGGATGAGGGCAACCGAATGTCAATGGGCGTAAACGCAGGACTAATGGCGGGCAAGCGCGGCCTTATCATGGGGCTGGCGAATGACAAATCCATCGCATGGGGCATTGCCCAGCAGTTGGCCGCCCATGGCGCCGAGATTGCGTTTTCGTATCAGGGCGAGGCGCTGAAAAAGCGCGTGGAGCCTTTGGCAGCCTCGATCGGGATGAACACCTTTGTCGAATGTGATGTGACGGATGAGGCGTCGATGGACGCGCTTTTCGCCGAACTGGCCGCGAAATGGGGCAAGATCGACTTTCTGGTGCATGCCATCGGCTTTTCCGACAAGAACGAATTGCGCGGCCGTTACGTTGACACCTCGCGTCAGAACTTCCTGATGACGATGGATATTTCGGTCTACAGCTTTACCGCTGTGTGCCAACGCGCCGCGGCCATGATGAACGAAGGCGGCAGCCTGCTGACGCTGACCTATTACGGCGCAGAAAAGGTCATGCCGCATTACAACGTCATGGGCGTGGCCAAGGCCGGGCTTGAGGCTTCGGTCAAATATCTGGCCGAAGATCTGGGCAAGGACGGCATCCGCGTGAACGCCATCTCGGCAGGTCCGATCAAGACGCTGGCGGCCAGCGGCATTGGCGATTTCCGCTACATCATGAAATGGAACGAGCTGAACTCGCCCCTGCGCCGCAATGTGACGCAGGATGAGGTCGGCAAATCCGCGCTTTACCTGCTGTCGGATCTGGGCAGCGGCACCACGGGCGAAAACCTGCATGTGGACGCGGGCTACCACGTCGTCGGCATGAAAGCCGTGGATGCACCCGATATTGATGTGGTGACAGGCCGCAAGGAATGACCTGGGCGGCGTTCTTCGCCGCTTGGGCGGTGCATTTCGTCGCCGCCGCCTCGCCGGGGCCTGCGGTCTTTGTGACTGCGCGCACGGGCGTCACCCGCGGGTTCCGCACAGCCTGCTGGCTTGGTGTGGGGGTCGCGTTCGGCGCCTGTTTCTGGGCCATGGCCGCCTATCTGGGCCTGTCGGTGCTGTTCAAGGCTTTGCCCTCGGTGTTTCTTGCCTTCAAGATTGCGGGCGGGCTGTTCCTGTGCTGGATCGCCTTTCAGATGTGGCGGCATGCCGATCAGCCGATTGACAGCGCCGCCGAAGGTGCGCGCAGCGACGGGGCCTTGGCCGCCGTCTGGCTGGGGATGACCACGCAATTTGCCAATCCAAAGGCGGCGGTGTTCTTTGGCGCTGTCTTTGTCGGCCTCGTGCCGCCGCATACGGCACCGTTGTGGCTGGCCGCGCTGATGCTTGTCATCTTTGGCAATGAGCTGTTTTGCAATGTCATCGTGGCGCGGATTTTCTCGACCGAGGTTTCGCAGCGCGGTTATGCACGTTACAAAGCCCGGATTGACCGCATCTTTGGCGGCGTCATCGGGGTATTGGGCCTGAAGATCGCCACAACCTAAGGGCAAAGACTAGGGAAGGGGAACAGAATGACCGACCGTCTGCCGCATGAAAAAGGGTTCCATGTCAGCTGGGACCAGATCCACCGGGATGCCCGCGCGTTGGCCTGGCGGCTGGATGGCAAGGGCCCGGGCGAAGCTGGGGCTTGGAAAGCCGTTGTTGGCATCACCCGCGGTGGTCTTGTGCCCGCGATGATCGTCTCCCGCGAGTTGGACATCCGCGTCGTCGACACGATTTCCGTCATGTCCTATCACGCAGGCGGCGGTGCGGCCGATCAGCGGCAAACCGCAAAAGTCACCAAAAGCCCGCAGACCGATCTGATGGGCGATGGCACCGGCATTTTGATCGTCGATGATCTGGTGGACAGCGGCAAGACGCTGGAACTGGTGCGCAGCCTTTATCCCAAGGCACATTTCGCCACGGTCTATGCCAAGCCTTCGGGCAAACCGATGGTGGACAGCTATATCACCGAAGTGAGCCAAGACACCTGGATCTTCTTCCCTTGGGATATGGCGTTGCAATACGTCCAGCCCTTCCGCGGCAAGGACTGACACCTCCTCGGGCGCCTTCGGCTTCTCGTCGGGGGCGTTCGCGAAACGCGGCGCAACCGACGACCAGCAAGGACGTAGCATGACCCATCCCCTGAACCCCGCCATGGCCGCCACCTTTGCCCCCCCGGTGATGGAGGCGCGGCGTTGGTTGCAGGGCGTTACCTTCCCGCCAGAGCGTCCGCTGATCAACGTCAGCCAAGCCGCCCCGGTCGATAGCCCGCCCGAAGGTTTGCGCCGGGCGTTGGCCGATGCCGCGTTGAACAACCCCGACGCCCATCTTTACGGCCCGGTTCTGGGCCTGCCCGCGCTACGCGCCGAGATTGCCAGCCAGTGGTCGGCCGCCTATGGCGGTCAGATCGCCCCAGAACAGGTGGCCATCACCCAAGGCTGCAATCAGGCCTTCTGCGCGGTGATGTCCACGCTTGCTGGTGCCGGCGATGAGGTGATCTTGCCGACACCGTGGTATTTCAACCACAAGATGTGGCTGGACATGCAAGGCGTCAAAACCGTGCCGTTGCCCGCAGGCGAAGGGCTGATTCCCGTCGCAGAGGACGCGGCAAAGCTTATCACCGACCGCACCCGCGCCATTGTGCTCGTCAGCCCCAATAACCCCGGCGGCAGCGAATACCCCGCCGCGACGCTGACGGCGTTCCACGCCCTTGCCCGCGCGCATGGGCTGGCGTTGATCGTCGATGAAACCTATCGCGACTTTGACAGCCGCACGGGGCGGCCGCATGATCTGTTCACCGACCCGGATTGGGCGCGCGACTTCATCCATCTTTATTCGTTTTCAAAGACCTACCGCCTGACCGGACATCGGGTGGGTGCCGTGGTTGCCGGCGTTGACCGGCTGGCAGAAATCGAGAAGTTTCTCGATACCGTCGCCATCTGCCCCAGCCAACTTGGCCAGATCGGCGCGCTATGGGGCATGCAGAACCTGGCCCAATGGGTCGCCGGCGAACGCGCCGAAATTCTGGCGCGCCGCGCGGCGATGGTGGGCGGCTTTTCTGCCCTGCCGGACTGGAAGCTGTTGGGCTGTGGCGCCTATTTTGCCTATGTCGAACACCCCTTCCCCATCGCTTCGGATGCGTTGTGCAAACGGCTGGTGGCCGAGGCGGGTCTGCTGATGCTGCCCGGAACCATGTTCCAGCCCGAAGGGTCCGAGGCCGGAAAGCGCCAGATCCGCATTGCCTTTGCCAATGTGGATGCCGCGGGCATTAACGAAATGTTCAAGCGTCTGGCCGCTTGGCGGGCCTGAGGCCCATCTTGCCCCCTCTGGCCTGAGCGCATAGACAGGCCAGCAGCAACGCCCCAACAGGGAAACCCTGCCGATGTCCAAAGCTCCGCACCACACCGACGACGAAGCCCCCCGCAAGAAGAAACGCGGCGCGGGTGTCATGGCTTGGGTTCTCATGGCCATGCTGATTGGCGGGCTTGGCGGCTTTGGGGTCGAGAATTTTGGTGGTGGAACCAAGAGCGTCGGCACGGTCGGCGATACTGAAATCTCTGCCAACGACTATGCCCGCGAAGTGCAAAATCAGGTTCGCGCCCTGTCGCAGCAATTCGGCACGGCGGTGTCGATGGCCGACGCCCGCGCCATGGGCATCGACCGGCAGGCGCTGGCCGGGCTGGTGAACCGCGCGGCGCTTGACAATGAGGCGGCCAAGATCGGCCTGTCGGTGGGCGATGCCGCAGTTGCGGCCGAACTGGGCAAGATCGCCGCCTTCCGCGGATTGGACGGCAGCTTTGACCGCAACGCCTATGGCGATACGCTGAAGCAGAACAACACCAATGAGGCCGACTTTGAAACCGGGATCCGCCGCGATGTGGCGCGCTCTTTGTTGACGGGTGCGGTGAGCGGCGGCGTGGTCGCCCCGGCCGCTCTGGCCGACACGGTTTTTGCTTGGGCCGGTGAAAAGCGTGGGCTGACAATGCTGGTTCTGGACGAAGCCGCGCTCGACGCCTCCCTGCCCGCCCCGACCGAGGCCGAGGTGAAGGCACATTACGACGCCAATATCGACGCCTACACCCGCCCCGAGGCCAAACGCATTCAATACGCAGCCCTTCTGCCCACAACACTGGGCGCCACGATGGAGGTGCCCGAGGCAGAGGTGCAAGCCGCCTATGACGCCCGCCGCGACGAATTTGTCATTCCCGAAAAGCGCTTGGTCGAACGGCTGGCCTTCGCCGATGACGCCGCAGCCGCCGAGGCCAAGGCACGACTGGACAAGGGCACCAGCTTTGAAGATCTGGTCAAGGAGCGCGGTCTCACGCTCGATGATGTCGATATGGGCGATGTGACCAAGGCCGAACTGGCCGAGGCGGGTGACGCCGTTTTTGCACAGCAAACCCCCGGCGTGATCGGCCCGCTGCCTTCGTCGCTGGGCCCGGCGCTTTACCGGATGAATGCCGTGATGGCAGCCCAGGAAACCACCTATGACGAGGCCAAGCCCGAGCTGCTGAAAACCCTGCAAACGGCCGCAGCCGCCAAGGCGATTGCCGAAAAGGTGGAAGCCATTGACGATCTTCTGGCAGGCGGCGCCACGCTGGAAGAGCTGTCCAAGGAATTCGGCATGGAGCTTGGCACCACCGACTATGCCGCCGGTGCCGCCGACAATGATGCGATTGCCAGCTATGCGGCCTTCCGCAAAGCCGCAGACGCGATCAAGGAAGGCGATTTCGCCGAGGCCACCTTGCTCGACGATGGCGGTTTGGTGGCGATGCAAATGCTGGAAACGGTTCCCCCCACCCCGGTGGCGCTGGACAAGATCACCGACCGCGTGACCGAAGAAACCCGTGCCGCCGCTTTGGCCAAGGCCCTCGCGGCCAAGGCAACCGCCGTGAAGGCCGCCGTTGATGCCGGGGCCACGCTGGAAAGCCAAGGGGCCGTGACCGCGGTTGAGCCGAAAGACCGGCAAGCCACGCTGGATGGCGCGCCGCCCGCCGTGCTGGCAGCCGCCTTTGAAATGGCGCAAGGCGAGGTGCGGCTGGTCGAGGACAGTGGCTTTGTGGCGCTGGTGCGCCTTGACAGCCTCGTTCCCGCCGATGCCACCAGCGAAGATGGCAAGGCCCTGCGTGACGCGATTGTCGAGAATGCCGAAGGCGACATTGCCTCGGACCTGTCCGTGCTGTTTACCGGGGCCGTGTCGCAACAGGCCGGTATCACGCTGGATCAGCCGATGATCGAGGCCGTCAATACCCAGCTGGGGAACTGAGCCCCCATGCGTCTGGAACCCTCATACGAAGCCTTTGAACAGGCCTGGAACCAAGGCCGCAATCAGGTGGTCTATGCCCGTCTGGCCGCCGATCTAGACACCCCCGTCAGCCTGATGCTGAAACTGGCCGAGGCGCGGCCAGATACCTTCATGCTGGAATCGGTGACCGGGGGCGAAGTGCGCGGGCGCTACTCCATCGTGGGGATGAAACCCGATCTGATCTGGGAATGCCGGGGCGAGCAAAGCCGCATCAACCGCGAGGCGCGGTTTGACAAGGCCGCCTTTACCGATCTGCCGGGCCATCCCTTGGACACGCTGCGCGCCCTGCTGGCCGAATGTCGGATTGACCTGCCCGAAGACATGCCTGCCGTGTCGGCGGGGCTGTTTGGCTATCTTGGCTATGACATGATCCGGCTGGTGGAACACCTGCCCGATGTGAACCCCGATCCCTTGGGCCTGCCGGATGCAGTCTTGATGCGCCCCTCGGTCGTGGCGGTGCTGGATGGGGTCAAGGGCGAGGTGACGCTGGTTGCTCCGGCTTGGACCGGACAGGGCCTGTCGGCCCGTGCCGCCTATGCCCAAGCGGCCGAGCGGGTGATGGACAGCTTGCGCGATCTTGACCGCAGCCCCGCCGCGCCCCGCGAATTGGGCCGGGGCGATCTGGAAGAGACGGCCGCGGTCGGCGAGATGCAGTCGAACTTCAGCCACGCGGGCTATCTCGCCGCCGTCGAGAAGGCCAAGGACTATATCCGCGCCGGCGATATCTTTCAGGTGGTGCCGTCGCAGCGCTGGAGCCAACGCTTCGAACTGCCGCCCTTCGCACTGTACCGCAGCTTGCGCCGGACGAACCCCTCGCCCTTCATGTTCTTCTTCAACTTCGGCGGTTTTCAGGTGGTGGGGGCATCCCCGGAAATCCTTGTCCGCCTGCGCGAGGGCGAGGTGACCGTGCGCCCCATTGCAGGCACCCGCAAACGCGGCGCCACGCCTGAAGAGGACAAGGCGCTGGAGGCCGATCTTTTGGCCGATCAGAAAGAACTGGCCGAACATCTGATGCTCTTGGATCTTGGCCGCAATGATGTGGGCCGCGTGGCAAAGGTCGGCACGGTGCGCCCGACCGAAAAATTCATCATCGAACGCTATAGCCATGTGATGCATATCGTCTCGAACGTGGTTGGTGAGATTGCCGACGGGCAAGACGCGCTGTCTGCCCTTCTTGCAGGCCTGCCCGCCGGCACGGTTTCGGGCGCGCCCAAGGTCCGCGCGATGGAGATCATCGACGAATTGGAACCTGAAAAGCGCGGCGTCTATGGCGGCGGCGTCGGTTATTTCGCCTGCAATGGCGAGATGGACTTCTGCATCGCGCTGCGCACGGCCGTTTTGAAGGACGAGACGCTGTATATTCAGGCTGGCGGCGGCGTGGTCTATGACAGCGACCCCGAGGCGGAATATATGGAAACCGTCAACAAATCCCGCGCGCTGCGTCGGGCGGCGGAAGACGCGGGCCTGTTCACCCGGCGCGGCAACGGCTGACGCGGCCCCGTGCCGACGGCCAAGGCAGCCGCTTTGTTCTGATCCGGGTTTACCTGCTGTAACCTTGGGGGCTGCGCGCCCCCAAACCCTGGGGAGTATTTTCACAGGCGCAAATCCCCAAAGACCGCTCTTTATCTTGCGCCTTTTGAAATACTCTCGGGGGGAAGCGGCTTTGCCTGCAAAGGCGCTTGGGGGGCGAAGCGCCCCCACCTTCGTTTCCCAAGCAGGGCTTTTATTGGTCCTGCATCAAGGCCGAGATCGGGGCCAAGACCACCGATGCCGCGCGCCCTTCGACGGTCCATTCCATCAACGCGGTGATGGTATCGGCCCGGGTGGAGCCGATCACCACCACCTGACCTTCTTGCGCCGCTTTGAAGGCCGCCCGGTCCAGATAGCGGCGGATCAGCGGGGCCTCTTCGCCTTCGTCATCAAGGCTGCGATAGATGGTGACCGTTGGCAAACCCTCGCGGCGCGCCACCTGATCCGCGGCATTCAGCCCGCGGTCAAAGGTCACAAGCCCTCGGCCCTGATCGGCCAACAGCGTCACCACCTCGGCCGACAGCTTGCCATCGTCTTGGAAGGCCGCCTTGGGGGTATCCATCAGCGCCACGCTTTCCCCAAGCGTGGCCGCCATTCCGGCAAAGCTTTGCTCCAGATCGCCCGGCGTCGCCCCATCTGGGATACCGGTCGCGAGCATCACGACTTCTTGCCCGGCCTTGCGGTAGATCGCCGCCGCCTCTGCGGCGCCATCGGCCAAGGGATCCAGCACAAAGGTCACCGGGAAGGGCAGCGCGGCCAGTGCCTCCCGCGGAACCTCGGGCGCGCCATTGTCATGCAAAAGCACGGCAAAAAGCGGCTTGGCTTGCGGGTTATCAAAGGCTTGCGCATAGCGGCGGAGCGGCGGCAGGTCGACTGCGGGAGCCGTCTCGGGTGCCAAGGCCGGGGCATCCTCGGCCAGGTCTGGCGCCGCGCCACCTTCGACCGGGGTCTCGATCGCGGGCAGGCGCCCGGTCGTCACACCATCAACAGTGTTTTCGGTCCGCTCGGCATCCGGAACAATGAGGCGCGGGGTCAGCGCCGTTTCACTGGAGGTGGCGGGCGGCGTTTCTTCGGTGGGTTCAGGCGCGACCTCTGCGGTCGCCTCTGGTGCCGGATCAACCGTAGCGACAGGCGCTTCAGCGGCGGGCGCGGTAGCGGCCGGTTGGGTTTCGGGCACCACCGTCTCGGCGACGGCGGCGCTCTCAGCCGCGGCGGGCGGGGCTGTTTCGATGTCAGGCAAGCGGCCGGGGGTAGACGGCAGGCTCAGGTCCGGCACCACCAAGGCAGGCGGCGGCGCGTCATTGTTGGTCAGGGGCTTCAACAGCGGTTCATCGGTTTCGACGGGCGGCTTTGCCAAAGCAGCGGGATCGGCAATTTCCGGTTGCGCATCTGACGGCTGAACCGCGGGGGCTGCGGCATCCTCAGGGATCGTCGTGGGCTGCGTCTCGAGATCGGAAGAGCACACGTCTGAACTCCAGTCACCTTGTACTATCTCGTA
>CALBSG010000032.1 GCA_937927675.1 uncultured Paracoccaceae bacterium | reverse complement strand
CTTTGACAGTCGCGTGTCGTTCGGCGCCAAAACCGACAACGCGCTGTCGTCCGATTGCGTATCGTGTGGTGCTTGCGTGCAAGCCTGCCCGACGGCGACGCTGCAAGAAAAATCCGTCATCGAAATCGGCACGCCAGAACGCTCGGTGATCACCACCTGCGCCTATTGCGGCGTTGGTTGTTCGTTCAAAGCCGAAATGCGCGGTGACGAACTGGTGCGCATGGTGCCCTACAAGCACGGCAAGGCCAACCGTGGCCACTCCTGCGTCAAGGGCCGCTTCGCCTATGGCTATGCGTCGCACAAGGATCGCATCCTGAACCCGATGATCCGCGACAGCATCAACGATCCGTGGAAAGAAGTGTCTTGGGCCGAGGCGATGGAATTCGCCGCCAACCGGATGAAGGGCATCATTTCCAAATACGGACAAAAATCCGTTGGCGTGATCACCTCGTCGCGCTGCACCAACGAAGAAACCTATCTGGTGCAGAAGCTGACGCGCGGTGTGTTCCTGAACAACAACACCGACACCTGCGCGCGGGTCTGCCATTCGCCCACCGGCTATGGCCTTGGCCAGACGCTCGGCACCTCGGCCGGCACGCAAGACTTTGATTCGGTTGAACAGGTTGAAGTTGCCGTCGTGATCGGGGCCAACCCCGCCTCCGGCCACCCGGTCTTTGCCAGCCGCTTGAAAAAAGCCATCCGCAAGGGTGCAAAGCTGATCGTGATCGACCCGCGCCGTACCGAGATGGTCGACAGCCCGCATATCAAGGCGGCCCATCACCTCGCGCTGACGCCCGGCACCAACGTGGCCATCGTGACCGCGCTGGCGCATGTGATCGTGACCGAAAAGCTTTACAACGAAGAGTTCATCCGCACCCGTTGCGACTGGGATGAATTCCAAGATTACGCCGAATTCGTCAGCCAGCAGCACAATTCGCCCGAAGCGGTCGAAGTTCTGACCGGCGTCAAGGCGGATGAGGTTCGCGCGGCAGCCCGGCTTTATGCCACCGGCGGCAATGGCGCGATCTACTACGGTCTGGGTGTGACGGAACATTCCCAAGGTTCGACCACGGTCATCGGCATCGCCAACCTCGCGATGATGACGGGCAACGTTGGCCGTCCGGGCGTGGGTGTGAACCCGCTGCGCGGCCAGAACAACGTGCAAGGGTCCTGCGATATGGGGTCTTTCCCGCACGAGTTGCCGGGCTATCGCCATGTGAAGAATGACGATGTGCGCGCCATTTACGAAAACCTCTGGGGCGTGAAGATCGACAACGAGCCCGGTCTGCGCATCCCCAACATGCTGGACGCCGCGGTTGAGGGCACCTTCAAGGGCCTTTACTGCCAAGGCGAAGACATCCTGCAATCGGACCCCGACACCAAGCATGTCTCGGCCGGTCTGGCGGCGATGGAATGTGTGATCGTCCATGACCTGTTCCTGAATGAGACCGCGAATTACGCCCATGTGTTCTTCCCCGGCTCGTCCTTCTTGGAAAAAGACGGCACCTTCACCAACGCCGAACGCCGCATCAACATGGTGCGCAAGGTGATGGCACCGAAGCAGGGCTATGCCGATTGGGAAGTGACCCAGATGTTCGCCCAAGCCATGGGTGCCAACTGGAACTACACCCACCCGGCGCAGATCATGGCCGAGATTGCCATGACCACGCCGTCGTTTGCCGGTGTGACCTATGACAAGATCGAAGAGCTTGGCTCGGTCCAGTGGCCTTGCAACGACAAGGCCCCGGAAGGCACGCCGTTGATGCATGTCACCGGGTTTGTCCGCGGCAAGGGCAAGTTCATCAACACCGAGTATGTGGCAACCGATGAAAAGACCGGCCCGCGCTTCCCGCTGTTGCTGACCACCGGCCGTATCCTCAGCCAGTACAACGTCGGCGCGCAGACCCGCCGCACGCCGAACGTCGCATGGCATGATCAGGACGTGCTGGAAATCCACCCGCATGACGCCGAAGTGCGCGGCATCAAAGAAGGCAACTTCGTGCGGCTGGCCAGCCGTTCGGGGGAAACCACGCTGCGCGCGACGATCACCGACAAGGTCAATCCGGGTGTGGTTTATACCACCTTCCACCACCCCGACACCCAAGCCAACGTCATCACCACTGATTTCAGTGACTGGGCCACCAACTGCCCGGAATACAAGGTGACGGCGGTGCAGGTTGCGCCCTCGAACGGGCCGTCGGAATGGCAGGAGGAATACAACGCCCAAGCCACCCGCTCGCGCCGGATCGCGGCGGCTGAATAAGGACCGCTTGGCATGCAAACCCACCGCCCCCTTCCCCGCCTTGCCTTCGGGCGGGCCGGGGTGGGCAGCTCGCGCGAGTTGCCCGCCGAGGTGGCGGTGGCCTTGTCTTATAACGGCTCAACTCAGGCCGTGATGATGGCAACCCCCGCCGATCTGGTGGATTTCGCTTATGGGTTCAGCCTTACCGAAGGTATCGCGACGGCGGATGAAATCGAAAGTGTTGAGACGGTGGAAAACGACCTTGGCATTGATCTGCAAATCTGGCTGAAATCGCCGGCCGAGGATCGCCAGCGCGCGCGTCGCCGCTCGATGGCGGGGCCGGTTGGCTGTGGGCTTTGTGGCATCGACAGCCTGGCAGAGGCCGCGCGCAAGCCGATGCGCGTTGCCGACACTGGCTTTACCATGACACCGGCACAAATCATGGGCGCGATGGCGGATCTGACCGCGCATCAGCCCTTGCATGACCTGACACGCGCCGCCCATGCTGCTGCCTTTTGGGCGGATGGAATTCAGGCCGCGCGCGAAGATGTTGGGCGCCACAATGCGCTTGATAAACTGATCGGCGCGGTGGCCCGCAGCACCCGCCCGACCGGCGCGGTCGTGCTGACCTGCCGCACCTCGATTGATATGGTGCAAAAATGCGCTGCCGCTGGCTTTCCCATCATCATCGCCGCCTCTGCCCCCACGGCAACAGCGGTCGAGATGGCCGAGGCGGCTGGCATCACCCTGATCGCCCTCGCCCGTCCTGACGGGTTCGAGGTTTTCACCCACCCCCACCGCATTGAACCGCAAGAGGCCGCCCATGTCGCATGACGCCCCCCATTCCAAGCTGATCTACATGGCCAACCAGATCGCCAAGTTCATGGAATCCAAACCCCATGACGAAGGCGTTGCAGGTCTGTCGAGCCACATCAATGACTTCTGGGAACCCCGCATGCGCCGCCACCTGTTCGAGGTTTTGGACGCAGGCGGCACAGGCCTGCGCCCCTTGGTGCTGGACGCCGCCGCCAAGATCAAACGGCCAGCGGCAGCGGCGTGATCTGATCAGAAGTCAAACAGATCTGACAAAAAGCTCTCGCGCCGTTTGCGCGGGCGACGGTCGTAATCGTCATCATCATGGTCGCGCGACCGGCGCTCGTCACGGCGCGGCTCATCTTGGCGGGGCGGCGCATAGCTCGGCGCCGTACCCCGTGCAGGTTCTTTCGAGGCCACCGGCGCCTCGGCCAAACCTGCGCGTTCGATGATCTTGTCCAACTCGCCCCGATCCAACCAGACCCCCCTGCATTTCGGGCAATAGTCGATCTCAACCCCGTTCCGGTCGGCCATCACAAGGGTTTCATTGTCTACTGGGCAACGCATGGCATCTCCTTTTCGCATTTAGGCTGATGTGGGGGTGCAAGGGCGCACAGACAAGCCCCTCGGGATGGATTGAAGCTGCTGCATCCAACGCATAGCTTGGCCAAAGCCCCTCTTGGAAGGATAATCCCGATGGCCGATCCCACCTATATCCCGCCCAAAGTCTGGACCTGGGACAAGGATAACGGCGGCAAGTTCGCCTCGACCAACCGCCCCGTGGCGGGACCAACGCACGAGCAGGAACTGCCGCGCGGCAAACATGACCTGCAGCTTTACTCGCTGGCCACCCCAAACGGCCAAAAGGTGACGATCATGCTGGAGGAACTGGTGGAAGCCGGGCTTCTGGCCGATTACGACGCTTGGCTGATCACGATTTCCGGCGATCAATTCGGGTCGGGCTTTGTGGCCGTGAACCCGAATTCGAAGATCCCCGCGATGATGGACTATTCCGGGGACACCCCGGTGCGGCTGTTTGAAAGCGGGTCGATCCTGATCCATCTGGCCGAAAAATACGATGCCTTCCTGCCCGCAAAAGGCCCAGAGCGGAGCGAGGTTCTCAACTGGCTGATGTGGCAGATGGGGTCTGCCCCCTTTGTGGGCGGTGGCTTTGGCCATTTCTTTGCCTATGCGCCCGAAAAATACGAATACCCCATCAACCGCTATGCGATGGAAACCAAACGGCAATTGGATGTGTTGGATCGCCGTTTGGCCGAGGTGCCTTATGTCGCCGGGCAGACCTATTCCATCGCCGATATGGCGATCTGGCCGTGGTATGGCCGCATGGTTCTGGGCCAAAGCTATGCCAATTCGGCTGAGTTTTTAGACGTTGGCAGCTACAAGAACCTGATCCGCTGGGCGGAAAAGATCGCGGCCCGGCCAGCGGTCAAACGTGGTCTGCTGGTGAACCGCAACTGGGGCGATGAAGCGGAACAGGTGCCGAACCGCCATTCAGCAGCGGATTTCGCGGGTAAGGCAATCTGATCCGCGTCTCCTCGTCGAACAACCCAACGAGGAGCAACTGGACAGCCCGCCGCCAAACCGCTAATCTAAAGCAGAGCCGGGGCGATGGCGTCGCCCCGAACAGCGCTCTTGCCGTCCTGTACGCCGGGACCTTTCGGGGTCCCATCGGACCCCTTTGATGAGGTCTGACAATGCCGATCGAACGTCCGCAACAATACCGCTTCCACCAAGGCGACCGGGTTCTGCCCTTTGCCACCAGCGAATATGACGCCCGCATCGCGGGCCTGCGCGAGATCATGGAGGTGCATGGCGTTGACGCTTGCGTCTTCACCTCGATGCACTCCATCGCCTATTATTCGGGCTTCCTGTACTGCTCCTTCGGTCGCCCCTATGGTTTGGTCGTCACCCGCACCGAATGCGTGACCATTTCGGCCGGCATCGACGCCGCACAGCCTTGGCGCCGCAGCCATGGCGACAGCATCACCTACACCGACTGGCAGCGCGACAACTACTGGCGCGCGGTCCTGTCGGTCACCGGTGAAAATAAGGTCATCGGCTGCGAGGCGGATCACCTGACGCTGGTGCAATCCGAAAAGCTGAACGCTTTCCTCAAGCCCAAGCGTGGAGTGGATATCTCGGTTGCCGTCATGCAGCAGCGCATGAACAAATCCGAGGCTGAAATCGCCCTGATCCGTCATGGTGCCAATGTTGCCGACGTTGGCGGTTTTGCCATCCGTGAAGCTGTGAAAGAAGGCGCCCGCGAGATCGATATCGCCATGGCTGGCCGCGACGCGATGGAACTGGAAATCGCCAAGCGCTTCCCCGATGCCGAATACCGCGACACATGGGTGTGGTTCCAGTCGGGTATCAACACCGACGGCGCACATAACCCGGTGACCGCACGCCAGTTGCAGCGCGGCGACATCCTGTCCTTGAACACCTTCCCGATGATCTCGGGCTATTACACTGCGCTGGAACGCACCATGTTCGTCAAGGAATGTGACGCCGCCTCGCGCCGGATCTGGGACATCAACGTCGCAGCGCATGAATATGGCATCAGCCTGCTGAAACCCGGCGCCTCTTGCGCCGAGGTGACGCAAAAGCTGAACACCTTCTTCGAAGAGCATCAGGTGCTGCAATACCGTACCTTCGGCTATGGCCACTCCTTCGGCGTTCTGTCGCATTACTATGGCCGCGAAGCCGGTCTGGAACTGCGCGAAGACATCGATACGGTGCTGGAGCCGGGCATGGTGATCTCGATGGAACCGATGCTGACCATTCCCGAAGGGCAGCCGGGTGCAGGCGGCTACCGCGAACACGACATTCTGGTCATCACCGAAGACGGCAATGAGGATATCACCAAGTATCCCTACGGCCCCGAATTCAACATCGTCGGGTAAACTGCCCGCCCGTTGGACGGGTTTTCAACCCACAAGAACGACAGGGCCGGGGGGATCACCCCCGGCCTTTTTTTCACAAGGTGAATTTGTGCGTCCCGACGGCCAAAAGGATCGCCGCATAGGCCGCCCAGAACATCAGCGCAAAGACCGCGACACGCATCACCCGGCCATGAATACCCGAGACGATCAAGCAGGCGACGGGATACCATGGAACGGCAGCGCCAAGGATCATCGCCACCCCGAACAGGATCACATCCAGCATGCCCTCTTGCAGGCTGGACAGGCCAAGGGTCAGCCAGATGCCCCCGATGATCCAAGGCGTCCAGCTGTAAACGGCAACCGGCGTTACAAACCCCAAAATCAGCGCCCCGATCACCCGGCCACGGTTCGGACGCAGGACCGCCCGCCAGCGTTTGCGGTTGGCCCAAGCCAGCCCGATCACCACAGCAAGGCCGAACGCCAATACCCCGGCAAAGGGCAGGGCCCCAAGCCCTTCGGGGACCACCTCGACAACAGGCCGCCCATTGATCAGCCGGCCCGGAGCCCTGAGCCACGGCTCCACCCACTGCAACCGCAATATCATCAGCGCGGCCGTCAAACCAACCGTCCACCCCGCCACCAGCCGCCCTGAAAGCCTTGGTCTGTGCATCATCCAAATCACCTTTTGCAAATGCCCCATCCTGCACAGGCCCGCCCGGCGCTGCCAAGCCCCGAAAACCCCGCCCATCCCGCAACGCGCCCGGCTTTTCTTTTTGCGACCTTGCGCGCCCTCTTGACGCAGGGGGCAGCGCGCGGCTTTGGTTCCAAAACCTGCCATTTCCCGAGATTAATCATGTCACCGATTCTCCGCCTTTTGGCGCTTGTGTGTTTCTCTGTGCTTTCCGCCTGCACATCGACCCCGTCCGAAGAAGCTATGGCGACAGCCTCGCGCGCACCCGAATATGGTGCGATCGATGACGAAGGGTTCCATATCGAAGCGGTCGAGGCACGGCATCTGGCCGGCGGGCGTCAGCGGGTCGAGGTCGCCTACAATGGCCCGGAAGCACCGGGAACCATCGTGGTCGATACCTTCGCCCGCAAGCTTTACCATGTGCAGGAGGGCGGCCGCGCGATGCGCTATTCCGTCGCCGTCGGACGTGAAGGTCTGTCGTTCCGCGGCTCGGGTGTGATCGGACGCAAGGAAAAATGGCCGTCTTGGCAGCCCACGGCCAATATGGTGCGCACCCGTCCCGATCTTTACGCGGCCTATGCCGGCGGCATGAAGGGCGGGCTTGAAAACCCCTTGGGCGCTCGTGCGATGTACCTGTACCGCGGCGGGCGTGACACCATGTTCCGCATCCACGGCACGATCCAGAATGCCACCATCGGTCACGCCACCAGCGCTGGCTGTATCCGGCTGTTCAACCAAGATGCGATCCACCTTTACGAGCAGATCAAAACCGGCACCAAGGTGAAGGTCCGCTCGAAAGAGGAAAGTCTGGAGTTGGAGGGTCCCTATATGGATGACGCCTGGGGCTTTGCCGTTCCGGCCACCCCGGAAAATCAGGCCCGGCTGGAGACAGACAAGATCGCCAAAGCAGAGCAGGAAGCCGCCGAGGCCAAAGCCGCCGAGGAAGCCGCAGCCAAGGCAGCAGCCGATGCCGCCGCCTATGCGGCGATGACCGATGCAGAAAAGGCCAAGGTTGACGCGAAGGCGGCGAAAGAAAAGGCCAAGGCCGAAGATTTGGCAGCAAAGGAAAAAGCCCAAGCCGAGGCGCTGGTCGCCAAAGAGAAGGCAAAAGCGGAAGCGTTGGCCTCCAAGCAAGCCGCCGCAGAAGAAAAAGCCGCAGCCAAGGTCGCCAAAGACGCCGCTGCCGCCGAGAAGAAGCGGTTGGCCGCCTGCACCCGCAAGGGCATCGCCGAAAAGGACTGCCCCCCGCTGGAGGCGGCGAACGGCTGATCCCTGCGCTCAAATGCAAAAAGGCCCAGAGATCGCTCTCCGGGCCTTTTCCTTTGCCGGTTTCGACTATTCCACGATCACATAGTCTTTCAGCGTGGTTTCGACACAGTCCCATGTGCCCTCAAAGCCGGGGCGAATGATGAAACTGTCCCCGGCCCGCAGATGGGTCACCGTGCCATGCTGATCGGTCAGGATCGAATGGCCGGCGTGGATATAGACATATTCCCACTCGGCATAGCTGATGCGCCATTTGCCCGGCGTGGTTTGCCACATGCCGGCGTAAATCCCAGCCTTGTCTTCCCGCGACCAAGTGCTGTGGACAGGATCACCCGCCAGCACTTTTTCCGGGTCGGGACGCGACACGTCCGGGGCAATCCCATCGCGGGTAACCTGTTCAACAAGCAACATAACGCCTCCTTTTGTCATGGCCGCAGTTGGGCAGGCGGCCGGCGGCAGGTCAAGGCCCCGCCAACGCCGCGATGCAGCGTAATTTTCTTGCGAATAGGGTTGGGCTATGCCCATATGTCGGGCAGAATCTCCCCGCCCGAGACGGGCAAGACCTCCATGGCTCGGAGCCGATGATGAGCGCCTCCTCCCCCCTTCGTTCTGTTCTGCCGCCGGATATCCGCGCCCGCAAAGGCACAGACCCTTTGGTGGTGCTGACCGCCTATACCACGCCCATGGCGCGGCTGGTGGACGCGCATTGCGACGTGGCGCTGGTCGGGGATTCGGTCGGAATGGTGCTGCATGGTCTGCCCTCAACCTTGGGCGTGACAATGGAAATGATGATCCTGCATGGTCGCTCGGTCGTCAAAGGCTGCCAAAAGGCGATGGTGGTGATCGACATGCCCTTCGCCAGCTATGAAGAAAGCCCCGCACAGGCCTATCGCAATGCGGCACGGTTGATGGCCGAAACCGGCGCCCCCGCGGTCAAGCTGGAAGGCGGCGCGCATATGGCCGAAACCATTGCGTTTCTGACCAAGCGCGGCGTGCCGGTCATGGCGCATATCGGCCTGACGCCACAGGCGGTGAACACGCTTGGCGGCTATAAGGTGGTCGGCCGTGAAGATGAGGCAGACCGCGTGCTGGCCGATGCGCTGGCCGTTCAGGCCGCCGGGGCCTTTGCTGTGGTCTTGGAAAAGGTGCCGATGGGGCTGGCCGGTCGCATCACCGAGACCCTGGACATCCCCACCATCGGCATCGGTGCCGGGGCGGCCTGTGATGGTCAGGTTCTGGTGATCGACGACATGCTGGGCCTTTTCACCGAATTCCGCCCGAAATTCGTCAAACGCTATGCCGAACTGGGCAAAACCGCCGACGAGGCGATTGCCGCCTACGCCGCCGATGTGCGGGCCCGCGCTTTTCCCGCGGCGGAACATGCCTTCCCCGATGTCCTGCCCGTGAAAGCCGCAAAATGACGATCATCATTCGGACAGTGGCCGAGCTGCGCCCCATCGTGCGCGGTTGGAAAGCGGCAGGCGAGAAGGTGGGCGTGGTGCCGACCATGGGTGCGCTGCATGACGGGCATCTGTCGCTGGCACGCGCCGGAAAGCAGGAATGCGAGCGCGTCATCACCACGATCTTTGTGAACCCCAAGCAGTTCAACAATCCCGACGATCTGAAGAAATATCCCCGCACCGAAGAGGCGGATGTGGCCCTTCTGTCCAGCGTGGGCGTCGATGTGGTCTTCATCCCCCAGCCTGACGAAGTTTACCCCGACGGCTTCATCACCACGGTTTCGGTGGGCGGGGTGTCCGAACCGCTAGAGGGGCGGATGCGACCGGGGCATTTCGACGGGGTGGCCACGGTGGTCACCAAACTGTTCGGCATGACCATGGCCGACCGTGGCTACTTTGGCCAAAAAGACTGGCAGCAGTTGCAGGTCGTCTTGCGGCTGGTGCGCGATCTGAACCTTCCGATCAAAATCGTCGGATGCGAAACCATCCGCGAGGAGGATGGCTTGGCCATGTCCTCGCGCAATGTGCGGCTGACGGCACAGGGCCGGGCCGTGGCGGGGATGCTGTATTCGGCGATCACCGCGGCCGCCGATGATATCCGCTCGGGACAATCGGACCGCCAGGCGATCCGCGAGGCCGCTGAAAAGGTGCGCGCCGCAGGATTTGACCGGGTGGAATATATCGAACTGCGCGACGCCGAAACGCTGATGCCCTCAGACGACCCGCAAAAGCCGCGCCGGATGCTGGCAGCGGCGTGGCTGGATGGTGTGCGGCTGATCGACAATATCCCGGTCTGATCCTTCCGCATGGGCGGCGGCATCCGCCCGGACAATACGGCGGCTCATCTTACGCCTGCCGCCAAAATGCGACCTCATGCCATGACCGCCGCACGCGGCAATGGGTGGCGAATTTTCTGGCACGAGGCTACAAAGTAGAGGCGCGCGGTGTTGTCGGGCCAGAGCCATCGCGGGGCGACCCGGAACAGACCCGCTGAAAGCCCGCATGCCATGGGGCCCATGATCGGGCCTTGGGATGATCGAGGGGAGGAAGACGATGATTGGGTTGCTGAAAGCCTTGCCCTTGGCTCTTGCGGTCTTGACGGTGGTTTATCTTCTCGTCTCGATCTACTCCCGCTCTATCCGGCGGGAAAAACTGGAAAAGGCTTGGGATACCGATCCCGCCCGCGAAGGGGCTGCAAAGGACGAACGCGACGCCTATATCGAAGCCGGGATGGAGGCCTATCGCCATGGCCTGCGGCGCAAGCTGATCTGGCTGGTCTATGTCATTCCCTTGGCCGTGGCTTTGGTCACGGTCTATTTCATCAATTAATCGCAAGGGACCATAGAACATGTGGACCAACATAAAATGGGCGTTTCGGATCATCGCTGCGGTGTTCGTGCTGGCCTTTCTGCACTATACCCTGCCCCAGCACGATATCGTGCGGTTGACCGGCACCTATAACCGGCTGACCACTGTGGGCCCGGAAAACTCTTGGGCCTATGCCTCGCCCGACAGCGGCACACAGGAAAGCACGACAACCCGCGACATCCGGTTCATCGAAACAGCCTTCGCCGATGGCGATGTGATGGTTTACCGCAACGAAGACACCGGCTGGATCTGGCCACCCTATTTCAAATACGACAGTTCGAACCTGCAAGCCGAGGCAGGGAACCTGAAATCCGATGCGGCAAATCCGAAATGGGTGGTGGTGACGCATTACGGCTGGCGCCTGCCGATCCTGTCGGTCTATCCGAACGCCGTTTCCGTGCGCGAGGCGACCGGCCCGGATGAACAGATCATTCCCTACGTGTCGATCGTGGTGATCGCCTTCCTGATCTTCATCGTCGTGATGATCCGCCGGATGTGGGCGCAGTTCTGGGAACGCTCGGTCGAGCCTATGGCAGCCGAGGTCGGCGAAACTTGGGATGGGGTCGAGGCGCGGGCAACCGGGGTCTTTGGCCGGATCAAGGCTTGGTTCAAACCGGGACCAGCCAAGCGATAAGTGGGCGTTGCGCGCCCTTGCCGCGTCCTTTGAAAGGCGCGGCAAGGGCGATGAACCGCATCAACCGCGCAATGCGCCGCCGGTCGCCTTGGTGACCTTTTCGATGACCTTCTTCGACACGGCGTCGATATCAGCCTCGGTCAGGGTCTTGTCAGTGGGCTGCAACCGCACGGTCAGCGCGATCGACTTTTTGCCCGCCCCCATCTGCGCCTCGGCCTTTTCGCCGGTGAATTGGTCAAACACCCGCACGCTTTCGATCAGCACCTTGTCTGCACCAGCCGCCGCGTTGACAGCCGTCAACACTTCAACCCCGGCATCGACAACAAAGGCGAAATCGCGGTCCACCGCCTGAAGGTCGGAAATGCTCAGCGCGGGCCGGGTGGGCGTTTTCACCTTGGGCTGCGGCACATTGGCGACAAGCACGGTAAAGGCCATCGCCGGGCCTTTTACGCCCATTTCAGCCAGAACGCGCGGGTGAACTTCGCCAAATGTTGCCATGACGTTCGGCCCAAGCCCGATCACGCCAGAGCGGCCGGGATGGAACCAAGCTGCTACCTTACGGCTGATCTGCACCTTGGCAGGCGCGCCAAGGGCGGCCAGAACCGCCTCGACATCCGCCTTGACGTCAAAGACATCGACCGGACGGCGGCTGCCATGCGGATCCCGCGCGGCAGAGGCACCGACCAAAAGTCCGGTCGCCTGCAAATGTTGCTCGCCCGGCTCGCCGCCGTGGAAAGCGGGGCCAACCTCGGCCAGCGCCAGATCCATAAAGCCGCGCGCCTGATTGCGGGCGGCAGCGCGCAACAGACCCGGCAAAAGGTCTGGGCGCAGATGGGTCATTTCCGACGAAATCGGATTGTCCACCCGCACGGCATCCGTCCCACCGCCGAACAGCACCGCTGCAGTTTCGTCGATGAAGCTGTAGGTGACACATTCATTATAGCCCAGCGCCGCGATGGTCCGCCGCGCGGCGCGTTCGCGCACCTGCAAGGGCGTCAGGATCGGGCGCGGCACGCCCGGCACCATGCGGCGCAGCGGCTTGCCTTCCAGCTTGGTCAGGCTGGCAACGCGCGCCACCTCTTCGACCAGATCGGCATCGCCCAACACGTCCGGACGCCACGACGGCGGCGTCACCTGATTGCCCGACAGTTTAAAGCCAAGCGCCGTAAGCGTCTGGCGCTGCTCGGCCTCGGGGATATCCATGCCAACAAGGCTGATGACCCGGGCGGGGTTCAGCTTGTAGGTCCGGGTGGTGTCCAGCGCCGCGCCATCTTCGGCCAGCTCAGATGCCTCACCGCCGCACAGATCAAGGATCATCTGCGTCGCAAGGTCCAACCCCGGCAAGGTGAACGCCGGGTCCACCCCACGTTCAAAGCGATAGCGGGCGTCGGAATTAACCTTCAGCGCGCGTCCCGTGGTGGCAACGGTGATCGGATCCCACCACGCGCTTTCCAAGAACACCTCAGTGGTGTCTTCGGTACAGCCGGAATGTTCGCCACCCATGATACCGGCAAGGCTTTCCACGCCCGCCGCATCCGAAATCGCCATCATGCCTTCGCGCAAGCTATAAGTCTTTCCGTCCAACGCGGCATGGCTTTCGCCGCCCGCGGCCGCATGGACGCGCAAGACACTGCCCTGCACCTTTGCCACATCAAAAACGTGCAGCGGGCGGTTCAGGCCAAAGGTGAAATAGTTGGTGATATCGACCAGGGTCGAAATCGGGCGCAAACCAATCGCCTTCAGCCGGGCCTGCAACCAGTCGGGCGACGGACCATTGGTCACACCGCGAATGGTGCGGCCAGCAAAATGCGGACAGCCTTTGGCCTTCAACGCGTCGTCAATTTGCACCGTGATCGGGCTGGCAAAGGCGCCCTTGATTTCCGGGATCTCCAGCGGCTTCAGCTTGCCCAAACCGCGGGCGGCCAGATCGCGGGCAATGCCACGCACGCCCAGCGCATCAGGACGGTTCGGCGTGACCTTGATCTCGATCACCGGATCGCAAACCGCCGGGCGGTTCGCCGCCAGCCAATCGGTGAACTTTTCGCCCACCTCGCCCGAGGCAAGCTCGATGATGCCGTTATGCTCGTCCGACAGTTCCAGCTCGCGTTCCGAGGCCATCATGCCTTGGCTTTCGATGCCACGGATCTTGCCGACGCCCAAAGTCACATCGATGCCCGGCACATAATCTCCCGGCTTGCACAGAACCACCGTGATACCGGCCCGCGCATTGGGGGCGCCGCAGACGATCTGCTTTTCGCCTTCATCGGTCAGAACCTTGCACACCCGCAGACGGTCGGCGTCAGGATGCTGCACGGCCTCCAACACCTTGGCGATGGTGAAGGGCGCGAGTTTCGCCACCGGGTTCACCACCTCTTCGACCTCCAGCCCCAGATCGGTGAGCGCGTAAAGAATGTCGTCCAGCGAGGCCGTGGTCTCGAGGTGATCTTTCAGCCAGGACAGGGTGAATTTCATGAGCGGGCGCCTTCGGGTCTTGCGGTTTCAAAGCCTGCGGGGGTTTAGCGCATCAGTGTGAAAAGGGAAAGCGCGAAGGGCGTTTTGCAATGCGGTTGCGTTTCTGTTTTCGGAACAGAGTTTCCCCACTTTGCCACGAGAATTGTCACGAATTCCCCAGAAAACCTCTGTAGAAAGGTCGTATGGATCAGATGCTGGACATTCCCAAGGACAGACCGCGCCTCTCGGTGATCCGGCTTTGCCTGATCATGGGCTGCACGGCATTACTGTTCATCATGATCGCCTCGCGCTTTGGTCAGGCGGCAGAGGCGATGTTGCGCGCGCCCATCAACTAGGCGGTCCCGCTCAGAACAGGTCCAGCAACCGCTTAAGATAATCACGCTCGCCCTCGGGCCGGGTCAGGTCGCCCGAACGGCGGCGGATTTCGTCCAAAAGCTCCTCGGCGCGGCGGTAAACCTCCTTATCCGCCAGAAGGTTATTGTCCGATCCGATCCGCAGGCTTTCACCGGCTTGACGCCCCAGCGGATCCCGCCCCTCGCCATCCTCCTCGCGGGCCTCGGCCCCAGCGCGGCGCTGACCGTCTTGCTGGTTTTCCTGCGCCATGGCCTCGCCAAAAGCGCGCAGCCCGTCGCGCAAAGCCTCCAACGCTTCGGCCTGACGGTCCAGCGCCCCGGGCAGATCATCGTCGCGCAGCGCTTCCTCTGCCTCGCGCATGGCGCGGCGGGCCTCGTCCAACGCCTGCCGCCCGGCCTCGCCCTGATTTTCGCCCTTGCCGGGCAGATTGCCTTGGCGTTCCAGCCGTTCCAACTCGCGCCGCAACGCCTCTTGCCGTTCTGAAAGGCTTTGCTTCTGGCCGTCGCCTTGTTGGCCGTCCGGCGCTTGGCCGTCCCCCGGTTGGCCTTGTTGCCCGTCGTCCTCGGCCTCACCTTGCCGGTCGCGCTGCATGTCGCGGAAGGCATCATCCGAAAGGCCCTGCTGGCCGCGCATGGTCTCGCCCAGATCGCGCATCGCCTGCTGGCCGGGGCTGCCTCGGCCCTTGCCGCCCTGCCCGTCCTGCTGAACCATGCGCATGTTTTCCATCATGCCTTGGATCTGGGCCAGCAACTCTGCCGCCTCGGCAGTCTTGCCCTCGTCCATCAGCTTTTGCAGCCGGTCGAGCATTTCTTGAAGCTGATCTTCCGACATGGTGGCCCCGCCATCGGCGGATTGCTCCTCGGGGGTGCGCTCGTCCATGTTTTCAGCAAGCATGTCCATGTAATCATCCATGGCCTGCCGCATTTCATCCATCAGTTCTTGGGTTTCCTCGGACGAGGCCCCGCGTTTGATCGCCTCGGACAGCCGGTCCTGCGCGCGCTTCAGGCGTTCTTTGGCGTCGTTCAGGTCACCATCTTCCATCAACAGCGCGATTTGCCACAGTTCTTCGGCGACCTCATCCCGCAACGCAGGGGTCAAGGTCGCGGCATCCGCTTCCAGCCGCTTCATCGCCACCCGCAGGCGCAAGAACGCTTTTTGATTGGTGAAAAACCCCTCGGGTTTATAGGTCATGGCGCGCAGGATCTGCACCGCGCGCGGGGCATTGGCGCGGTTCCACAACAGGTCGCGCCGCATTTCGATCAGGGCGGCGGCGACCGGGTCGTAAAAGCGTTTGGCGGGCAGAACGGCGGCAACCGGTGTCGATGCCCCCATCTGGCCCGCAGCATCCAGCGCCTGAAAGGTCAGCGTGACCGGCATATTGGCCAAGACCGATTGCGACAGATCATCGACCAGCGTCACCGCAAAGTCCTCGCGCTTCCCCTTACGCGGCATCGGCAGGTCCAGCGTGACAGGTGCGACATCTTCGGGGGCAATCGTCAGGCCAAAGCGACGATCAACCTGCGCCAGATCCAGCACAATCGTCACCGTGGCTTTGGTGATCCCGTAATCATCGCTGCCCTTGACCTTTTGCTTGAAGCGCCCGCCCTTATCGCGGGCAATCGGGCCATCGGCGGCAATGATCGGCGCGCGGTCGGGGATGATGGTCACGGACCAATCGCGGCCACCCGACCCTTCGATGCCAAGTTTGCCGCTTTGCACCAACGTAAAATCTTGCACAGGGTCAGAGGCGGGGGGCACCTCGGTCCGGCCCGAGACGGTTTCCGACAAGATCAGGCTTCCCGGCTCGCCATAAAGCCGAAGTTGCAGTTTGGTGCCTGCGGGCAGCGTCAGATCGCTGGCCGTCTGGTCATTGAGATAAAGCGTCGGCTTGCCGGTATAGGCAGGCGGCTTCAGCCATCCCTCCCATGTTGGGCCGGTCGCAACAGCGTCGGTCGCCCCACCGGGTGCGAGTGCCGAGACGGAGCCAAGCCGCCAGATCGAGCCAAAGATCAGCGCCATCACCAACCCGGTCAACGCCACATAGCGCAGCGCAAAAGGATCGCGCCCGGCCAGCTTCAGATCGGGTTCCACCGCGCGCGCTGCTTTTGCCCGTTCGGCCATACGCGCCAGATGGGTCGCCCAAACCGCTTGCGACGCCGGATCGGTGACGCCAATGGCTTGGGTGTCGCGCAAGGCGGCCAGCGGTTGGCCCGGAAGGCGGCTATCCAGCCGGACCAGCGCTTCGGTTCGTGTCGGCTTGCGAAAGCGGCGCACGCCATGAACCAAGGCCCAAATCAGCCCAAGACCGGACGCAAGCGCGCCGAACCAGATCGCCTCGAGGGGCAAATGGTCTTGCAGGCCAAAGCTGAGCGCCGACAAAAGCGCAATCGCCAGCGTCCACAGGGGCCAAAACGCCCGCACGGCACGCTCAGCCCAAAGCCCCGTCCACGTCAGCCGCAGCGGGGTTTTGATCCGTTTCAGCGTGGCGTTTGCGTGGTCGTTCATGCCCTCCGCCGGGTCAGAGCCATTCGGGAATGTTATCGCGGCCAAGGATTTCGTCAAAGCTTGGTCGCGCCCGGATGACGGCGAAGTGATCGCCCTGCACCAGAATTTCCGGAATCAGCGGTCGGGTGTTGTATTCCGACGCCATCACCGCGCCGTAAGCCCCGGCCGAGCGGAAGGCGACCAAATCGCCCTCGGCCAACAAGGGCATGCCGCGCCCCTTGGCAAAGGTATCGCCGGTTTCACAGACCGGACCGACGACGTCATAGGCCGTAGAAGGGCTGCCCGCAGGTGACTCGATCACCGGAATGATGTCGTGATGCGCGCCATACATCGACGGGCGCACAAGGTCGTTCATTGCCGCATCCAGAATGAGAAAATCGCGGCCCTCACCGTTCTTCACATAGATGACGCCCGCAACAAGCAGGCCGGAATTGCCCGAAATCAGCCGTCCCGGTTCAATTTCAATCTCGCAGCCAAGATGCCCGACCGTGCGCTTGATCATCGCGCCATAATCGGTCGGCAGCGGCGGCGCCTCGTTTGAGCGGGTGTAGGGGATGCCAAGCCCCCCGCCCAGATCCAGCCGCTCAATCGAATGGCCCTGCGCGCGCAGGGTTTCGGTCAGCGCAGCGACCTTGGTAAAGGCTTGCTCAAACGGCTCCAGATCGGTCAGCTGGCTGCCGATATGCACATCGATGCCCACAACACGCAGCCCCGGCAGCCGGGCGATTTCGGCGTAAACCTCTGGCGCGCGGGCGATCGGGATGCCGAATTTGTTTTCAGACTTGCCCGTAGCGATTTTCTCGTGGGTCTTGGCGTCCACATCCGGGTTCACGCGCACCGTCACCGGGGCCAAGACCCCCATCGAAGTTGCCACCTCGGACAGGGCGCGCATTTCGGGTTCGGATTCCAGATTGAACTGGCGGATGCCACCTTCCAGCGCCAGTCGCATCTCCTCGCGCGTTTTGCCAACGCCGGAAAACACAATGCGATCACCCGGCACGCCCGCGGCTTTGGCCCGGCGGTATTCGCCGCCCGACACCACATCCATCCCCGCGCCCAGATCCCCCAGCAGTTTCAAGACCGCCAGATTGGACAGCGATTTGATGGCAAAGCAAACCTGATGCGGCAGAGGTGACAGCGCTTCGGTGAACAGCCGATAATGCCGGGTCAGGGTCGCAGCGGAATAGACGTAAAAAGGCGAGCCGACTGCGGCCGCGATATCGGGAATTGCAACGCCTTCGGCATGCAAAACGCCCGATTTATAGATGAAATGATCCATGGTCCCGCGGCCCTTGCTTTCCGTTCAGGCGGGTATACCAGAAGCCGCGCCCGTCGCAATCAGCCGCAGACTAGCAGGTCACCTTGCCGCCCGTGGTCGGCGCGCCCACAACAATGCCCGCTGTCGCACAGCCCGAAATCGTCACCCCGGTTTTCGCCGAAGACTGCGAGGCGGGGGCCTCGGGCGCGCCATCCGCACCGCAAGCGGCCAGCAGAGCAACGAAGGCAAGGGTGACAAACGGTTTCATGGCTGTCCTTCCAGATTCGCATCACAGGCAGGCCCAACTGGCCCCTGCCCTATTTCGCCCGATCTTCCCCCCATCGTGCAAGCTAAGGATGGCGCCGCGACGGGCTTTTAAACGAAAGGCAGAGGCGGGTTGTCCCGCGTGACGCCAAGCTGCCTTAGGCCAAGGCGGCTTTCCAGCGGGCAACTTGCTCGGCCACGCGGACGGGCGAGGTTCCGCCATAAGACATCCGCGAGTTCACGGAATTATCGACGCCAAGCACATCGAAGACTTCGGCTGTAATGCCCGCGTGAACGCCCTGCATCTGGGCAAGGGTCAGGTCCGGCAAATCAATGCCCGCCTGTTCCGCCATGGCAACCAGCGTGCCGGTGACATGGTGGGCATCGCGGAACGGCAGGCCAAGGCGGCGCACCAGCCAGTCAGCAAGATCGGTGGCGGTGGAAAAGCCCGACGCTGCAGCCGTGCGCAGCGTGTCGCGGTTGGCCGTCATATCGCTGACCATCCCGGTCATCGCAGCCAGCCCCAGCATCAATGTATCAGCCGCATCAAAAGTCTGCTCTTTGTCTTCTTGCATGTCCTTGGAATAGGTCAGCGCAAGGCCCTTCATGATGGTGAACAAGGCCACCGTCGCGCCCAAGATCCGCCCCAGCTTGGCGCGCAAAAGCTCCGCCGCATCGGGGTTCTTCTTTTGCGGCATGATCGAACTGCCGGTGGTCCATTTGTCCGACAGCCGGACAAAGCGGAACTGGGCCGAGGACCAGATCACCAACTCTTCGGCGAAACGCGACAGATGCATGGCGCAGATCGAAGACGCCGCAAGGAATTCCAGCGCGAAATCACGGTCAGACACGGAATCAAGGCTGTTCGCCGTAGGCCGATCGAAGCCCAAGGCCGATGCCGTCGCATGGCGGTCGATCGGGAAAGAGGTGCCAGCCAAGGCCGCAGCCCCCAAAGGACATTCGTTCATCCGCCGCCGTGCATCTTCAAATCGGCTGCGGTCGCGGGCGAACATCTCGACATAGGCCAGCATGTGATGGCCCCAGGTCACCGGCTGCGCGGTCTGCAGATGGGTAAAGCCCGGCATCACCCAATCAGTGCCCGCCTCGGCCTGCGCCAGAAACGCCTTCATCAACGCGGTCAACCCAGCAATCGCCGCATCGCATTGGTCGCGCACCCACAGCCGGAAATCGACCGCCACCTGATCGTTGCGCGAACGGCCCGTGTGCAACCGCTTGCCCGCATCGCCGATGATCTCGGTCAGGCGGGATTCGACGTTCAGGTGAATATCTTCCAGCGCGGTCGAAAAGGTGAACGTGCCGCTTTCAATCTCTGACAAGACCGTGAGCAGCCCTTCCCCAATCGCCGTTGCATCGCTATCGCTAAGGATGCCTTGCGCGGCCAGCATCGCGGCATGGGCGCGGGAGCCTGCAATGTCCTGCGCGTAAAGCCGTTGGTCGAAACCGATCGAGGCGTTGATCGCCGTCATGATGGCATCGGGGCCCGAGGCGAAACGCCCGCCCCACATGGCATTGGCAGCGGCATCTTTGGATTGGGTCATGGTCTGGCCTTTGGGGGTAGAAATGCGAAACGCGTTGGCGCTGCTTTATACGGCCTTTCTGCTTGGTGCAAACCCGGCGGCGGCAGATGTCAGCGGGCTTTTGACCGGCGACATGGCCAAACTGATGCTGTCAGACCCCGCCCCCCTGCCCGAGGCAGGGCTGATCGACATGGCGGATGCCCCGCGCACCTTGGCGGAGTTTCATGGAAAATGGGCTGTGGTGAACTTCTGGGCCACCTGGTGCCCGCCCTGCCGCGAGGAAATGCCAGCGCTCGACCGGTTGCAGGCCGCCATGCCAGAGATTGCCGTGGTTCCGGTGGCAACAGGCCGCAATGATCCCGAAACCATCACGCGGTTTTTCACCGAAGCCCAAATTGCCAATCTGGAAAACCTGCGCGATCCGACCTCGGATCTTGCCCATGCGATGGGGATCATGGGGTTGCCGGTCACGGTGATCGTCAACCCCGAAGGTCAAGAAGTGGCGCGTCTGATTGGCGACGCGCATTGGGACGGCCCCGAAGCACAGGCGGTCCTAAAGGCGCTGATGGCGGGGCAATAGCCCCGGATCAGGCCGAAAGCCCCCCCGCCAGATCGGGCATATCAAGCGCCGAGAAGCCGTAATGGCGCAGCCAGCGCAGATCGCTCTCAAAGAACGCGCGCAGGTCGGGGATGCCGTATTTCAGCATGGCAATCCGGTCGATCCCCATACCAAAGGCAAAGCCTTGCCATTCGTCAGGGTTGACGCCTGCCGCAGCCAGCACCTTGGGGTGAACCATGCCGGACCCAAGGATTTCCATCCACTTGTCACCCTCGCCGATGCGGAGCTGACCGCCGACGTTGGAATAGCGAATGTCGACCTCGGCCGAAGGTTCAGTGAAGGGGAAGTGGCTGGCACGGAAGCGCAGCTCTACCTTGTCCACCTCAAAGAACGCGCGGCAGAATTCTTCCAGCGTCCATTTCAGGTTCGCCATAGAGATATCGCGGTCAATCGCCAGACCTTCGACCTGATGGAACATCGGCGTGTGGGTCTGGTCCATGTCCATGCGGTAAACGCGGCCCGGCGCGATCACGCGGATGGGCGCGCCTTGTTCGGTCATGGCCCGGATTTGCACGGGGCTGGTATGGGTACGCAGCACATGCGGCGGGCGGTCGTCGCCCTCGGCCCGATGCATGAAGAAGGTGTCATGCTCTTGGCGCGCGGGGTGCTCCGGCGGGATGTTCAACGCATCAAAGTTATACCAGTCCGATTCCACCTGCGGCCCTTCGGCCACGGCAAAGCCCATATCGGCAAAAATCGCGGTCAGTTCTTCCATGACTTGGCTGACCGGGTGGATGGTGCCGCGCGGGCGCGGACGGCCCGGCAAGGTGACATCCAGCCATTCTTCGCGCAGGCGGGCATCAAGGGCGGCATCGGCAAGCCCAGCCTTCTTGGCGCGCAGGGCGGCGTCGATTTCATCCTTCAGCACGTTCAACATGGCGCCAGCGGCTTTGCGCTGGTCGGGGTCCATCTTGCCCAACCCCGCCATCAGCGCCGAAATCTCGCCCTTTTTGCCAAGGGCAGCCACGCGCAGATCTTCCAGCGCGGCCTCAGAGGCCACGGTTGAAATCGCGGTCAGATATTTGGCCTTCAGATCGTCAAGCCCGTCCATGGCACGTCTCCTGCAAGTCGCGACGGTGCTAGCGGGAAGGCCCTGCGGATGCAAGAGGCGGCGGGCTTATCCCGCGCGACGCAGGGGTTGTGCAATCAAATGCGGGCGGTTCGCGGAAAAGGTCACAGCACAGGGGGCAATGCCATATCTCAGCGGGCTGTGCGGCAAGGGCAGCGGGCCGTCGCCATTTGAAAGCCCATCGATCAGCATCTGCTCTTCGGGCATCACAGGCAGACGGGCGGGGGCGCTGCAGAGCGACAGGCGCTGGTGCAGATCAAGGCAGAAGGCGCGGGCGGCGGCATCGTCCATCGCCGCGGGGGCCGCGATATGCAGCCCGGCCTTCAACGCACGGGCCAAAAGCAAAAGCCCGGTGGCACGGTCCGTGTCCGGCTGGCGTGCGATCCAATGGGCGGCCAGCAGCAGATCAATGGTGGCATCGGGGGCCGCAAAGTCCACCCCGCGCGCAAAGGCATGCCATACCTTCGGCCCTTGGGTTTGCATCCATGCCGTCAGGCCATCCGGCATTGCGACGGCAGCGGTATTTTCAATTTTACACATCTTGGGGCCTCATTCGTTACCTGAGGCCCAGTCCTTGTTTACAATCACGGCACAATTGCGGTGGATTGTGGGAATTTTGGCAACAGTGACCGGCTTTCCGGCCGATGTCAGACCAAAGCGACCAGATGATTGTCCCAAGACAGCGCGTCCTGCGACAGCCGCACCAAACCCTGTGCCGTAAGGCTGGAAAGCCCGCCAGCCCCGTCACTGGCCAAGAAATCCCCCTGCGACAGCGCGGCCACGCCACAGATATCGGGCCGCTCGATTGTTGCCAGATGCGCACCTGTGTCCGCAAAGATCATCGCCACCCCGCCCTTGGGCGAGGTCATGGCAATCTGATCACCGCTCCACGCAATCGAACCGGCATAGCCCTGCATCCGCAAGGCCTCCGCCTCAGGCGGCGGACAAAGAACGGGGGCCTTACCCGGCGTCCAAAGCCCCAGCTGGGGCACCGCCGTGGTCGGGTCGCCTTCCCATTGCATGGCAAAGGCCACCGCGCCCTTGGGACCAAGCGCCAGATGGCGGATCGAGTTCTGGTGGAAATCTGGGGCCAGCGCGACCTGATCGGCCAACGCCCCATCCGCACCGATCAGCGACAGGTTCGGGCGCATGCTGTCGATGTTCAGCTTCGTGCGGTCCTTCGGGTCGGTCTGGATGCCGCCATTGGCCACCACCAAATGATCGCCCAAACGCTTCATGTCATGCGGGCCAATGCCGCCCGAGGCCCATTCGCCGATCCGGCTAAAACGGACCGCGTCCCAAAGACCTATGCGACCTTCAGACCCTTCGGCAACCACCTCTGAGGTGTAAAGCACCGCCCCATCAGCGGAAAACACCCCATGACCGTTGAACTGCCGCCCCTCAGGCGGGGTCAGGCGGGCGGTCACATCGCCGCTGCGGCAATCAATCACCACCGCAAAGGTGCCGGGACGGCGGGCAAAGGCCACGGCCAGGGGCCGCGACGGATGTGCGGCGGCGGCATGGCCCCGCGCGGGCAAGGGCAGCGAAAACAGGCTTTCGCCCGCCGCACTCAGCCCATGCAGAACAAAGTCTTCGCCCGCCTTGGCCGCCGCAAGAAAGGCCGGCGCCCCCACATCGGCCCAGCTGGGGCAAGGTAAGGCAAGGGCGGCAAGGCCCGCCAGAAACCCGCGACGGGTGGCCATGTCAGTCCCCATCCGCGGCGTTAAAGCCGATGCCGACATCCAGTTCGGGGGCCAGTTCCGACATCACTAACTCGCGCACATGGTCGACAGCCTGTTGCAGGATTTCCACTTTCAGCCGTTTGCCGGGGTCGGCAATACCCGCGAAGGCCGGGTCATCAAGGGTTTCGGCCAGATGAATCGCATGGTCAAAGGCCGCAACCGTGTTGGGCGCATCCGGGGTCAGGGTTTCAACCATCTGCCGCAGGGCTTGCAGCGAGAGCAGAACATTGCGCGCCGAACGCCCCGACGCGCGCGCCTCGGCCCGTTCGGGGTGCGGCGCGTCAAAATCGCCCAAGGGGCGACCAAGACGCTGGTCATCCAGAAACTCCAGCCCCGTCACCACTTGTGTGAACAACACCTGCCGGGCCTCGGGACGGGTGAGGTAAACCTTGTTGCCGACCTCTCCGGCGGTGATCAGCGTTTCGGCGAAACCGCCCTGCCATTCTTCAAACACCTTGGCAGAGGTTGCGGCCAGATCCGTCGCCGTGGCCCGGATCAGCGGGCAAGGATCGGCGGTCAAAGGCTCTGCCGGATAAAGCAAACGCTCCAATGACAACAGCCCGCGTGCTGCCACCGATTGTTCGGCAAAGGCGGCAGGGGTCAATTTGGTCGGATCTCCGGCGAGCAGGCCTTTTTGTGCCTTGGCCCCCATAGCCTTGGGGTCGGGCCAATAAAGGATCGACAAACCCCGGCCATCGGTTTCCACTGGGCCAAAGCGCAGGTGCTGCACCGACATCCACGCATCATAAGCCGCATGATAGGCGGGCTGCAGGGCCGCAACATCGCAGGTCTTCTCTGCCTGCGCGGCAAGGGCGGCGGTGCTTTCGGCCAGCGCCTGATAGCCGGGCAGAATATGACGCTGCACGGTTTCAGGAAAATCGGCCAAAGCCGGCGTGGCGATCAACATCAGGGCAAGGGTGAGGGCGCGCATCAAAGGCTCTCCAGATAGGCGATCAGTGCCTCTCTATCAGATTTCGGCAACCCCGCCACGCCGTCGCGCGCGGCCTGCGCTTCGCCGCCATGCCACAGGATGGCCTCCAACAGACTGCGCGCCCTGCCGTCGTGCAGGAATTCGCTGTGACCAGAGACCTGCGCTGTCAGGCCAATGCCCCACAAGGGCGGGGTCTTCCATTCTGACCCCGTCGCGCGGCCCTCGGGGCGGTTATCGGCAAGCCCCGGCCCCATGTCGTGCAAAAGCAGGTCGGTAAACGGCCAGATCAGTTGGAAGGATTGTTCCGGCTGATCCTTCAGGCGGTTGGTGACATATTTCGGCACATGGCAGCCTTGGCAATTCAGGCTGTAGAACAGTGCTTTGCCCTGCAAGACCTGCGGTGCATCGGCGTTGCGACGCTCTGGCACCCCAAGGTTGCGCGAATAAAACGTCACCAGATCAAGGCTTTCGCCGTCCACCTCCAACCCGTCCCGAACGCCGTGTTCCTGCCCATGCGGGGCCGTCCGACAGGCGGCCTCGGCCGTGGTGCAATCGCCCCAAGGGTCGGGATGCAGCGTGGTTGACAGGCCCATATCGCCCGCAAAGGCCCCGGCCGATTGTTCCTTGATCGTGGGCGCGCCCGCCTTCAGGCCAAAGCGGCCAAGCATCGGCACCCCGAACTCGATCGAAGGCACGATCTGCGCCCGGCCGGAAATGCCATCGCTATTGGCATCATCGGGGTCTTCCTGCGCCAAGATCGCGGCCGCCGGAATCGCCTCCAGCAGCCCAAGACCGATCATCTGCGGCGCAACGCGGGGCGAGATTTGCAGGTCATCGGCAAAAGCACCATAGCCGGGGGCGCTGACGCCATAGGTTGGCGCACGCAAGTTCACGACCTCGCCATCCGCCAAGGTCACCGGGGTTTCGGTATAGGCAACGTCCATCTGCGCCTCGGCCGCATGGCCGGGGGCGGCAAGATCCTGCAACTGGCCGCCATAGGTCGGCTCCGCCTGCGTCACCAGCCAATCCTTGATCCCTTCGGGGCTGGCCCCACCCGGCACCGACAGCCGCAGGAACATCGACACACGGCCATCCTCGGGGCCTTCGGGCGTATGGCCCCGACCGTCTTTCAGGTGGCAATCCTGACAGGCGCGGGCGTTGTAGAAGGGGCCAAGCCCATCGGACGCCGCGGTCGAGGAGGGTGCCGCAACCCAGGTCTTGCGAAACAGCGCATTGCCCAGTTTGAAGTTCATCTCATCTTCAAAGGGCATATTGGCCGAAAACTGGCTGAAGGCATCCGTGGTGTCACGCACCCGCACCGAGGCGGCACCAGCCGGTTTGGTTTCAAACTTTTCCAAACGGGTGAAATCGGTGGGCGGCGCAAGGATTGCGGCAACCTTTGCCGCCTCCTTTTCGGTGCGGGGGATAACCGGCAAGTGCCGGTCATCCAAGCTTTGGCCAAAGGCCGGAGCGGCCAGGGCGAGAAGAACGATGAGCGGGCGATAATAATGGCTGGCTTGCATGGCGATGCGGCGGGTTATTGGAACACGGCGTTCGGGTTATCCAAGGACTCTGACCCTTCGAAGTCGATCTTCGACAAGCCCAGCGCGCCGACCGCGCGCTCGATCGAGGCAGTCTGCGTCACCAGCGCATCGACCGCGCCCATGATCAGCGCCTCGCCTTCCTTGTTACCGGCCTCCAGCATCTGGTCATAGGCAAGCCCGCCCTCTGCCGCAGTTTTGACCGCCAGCAAGGCGTCCACGGATGCGTCGAGTTCGGCCTTCAACTGGCTGTCCACGGCGGCATCCTTGGACGCCACCAGATCGGACAGGGACGGGCCGGTCATTTCGCTGCCGTCCACGCGGGTGTAACGGCCAAGGTAGACATCGCGGATCCCGACACCGTCGTAATAGTGGCTGTTGTAGGTGTTATCCGAAAAACAATCCTGCTCTTCTTCCGGGTCGTTCAGCATGAGGCCAAGCTTCATCCGCTCGCCGCCGAGTTCGCCATAAGACAGGCTGCCCATACCGGTCAGCATCGCCAAAAGCCCTGCGTTTGGATCGGCCGTCACCAGCGCGCGGGCAGCCCCATCCTTGGCCCAAGCGTCAGAGATATAGGTCAAATCCGACACCAGAAGATCGGTGGCCGCGGTAAGATAGGCCGCCCGGCGATCACAATTGCCGCCCGTGCAGGCATCTCCCGCCGCAAAATCGGTATACGGACGCGCGCCCGCACCGGGGCCCGTTCCGTTCAGATCCTGCCCCCACAGCAGGAATTCAATGGCGTGATAGCCCGAAGCAACGTTGGCCTCGATCCCGTCGGCCTCATGCAGGGTGCCCGAGATCAGTTCGGGCGTGATCGTCGTCGCATCCACCTCGGTGCCCGACAGGGTGAACTTTGGCGTGGCAATGACGTTCAGCCCGGCTTGGGCGTTTTCCTCGTTCACCGCCGACCCAACCGCCACATAGTCGATCAGACCTTCGTCCAGGGGCCAAGAGTTGACCCTGCCCTCCCAATCATCGACGACTGCATTGCCGAAACGGAACGCCTCTGTTTGCTGATAGGGCGCACGGGCCGCTTTCCACGCATCGCGGGCGGCGGTCAGGGTTTCGTCGGACGGTGCCGCAATCAGCGCCGCAACCGCCCCTTGCAGCGCCTGCGCCGTGATCAGGCTATCGCCGTATTTCGCCGCCGCCAGATCGGCGTAATGCGCCACAACCTCTGCCGGTTCGACCGCGAAAGCGGGGGCAGACAGCGCTGTGCTGACAAGGGCAGCAGTCAAAAAGCGGGTCATGGAGGGTCCTTTATTTGGTCAAGATCAGCTTGCCCTGACGGGTGATCCGCAGGGCATAAAGCTGGCCGTTCAGATGGATGCGCGCCACCCGACCACCTGCGGTCAGCGCCGTGGCGTCATGCAAGGGAGAGGGGTCCAACAGCGTCATGTCCGGGCCGGTGTCTTCGGCCGACCCGGTGCAGCAAAAGGGTCGTTAGCAGGCAAATCAGGGGCGCGGTTCATGCAGGTATCCGGCAGCTAAGAACGTCCGGCTGACCCGATAGGCGGGCTGGCTTGGGTTGGCCCTTATTTCCGACAAAAATACTTTCCTGTAAAGCCGATTCTTTCACTCGGTCATTACTGATCCGATCCGTAGGCCGATGCCCAAGCGGGTTGCCGGTCCCCCGGGGCGGGCCGGGCCTCATAGACCGCCCGTGCAATCGCGCGCGCCAGACAGGTGGCAGCGGCATGGCCGATCTGAAAGCTATCGCGCAGCGGGTCCGCCATGGCCCGCGCCCCCGTGGCGGCAGCAAAGACCAAATCCCCATCCAACAGCGTATGTGACGGCACAAGCGCCCGCGCCATGCCGTCCTGCGCCGCCGTCGCCATCCGCTGACATTCGGCTTGGGTCAGGTGGGCGTCGGTGGCCACGATGGCGATGGTGGTGGCCTCGCCCATGCGTTTCATCGGCTCCGGTTCATGCCGGGGGTCAAAGGCCCCCTGCCCGCCCAGCCCGCCAAACTCAGCATCCATTTCAAAAGCATGCGCCCAAAATTCCGGCCCATCGCCAATGGTCGCGCTGCCCAAGGCATTGACGGCCACCAAGGCGCCCACCGTGATACCACTGTCTAATAGGGCCGAGGCGCTGCCAAGCCCGCCCTTCCAGCGCCCGGTCAGCGCGCCATAGCCCGCGCCTGCCGTGCCCAGCGCAAAATCCGTTTTAGCGGCGGTAAAAGCGGCAAGGCCAAGGTCGGCATAAGGGTTGCGCGCCCATCCCTTGTCACCCCCATTCAGCAAATCAAACAGGATCGCCCCCGGCACGATCGGCACCCGCTGATCGCCCACCGCAAAACCGCGCCCCAGGGCCCGCAAGCCATCCGCCACGCCCGAGCAAGCATCCAGTCCAAAGGCCGAACCGCCTGACAGCACCAAGGCATCGACCTGTTGCACCAGACGATCCGGGGCCAGAAGATCCGTCTCGCGGGTTCCGGGCGCGCCGCCCATCACATGCACCGCGGCTGCAAAGGGCTGATCGCCAAGCAACACCGTGCAGCCCGACCGCAGCCGCGCGTCCTGCGCATGGCCGACGCGCAGGCCCGCGACATCTGTGATCAGGTTCTTTGGGCCGGCCCGCAGGGTCAGCCGCCTTGCGTAACGCGGCGGTAGTCAATGGGGTTGGATCGCACCAACCACATGTAGGCGAAAACCCCGGTGATGAAGCCGACAAAGGCCAGAGCGGCGGCCATGACCACCTGCCCGTCTTCGAAATTGGACGCCGACAGGGCCAGATAGCCAAAGGACCAGAACCCGGCCCAGCTGACCACGCATACCAGCGCGATAAGTTTCTTCATGGTCCTGCCTCCCCGCAGTGCCGCGACAAAATGTCCCTCTGCGACAATAGGTAGCAAAACCTTTCAAGCTTGCACGAAAATTCTGCGGACCCACGGGGGCCACAGAAAAGATTCTTTTGGATTCAGCGTTTACGCCTCTTCGCGCCTTGCCCGCATCGCCAGCCGCCGCGCCATCGCATCCGACCGTGCCTCGGCCCGATCATGCGCCAGAGCGACCGGTTCAGCGGCAGGTTTGGGGGTATCATCCAGATGTTTGGCCAAGGCTGAAAGCACCGGAAAGCGGAAGATGTCGGTGATCGACAGCTTTGGCACATTCAACTGCTCGCGGATTTCACGATGCGCCTGCACCGCCAAAAGCGAATGGCCCCCAAGAGCAAAGAAATTGTCCTTGGCGCCAACTTTGGGCACGCCCAAAATCCGGCTCCAGATGGCCGCCAGTTGTGCCTCGACGTCGTTTTCAGGGGCAACAAAGGCTTCGGCCGCCGGGGCTGCCGACGGCGCGGGCAGCGCCTTGCGATCCACCTTGCGGTTCGGGGTAAGCGGCATCTCGGCCAGCGTCACGAAATGTGCAGGGATCATGTGTTCGGGCAATAAGACGGCAAGTTCGGCCCGCAAGGCCGCCTCTGGCACAGGACCGACGATATAGGCGACCAACCGCAGATCACCCGGCGCATCCTCGCGCGCCAGCACCACCGCTTGGGCGACGCCGGGTTGCGCCTCCAACACGGCTTCGATTTCGCCCAACTCGATGCGATAGCCGCGCAATTTCACCTGAAAATCCGCGCGCCCCAGAAAATCGAGCCGCCCATCCTCGCGCCAGCGCACCAGATCCCCCGTCCGATACATCCGCGCACCCCAAGGGCAGGCACGATCCGCCGTCACAAAGGGATCCGGGCGGAACCGCTCTGCCGTCAGGTCTTCGCGCTGCCAATAGCCGCGCGTTACGCCATCACCGCCGATCCACAATTCCCCTGCGGTGCCGGGCGGCACCGGGGCCAAGCTTTCATCCAGCACATACATCTGCTGGTTGGCCAAAGGCGTGCCGATATTGGCAATCGGCTCGACCTCGGTCACCTCATTAACCGATGACCAGATGGTGGTCTCAGTAGGGCCATACATGTTCAGGAGGCGCGCCGGGCTGGCCTTGCGCAGGTCCGTCACCAGTGCGCCCGGCAAAGCCTCACCGCCCAGCATCAGGGTTTTCAGCCCCGACAGCGCCAGCCGCGCCTCGTCGTTCATGGCAATCATCCGCGCCATCGACGGCGTGCATTGCAGATGCGTCACCCCATGGCGGATGACTTGCGCCGCGATGGAATAGTCGCCCTCCTCGACCCCGCCGCCTGAATTGGCACGCTTGACCACCTCTGCCAGCGGGTAAAGCCCCTCCAGCACCTTTTCGGGCGCAATGCCATAATCGACAAGACAGGCCACCTCGGTCACGCCGATGCGCTTCAACTGCTCTATCCGCGCCAAAGCATCCTCGACCGTACCGAAAAGCCCGGAATCCTCGAAATAGCGGTTGAACGCATAATCAAGGATCGCTGCGGCATCCTCGGCCGACAGATCGCGCGTATCGATGTCCATCGGCTTCGTCACGCCCGGCGGCTTTTTGAAGGCCGGGAAGGTCCAGGCATATTGTTTGACCAAGGCTGTCGCGGCCCCAAGATAGACCTTCATCGGGCCTTCGGCGGTGCGCCGCACCTGTTCACGGTCGCGGCCGACATAGGTGTGCAACATCAAGGTAACGGTGAACTTCGCCGGATCATGACCCGCCTTGCGCAGGGCGTCGTGGTAGATGGTGATCTTGCCCGCCACCTCCTCGATCGACTGGCCCAGAAGATGCGTCAACACATGGGCGCCGATCTCGCCCGCCTCGCGCCAAGTGGCAGGGTTGCCCGCCGTGGTGATCCAGATCGGCACCTCGGACGACACCGGGCGGGGCTGACTGACGACACCAAAGGTGCCGCCGTTCGCGGTCGGAAACTCCACTGTCTCGCCGCGCCAAAGCCGGCGGATCTGCTCGGTTCCGGCAAACATCGCATCCCGGTTGGCGGGGGGGGTATTTTCGGGGCGCAGCACGAAGTCATCAGGATGCCAGCCAGAGGCCACGGCAAGCCCGGCGCGGCCATTCGTCAAATTGTCGATCACCGCCCATTCCTCGGCCACGCGCACCGGATGGTGCAAGGGCACCACACAAGAGCCCGCACGCACACCGATGTTCTTGGTCACCGCCGCCACGGCGGCCCCTGTTACGGACGGGTTCGGGTAAGGCCCACCAAAGGCATGAAAATGCCGCTCTGGCGTCCAGATCGCGCAAAAACCGTGGGTGTCGGCGAAACGGGCCCCTTCAAGAAGCAGCTCGTATTTCTTCGGACCCTGACCGTCGTCATTGCCCCAGTAATACAGCGAAAATTCCATATTTTTCGCACTGGCAATGCGGCCTGAAGACACCAGCGTGCGGTTTTCATCCGAAGACAAGACCACCTTGAACCCGCGCGCCAAGGTCCAGAACAGCTCCAGCACCGAAATATCAAAGGACAGCGAGGTAACGGCCAGCCAGACGCCCGGTTCAGGGCCAATGCGTTGGTCCATGCCGGTAAAGAAATTCGCGACATTGCGATGCTCGACCATGACCCCCTTGGGCCGCCCGGTCGAGCCGGAGGTATAGATCATATAGGCAAGCCCATCGGGCGAGACGCCTGTATCTGGGTTGGTCGCTGGCGCGGCGGGAATCCGGCCATCGGTGTCAAGTTCCAGCACCCGTGCGGCATGCGACGGCAGCGGGATGCCCGATTGGGTCACCACCACCGGGCAGGCCGAATCTTCGATGAACAGCGCGATGCGATCGGCGGGATAGGCAGGGTCCATTGGAACGTAAGCCCCGCCCGCCTTGTGAATACCCAAAGCGCCGACCAGCAGATCCAGACTGCGCCGGGTGCAAAGGCCAACCAGCGTGCCGGGTGTTACCCCCATGGCGATCAGCGTATGGGCCACCTTATTCGCCCGTGCGTTCAAGGCGGTATAGGTCAGGCTTTGGCCTTCGCAGACAACGGCCACAGCCTCGGGCGTCTTGGCAACCTGCGCCTCAAAGGCCTGATGAATGGTCGTTGGCACGCGCGGGGCAAGGGTGGCGTTCCAGCCCTGCAGCACCTGCGCGCGTTCGACCTCTGTCAGGGCGGACACATCACAAAGTGCGGTCTCGCCGGGCAGGCGGGCAAGCTGATCTGCAACATGCGCGATGCGAGCAGCCAGCGCGCGAGCCTGCGGTTCTGGCAGTCGCGCGGCATCATAGAGAAATTCTGCCCCGGTCAAGGTGATAACCGCGCCCGCCAAGGGGGCCGCCCCCACGGCAATCTGGGGCACGACAAGGTTTTGCAGCGCGCTGTCACGGGTCATCAAATCCAGTGCGAAAGCCGGATAGTTGCGGGCTTGGGCCAGCGACCTGTCCAACTCCGCGCGGGCCTGTGCAATCGTGCCTGCAGTCGAAACCGCAACCGGCACCCAATCGCTGAGATATCCGGGCAGCCCCTTGCCGGCCAAGGCAAGATCCACCGCCGGTTGGCCCAGCGCCCGCGCCGTCGCCATGGCGAGACTGACCAGATCCCCCGTCAAAGGCAGGTGTTTCCAGTCGGCGACGTCCACCGGCCCCGCCCCCGGCACCTGCGCGGGGTTCATCCGCTGCAGGGCGCGGCGCAGGGCGGGCTCGCCCGGCACAACGGCGGCAAGGGCGGCCGTCAGGGCCGCGGATTCCATCAGCGCAGGCAATTGGCCATCCACGATGGTCGAGGGGCAGACCGCCCCGCCCTTGGTTTGGCAGGTCAGCCGATTCAGCCGCACGGCCCCGGTCGCACAGGCCACAACCAAACCCTCGGGCGTGGCCGACAGCACCTGCCCCGGCACGCCGGTGCCCTCGGCCAGATCGGCTGTGCCGACATTCAAAACCCGTGCAGCGGTAGCAAGTTTCGCGGTCGAAAGCGGATTCCAATACCGGCCATGGTCCAAGGCACGCACCAGACGGACCACCTGGGTCGCGGGGCGCGCGAAATCAATCCGGCCCATGGCCGCGGGGCGGTCATCGCGCAGATGCACAGACCGCTGCGACAGGTCTTGCGGCACCGGCTGCACACCGGTTTCAAGCTGCGTGACAAGGGCAGGAAAAGACTCCATCCCCGCCTCGAAACAGCGGGTGTTCAACGTCAAGGCCGTGTCACCGGGGGCGATGTCGAACAGGCGTTGCTCCAGAATGTCGCCTTCATCCACGCCGCCAGAAATCAGGTGCCATGTGATCCCGTGCTGGGCCTCACCGGACAAGATCGCCCAAACCGGGGCGTTCAAACCGGCGTGGCGCGGCAAGGGGCCGTCGTGAAAGTTCACCGCGCCCTTTGTGGCCAAGGCCAGAACGCCCTGCGGGATCACCGACAGATTGGCCACCGACAAAAGCCAATCGACCGAAACTCCCTGAACGCCCGCCCAATCCGCCGCAACCGCCAGCCCTGTAGCAAGGGCCCATTTGCGAACCTCGGCGTTCTGTGTGACCACCACAGCAACACGATGCCCCCGGTCCAAAAGCACCTGCCCGCATTGCGCGGTCAGACTTTCATTGCCGATCAGAACAGCAGAAAACGCGGTCATCTTTTACTCCTTCCCGCGGCCTTCCCGCGGATGCCCCTATGCGGCGGGGCGGGTCTTGGGTTTCGCGGTCTTGCCCGGCAAAAGGGGCCGCATCATGGCACGCGCCCCATGTGCGACAAGATCACGCAAATAGCGCGGTGGGTCGCCCCTGTCCTTGCGTTGAAACAGCAGTCGAAAACGCCACAGCGCCCCACCCAGCACAGCCGCCAAAGTGGCCGCGGCGGCATAAAGCCGGCCGTGGTTTTTCACATAATAGTGCAACCGGCTATCCAGCCAGAATTGCGGGATCCGCCCCCAGGTTTTCATACCCGTTGAAACCGAGCCAATATGCGCCACCCGGCTTTCTGGCACATAGTCCGTCGGCCAACCCGCCTGTGCAGCGCGACGGCAAAGGTCGGTTTCTTCATAATAAAGGAAGAAGGTTTCATCAAAGAGCCCGATCTGGTCCAGCACGGATTGCCGCATCATCAGGCTTGCCCCGGCCAACCAATCGACGCGGGTGGTCACGGCCGGC
>CALBSG010000031.1 GCA_937927675.1 uncultured Paracoccaceae bacterium | reverse complement strand
CGGCTCGAACTTGTCCTGCATCCGCGCGGCCTCGAGGATGCGCACGGCCTCGTCCGAGCCTTCGTGGAAGACGGTGTAGCGCAGCACAACGCGGACCTGCGTCGGAAACTGCCGTCGGATTTCCTGCACCACCGGGTGGTAAGCGCGGCAGGCCTCGCAAGAGGGATCGAAGAACTCGACCAATGTGACGGGCGCATCGGCGGGACCGAAGCTGGGGGAATACTCTCGGACCAAAAGCGCCGGATCTACGGCAGGCGTGGCGGCAGCCACTGCCTCCGCCTCGGCCGAACGGCGACGGTTCAGGATGATGGCGCCGCCTGCAAAGGCGGCGAGCCCGAGTGCGGATGCTCCGATCAGGAGATTGCGACGATTCATGGGCGTTGTCCTTTCGGCAAGAGGAGACAGGCAAGGACCGCCACAAAGGCGACCATGGAAAGATACGGGATCGGCACGCCAAGGATGACCTGCGCCTCGCCGGTGCAGGATGGGCCGTTCTCGGTGCAGGGCACGATGGGCGCGGGCAGGATCCCTGCGTAAAGCCCCGAATGCCAGGCCGCAAGCGCCAGCCCGGCCAAGACCAGCGGCAAGGCGTAGGTGCGTGCCATGCCGTCCCCGCGCCAGAGCGAAAGGCCGAGGATCGGCACCAGCGGGAACATGGCGATGCGCTGATACCAGCACAGCGTGCAAGGCATCTGGCCCAGCACCTCGCCGATGAAAAGCGCACCAAGCGTGGCCGCCAGTGCGATCAGGAAAGCGACGGTCAAGGAAAGGTCGTCACGCGACAGGCTCTGCGGGTCAGCTTTGGTCAAGAACAGGCTCCTTGCGGCGTCGAAGGGGAAGAGAGGCGGCAAGGATCAAGACCGCGCCCAGAGTGATCGCAATATCGGCGACGTTGAACGTGGGCCAATGCCAGTCGCGCCAATAGAAATCAAGGAAGTCAGTGACGGCCCCTTGCCGCACCCTGTCGATGATGTTGCCAAGCGCCCCGCCCACGACCAGCGCAAAACCCGCGCGTTCCAGCGGGTGCCGCGCCCGGAATGCCATGACCGCGAAGGCAACAGTCAGCACGCCCGTCAGCGCCGCCATCAAAAGAGGCTTGCCCGCCATGAGCCCGCCCATCATTCCGAAACTCGCACCCTCGTTGAAGCCAAGGGTGAGATTGAAGCCCGGAAGAACCGGAACCGCAGTCCCCTGCGTCAGGAGCGACAGCGCTGTTGCCTTGGTCACCTGGTCTGCGACCACTGCGGCAGCGATCACCGAAATCAGCTTCGCGTTGGTCATTGTTCAGCCTTGCGGTTGATGCCGATCCAGCGGGGAACCGATGCCGCATAACGGTCATAATCCGGCCCAATGGCCAAGCGCAGGGCGGCCTCTTCCGACCGGACTTGCGTGCTGGCCGACCAGAGAAACAGGATTGGCGCGAGGACTGTCGGGACTGCCGGAACCGCCATCGCAACACCTGCCAGCAGGGCAAACTGACCGACAAAGGTTGGGTTGCGGCTAAAGCGGTAGAGCCCACCAGAGACGAGGTCACCGGTCTCGCCGCCGACCACGCCAACGCGCCAGGACGACCCCATCGACATCTGTGTGGCGAAAGCCACCATC